>CAMDLK010000005.1 GCA_945901725.1 Bifidobacterium breve | reverse complement strand
AGGTAATGCGGTTGTTGCGTGGGTTACTAACTAACGAATCACGTTGCACCACTTGCCAGTTAGTCAGTTGCACAAACAACAGACCGAACAACACAATCAGTGCAACAGTCAGGTGACGAATACGCTGGTTCATGCCGCAGCCGCCCTACGCAAGCGCCACAATGCAAAACGCTCGGCAATGCTGGATGAATCTGGCACCTCATGCAAACTGCGCGCCGTGGTGTCACTAATGCGAATCAATAATGCCAGCACCACATAGTTGGCTACTAATGATGATCCGCCGTAGCTCATGAACGGCAACGTCACACCAGTAAGAGGCACCACACGTAACACACCACCAATAATGATGAATGTCTGTATCGCCACAATGGTGGTGAGGCCCGTTGCCAACAACTTCTCAAAGTCACGTTGTGCGCGCAGTGCAGTGCGCATGCCAGCACCAACTAACAACACGAACGCGCTAAGAATCGATACGCCACCCAGCAAGCCCAACTCTTCACCTAAGGCCGCGAAAATAAAGTCGTTATGCGCTGCCGGTATTGCACCAGGGTCTCCAATGCCAAGCCCTGTACCAGTCATGCCGCCATTCGCTAATGCAAACAAGGCCTGAATCGGTTGGTAACCACGCTCGGTGTATTGGTCCCACGGGTTCAGCCAAATCTCAACACGTGTCTGCACATGGTCAAACAAGTTGTACGCAATCACTGCTCCGCCTACGAACAGCCCAATACCCATAACTAAGAAACTGGTGCGTTCAGTTGCAACCCACAGCATCACTACGAACAACGTGAAGAACATCAGTGACGAACCCAAGTCTCTTTCGCCCACCATCACCACAACACTGACTGCCCACGCAACCAGGATCGGCGCCAAGTGACGAAGCTCTGGCAACGTAACGCCCAATATCTTCGTGTGGCCCTGCACAATCAATTCGCGACGCTCTGCCAAGTACGCAGCAAAGAACACGGCTAACAAAATCTTTGCGAACTCACCCGGCTGAAAGTTGATCGGCCCAACGCTTACCCAAATGCGCGCACCACCACTAGTGAAGCCAACGCCAGGCACCATTGGTAACAACAACAGCAACACACCAAGTGCCAACGACGTGAATTGGTATCTGCGCAAATCACCGGGGCGTTCCAACACCACCAGCGTTGCAATGAACGCCGCGACACCTACAAAGCTCCATGTGGCTTGCAACCCTGCCCACCTGTCGCTCAGCCGTGCGATCATCACAAAGCCCATGCCGTGCAACAACGCTGCCGTTGGCAGAATCAGTGGGTCTGCACCGCGTGCCACAAACCGCACCGCAACATGTGCAGCGCCTAACAGCGACAACACAAACAACATGAACGGCACAATGCGGGCTGGCATGGAAGAACGCTGGCCTAACGACGCCAATACATATGCACCAGCGGTAATGAAACCAGCCAACAACACCAGGCCCAGTTCCACCCCACGGCGGCTGCGTGCGAGTGAATTATCCAACGGTGGTGCTGGTTGTACTTGTGGTGGTGGTCGCATCGATGATTGCAATACGAATCAGTGCCAAATACTTACTTGCGTTAGTAGACGATGTGAATGTGCGGTTCAACGCAACATCACGCAATACGTCTTCTGGCAAATCTTCACCCGACAATGTTGTCTGGGTATCAATAGTGGGGTTAAACCACAGCACTCCGCCAACACGTCCGCGATACACAGCAACCCTGCTGTCTTTGTCGAACCCAATGAAGTAACCGCTACGTGCATACACACCCACAATCGTGATGCCACTAAGAACAATTGCAACTAGTGCAGTCCAGAACAACACCATGCCCACACGGCTCTTCTTTTTCACCAAAGCAGAACCAACACCAGCACCCACAAGCCCCGAATCAATAGAGTCAACACTTGGCGATTGCATCGGCGCAGTGTTGTCAGGTGTCGTTGAAGCAATTGGCTCACTGATGTCATCAAGCACGTCCACCACAATCACGGTGGTGTTATCACGGCCACCATTGGTGTTCGCCACCATTACTAATGCCTCTGCAGTCTCCTGCGGGTCTGTGTGTTGGCCAAGTACCCGTGCTATTTCCACATCAGCAACTTCATCTACCAAACCATCACTGCACAACACAATGCGGTCACCAGTACGTACGAAATGTGTGAACACATCAACCATCACTGAACGGTCAATACCCAAGGCACGAGTCACAATGTTGCGTCGTGGGTGCACACGTGCGGCTTCTGGCGTAATAATGCCTTCGTTCACCAGTTCCTGCACGTAACTATGGTCAACACTTAAACGGCTCAACGCGCCACTGCGCCACAAGTACGCCCGTGAGTCACCAACGTTTGCCACCAACACGCGCGGCTCTTCGCCTTCCACAATGCTGAGTGCAGTCACTGTTGTGCCCATGCCGCTTTGTGTGCTGTCATCCAAGCTTGCGGTGTAGATCGCACTGTTTGCCTGCTGCACTAACTCACGAAAATCTTCCGTGGTATCAATACCCAGACGTGCGCCGGCCTTTAGCGTGGTTACCGCTAATGCACTTGCTACTTCACCTGCGTTGTGGCCACCCATGCCATCTGCAACCACGAACAATGTCTCTTCAGCCAGAAACGAATCTTCGTTCTGCTGTCGCACCATGCCCACATCGGTACTTGCGCCCCATTTCAATTTCATGAACGCATCTCCAACACTGTTGAGCCCACTTGAATTCTGTCGCCTTTTCGCACGGATCGCTCATCGGCAACCCGTTGACCATTCACATAACAGCCATTAGTACTGCCTAAATCCACTACCCATGTGCCTTCTGGCCGTATTTCAATACGCGCATGATGGCTAGATATAAAGGAATCATCATCAATCACAATGTCGTTATCTTCCAAACGACCAATGGCAAGCACGCTCGACAATGTGTATGTGGCGCCTCGGTGTTGCTTTGGTTCAATCACCACAAACAATGGCACGCCTTTACCCGCAGACTTCTTCGCACGACTACGCGACGCACTGCCGCCACCAACGCGAGCTGCTGGCATCACTGGGGTGCGCACTTCGCTCCACACAGCCCACAGCACACGGCCGAAGAACAAATAAATCAGCGCAAGAAGAATCAGCTTCAGGGCGTTGAGTAAGGCATCAGTCATTAACGACTACGAGGCCTCGAAGGTCACCTGGGCGGTTCCGAAGTTGATGACATCTCCGTGTTGCAGCAATTGTTCGCCACCCACCACAACGCCATTTACTTTGGTGCCGTTCGTGCTTCCCAAGTCGCGCACCATTACTTCGCCTGCTGCACATACAAACTCTGCATGCTTGCGGCTGACATTGGTGTCGTTCAACACGATGTCGTTTTCCAAATGGCGACCCAACACGTAATGACCTTCGTGCAGTTCAATGCGCTGCCCACCTGGCAATGTCAGCACTGCTGGCGGTGAATCAGAACTTGATGGCGCAACCCACAACGCACCTGCGTTTACTTCCGGTGTCTCCACAACAGTTGCCAAAGTACGAGGGGGGAGTGGAACAGAACCCACAGCGCCAATAGTGGAACTAGGCACCAGCACTTCATCGGGCATCACGGTCCGACTTTCAATGTCGAACTTGCCTTTGCGCAAATCAGGGTTCGTGCGCAATGCAACACGAGCCTTGCCTTCCACGTGGTAACCCTCTGTTGCGATGTATTCGCGCAATGCCGCAGTCAGTTCTTGCAGAAGCGAACCTTCCAAGTCGGCAAAGCCTTCACGATCAGCGGCGCTCATTTGCACCAAATAGCTATTCGGCACCACTCGGCGGCCTTGGGCATCAAGATCACGCTCGGAATCGACCACCTGCAAGAGGCGCCTGCCAATTTGCAGGGGTTTCACACCACTCTTAAAGGCGCGCGAGAACACGCCATCAAAAATGTTCTCGATAGACCGTTCAACGGTTCCTTTAGCCATACGCACAGGTTACTTGGGGGCTGTTGTCAGTGGGTGACAAAGGGTAGGTAGCTTCAGGTGCCAGCGTTAGTCAACGTTCACACCCTTGAATTTTCTACCTCCATTGATTAGCGTTTTGGGTCATGCAGGGTCTGCAGCGTGGAAAATCCAGAGGTTTCGCAATCGCGGTTCTTCTCATGTCTGCCGTCACGCTATTCATTGAGAAGGCCTCTGAACCCTCCCGCATAGCGCATGCTGCTCAGGTCAATAGCTATTCAACCTTTGCAACAGTTTCATATGACGCTGGTTCATGCGGAGCCGATGACACTGCAGGTGTGGTATCTAGTCCTGGCATTAAGAAAATTCTGAAGGTCTCTAATACAGAAATCTATGTTGCAGGCTGCTTTACCAACTTCGCCGGAGTTGCAGCAGCAGATTACGTTGCAAAGTGGAACGGCACTGCATGGTCGGGACTGGGTGCAAGCGGCGCCATCAATGCCATCGTGCATGACATGGTGATGTACAAAGGCGATCTCCATATCGCTGGTGAATTCAACGATGCTGGCGGTGATGTCACTGCAGACATGGTTGCCAAATGGTCGGGTAGTGCTTGGGTAGGGCTAGCCGTATCGGGCGGAACCAATGCAAACTTCGGTGTGGGCAGCCCTCGAGATTTAGCAGGCGACTACGCAGCAGCTCTCACGGTGCAATTCAACAATCGCCTTTACGGTATGGACATTTTGCTTGTTGGCGGAAAGTTCAATAACGGGATCAACAATGGAACTAGTGGCTTTCAAGTTTCGTACACAAGAAACATCGCTACTTGGGATGGCATGGATTGGCGCAGTATCGACTCCGACTCAGAACCGTTCACCTCTAGCACAGTTGACTATGTGGTCCACGACATTGAAGTGGTGGGCACGGGCACGTCCATCTATGTAAGTGGTTACCGCAACAGCGCAACGTGCAGTTCTAGCTCAACAAACCGAAGGAATGCATTTCATAAATTTGATGGCACAACCTGGACGCAACCCATCACAGCAATTAGCTGTTCATTTTTCGGCTCAGGTTTTGGTATCTACACAATGCAAACTGTGGGCACCGACATATATGTAGGAGGAACATTCACTTCGTTATCGAGCGTTGCAGATCAACTTGGTGTGTACAACACTACGACAGGAGAATTTTCTGCTTTTAACAGCTTCAGTGCGCAATTCGGGACTGGCGCAGTAGTCAGGTCAATCACCTCCGTAGGTTCGCAAATGTTTATTGGCGGTTCATTTCCTGGTGCGTTTGGTACGTCGGGTGGTGTAGCGCGATGGACGGGAACTTCGTGGCAAGGTATTGGCCGCCAAGCCCCATCTGTTGTCAATGCTCTCCTCGGTGATGCGTTGTACAGCGGAAGTGATAGCAGACTCCTTATTGGTGCCGCCGGTGTCAATATTGGTGGCGTTGCCGCCGCAGATGGATTCGCTGCACTTGATATTTCTTCGGTATCAACTTTAGATTTGGTTTCCGTTGATGTAGGAACGCTCACACCTTCCTTCGACCCAGCCGTAACTAGTTATTCACTCATCATTCCTAATGGATCTGCATCGGTTACTTTCACGGCAATGGCTAGTGCATCTGGTGCCGCCATCAAGCGCACCAATACGTCGGGAACTATTGCGATGTCATCTGATACTGAAGCCTTGTCGGTTGCTGAAGGCGCAACTGAAAACATCTCCTTCGCAGTCAACTCTGTCTCGGGGAGCTCAACCACCACCTATGCCATTGCTGTTACACGGTCCGCCGCCACCACTACAGCTGCACCCACTACAGCTGCACCCACTACAGCTGCACCCACTACAGCTGCCCCGGTGACGACTAGTCCTCCGGTCTCCACAGCTACAACATTGAATACTGAGGTCACTGTTGCACCATCAACAACACCTGCTCCTGTCACAACATCGAGTTCTGTGGTCACTGTTGCACCACCTTCAACCATGGCGATATCTCAACCAGTGGTGTCTGCGACAAGAGCAGCATCGGCAACCGCTATTGCGAAGTATGCAAAGGCAGTTATTCCTACCGGAGCAAAAATCTCCGTGAAGGTGCTCTCAAGTTCATCACGCTATTGCAAGCTTGCGGGTTCCTCTGTGAAGGGAATCAAGAAGGGGCTTTGCAAGGTAACGCTTACCATTAGGCCAAAAAAAGGTTCGGTTGTGACAAAAACAGTTGTGCTCAAGGTGTCCTAACGCCGACCATCTTGTGGGTCTTATTACATGGATCTAAGTATTTGGGACTGCCGGCATCGGCTACCCCGGTCGCATCACCGTATTTCTCGAACGCCTTGATTTCGCAACCATCCAACAGGGAATAGCTTCAGTTTCATAACCACTGTTGGGTGGGTGGCAAAGGGTAGGTAGCGTCATGTCTCTACTCGCGCGAGTGGCGAAATGGCAGACGCGCTGGCTTCAGGTGCCAGTGTTCGAAAGGACGTGGGGGTTCAAGTCCCCCCTCGCGCACCACGCGTGATTATTGATTTGATCAGTTAATGAAACAATCGGTAAACCATTTTTTGGCTATTGGCCATTGCTGCAGGAACAGTCCTGGTGAACCAAAGAAGACATTTACAGTTGCGGCGAGAAGATACCTCGCATCAATGTTCTACCTTCACGGGCGTACGGCATTTTGAAGCACCACAACCGAATCATGCTCCTTAGGAATTAGGCACGTGTTATTTAGTAATGGCGGGACACAAAGTCTTTGCGTCCTGAGGAGATTGCATGGGAAAATGGTCAGCTAAGCAAACAAGGTTTGATGCAAATCGCAAATAAATTTGCAAAAACTGGTTACGGCACATGTTTGTCCCGACTTGTAGAGCAGTAAAGGTTGACCCATTCCAGTGTTACGCATCTATCCAAATGTAGAATGGTCTCCTTATGGATAGTTTCAAGGTCATCGAGAATATAAGGCTTTCTGAGTCGACCTTTAGGCTTCGCACAGAACGCCCAAACGTGCCAATCAAAGCTGGCCAGTGTTTCAGTGTCGGTACCAAGGAACTTGGAATCAACCGTGAATACTCCATGTATTCTGCGGCGGATGATGACTTCATTGATTTTTTGATTCGTGAAGTTGAAGATGGAATCGTGACCCCAGCTCTCGGCCGTTGTAAGCCTGGCGATCTTGTCGAAATTGGTGGACCATATGGTGAGTTTTGTTTACCAATTCAAGCCATAGCAGAAGATTCTTTTGTTTTTATCGCAAGTGGAACTGGCGTTGCGCCTTTTCATTCCTTCATAAAGTCCTTTCCGTGGCTCGATTACAAGCTGTATCACGGCATCCGTCATGAAGATGAAAAATATGAATCTGATGATTACGAGCCAAGTCGCTACATCACCGCTGTCAGCCAACCCGCAAACGGGAATGGTGAGAGAATTACTTCAGTACTATCAAGGGAACAGATGAATCCTGAGTCCCATTACTACCTCTGTGGAAACAGGCAAATGATCACCGACACCGTACAAATTCTTCGCGAACGTGGCGTGCCAGGCGGTCGAATACTAATGGAAACGTTTTTTTAGGAGAGCACATGAAAGTCGCAATTTCGTACCCACCAATCGTAAATGACCAGGGCCAAAAGGCAATGGTGTCACAGAACCGCAACGTTCAGTTTTTCCAAAAACCAACGTATCTGTTACCAGTTATTCATGCACAAGCTGCGACAGCTCTTGATCAAGCTGGTCATGATGTGTATTGGGATGATGGAAATGCGCAACTCAAGGATTATGACAAATGGCTAAGCGACTTAGTTGCTTGGCAACCAGATGTTGTGGTGTTCGAAAGCACGACACCTGTAATGAAGTTTTATTGGAAGACGTCGCGTCAACTGAAAGAACTTCTTCCGAGTACGACGATTGTGATTACTGGGTATCACTCGATGCGTCGACCAGAAGAAACACTCGATGAATCAGATATTGATGTTGTTCTACGAAGCAATAACTTGGACTTTGTACTGTTGCGACTTGTTAATGAAATGGCAACGAATCCGTTTTGGCGAATGACCTCAGATATTGAAGGTCTCACAATTCGTACATCCGAGACCGAGTCTCGTTCGACTGGCAACTTCATTCAAGTTGAACCATTGGATAAAACTCCTTTAATCGACCGCGATCTTGTTCGCTGGAAAGATTACGCATACGAGAATGGAAACTTTCTCAATACCCCGGGAACATATGCAAGCAGTGTGGTTAGAGACTGCATGTTTGGTAAGTGCACATTCTGTCGCTACAACGGCCCAGACCTCACTTTCTCAATGATGTCTGTTGAGCGCAGTCTTGATGAATACCAAGATCTAATCGAAAATCACGGAGTTAAAGAGATATTTGATGACTCTGGTGTTTGGTATCGCGGTCGCGAAGCTCGTCAATTCGCTCAAGGAATCATTGACAGAGGACTGCACAAAAAAGGTTGCTACTTCGGTATCAATACACGATTTGAGTACCTCGATGAAGAGACAATTAAGTTGATGGCAAAGGCAAACTTTAGATTTGTGTTGCTCGGATTTGAAGCTGCAGATGATGAGACACTGATGCGTCTCAATAAGGGCTATCAAATGGAACATGTTGAGAGCTGTCTCACGTGGATGACTAAGTACGGCTTACATCCGCACCTCACCATCATGGTTGGTTATTACTGGCAGACCCGAGAGCAACTTGATCTCACTGTTAAGACTGTCAAAAGCTTGATGTATAGAGGACTTGCTCGAACATTGCAAGTCACGATTTGCACACCGCTTGACTTCACCCCATATCACCAAGAATGCATTGACCAAGGCATTCTTCTCACAGACGACTACGACGACCATGACATGAGCAAACTCATCGTGACAGCGCCACTGCCTCACGATGAGTATTACAAGGCAATTCGCGAGATTTACTCAATTACGTTTAATCCCAGATTTATTGCCCGTCAGATCATGTTCCTTGGAAAGATGCGCAAGAGAGATTGGCAATTCTTGTTTACGTACAGCATTAGAGCTATTCGCCGTGTTCGTCAACATATTTTCAACCTCACTCGAAATGAAGGAAAACAAACAGAAGCAGAACGAGTTTCTGTCTCTGCGTAATTTCGCAACTCGGCTGGCGTGATGCCCACTTTCTCAATCATCATCCCTGTCAAGGAACTAAACGACTATGTGCGCGAAACTGTTCCGTACATAGTTGGGTTGGATTACTCGGATTGGGAACTTTTTATAGTCACTAACGACGAACAAGTCTCTGAATGGCCAGAAGAACCACGCATAGAGATGATGAGTTCTGGCAGAGTAGGACCAGCTGAAAAACGTGACCTTGCAGCGCGAGCGGCAGCAGGTACATACCTAGTTTTTCTAGACGATGATTCGTATCCGGAATCAAATCTCTTATCCCTCGCCCTAACGAAATTCACTTCTGGCTCGGTTGCACTTGGCGGTCCAGCTATGACGCCAGTAAGTGACTCATTTAAGCAGAAGGTATCGGGTGTTGTTTTCTCGAGTCGCATTACAGGTGGTTCGCCTGAACGATATCGACCTGTTGGTGAACAGAGAGATGTTGATGACTGGCCATCAGTGAACCTCATGATCAAACGTGATGTATTTATCAACGTTGACGGTTTTGACTCACCGTACTGGCCGGGAGAAGACACTTTCTTGTGCCTCAAACTGCTCCGCGCAGGTCACAAGGTGACGTATGTTCCTGATCTGATTGTCTGGCATCACAGACGAGAAGGACTGCGCCGACATATGAAACAAGTGGGTGCTTATGGTTTGCATCGCGGCTATTTTGCACGGCATCTTCCAGAAACTTCACGTCGCATCCAGTACTTCTTTCCATCTTTAGTCTTCCTGATGTTCTTAATCGCTCCAGTCACGTTGTTACTTCCTACCTTTATCGGATTGTTGGCACTTGTGGGTATTGGTGTTTATCTCAGTGCAGTTGTTGTTGGAGTTTTGGATCTAATGCGATTTGAAAAACCGATAGTCGCCATCGCCGCATTTCCGTATGTAATCGCTACTCATATTTCATACGGATATCAGTTTTTAAGAGGCCTGTTCCATCGGGGTCAACTAGTTAGTAAGTTGCGGTAGGTCATGCAAGAAAAAGTCTCAGTAGTCATAACGACTAAGAACGAAGAAAAGAATATTGAGAATTGCCTTAAATCAATTCAACTTCAAACCTGGACCAACATTGAAATCATTGTTGTTGATAACAATTCATCGGACCGAACAAAGGAATTGTCACGTCAATACACGGAACTAGTTTTCGACAAAGGCCCTGAACGATCTGCTCAGAGAAATTATGGCCTTATAGATATCGCAACCGGTGTTTATGGGATGTTCATTGATGCAGACATGATTCTCACGCCGAATCTCATTGAGACTTGTGTCAATGAGTTCTTGTCAAACAAACCAATTGCGTTACACATTGAAGAAATAGTCCTTGGCAAGGGAAAACTTGCGAGAATTCGTCGATTTGAAAGGTCTTTCTATTCAGGAACATGCATAGATGGAGTGAGATTCTTCAAATTGGACGACTTCAAGAAAATTGGTGGGTTCGATGCGGCTCTTCCGCCAGGACCCGAAGACTGGGACCTTGATAAGCGATTCAAGAAAATGGGGAGACTAACATTGGTTAACTCCGGGTCTTCAGTAGAGAATTGGCCGTTGGATGATTTCATTCAAAGTCGAGGCATTACGCGTCCGCGATCCTTGGCTGGAATTTTCCATAATGAAGATGAACAATCTTTGAAGGGGTATCTAGCAAAAAAGTCTTATTACTCTGGCAGTATGGATGCTTATAAAAGCAAGTGGGAAAACGATTCAGATATAAAGAGACAACTTGGATTCTTTTATCGGTATATCTCCGTATTTCTTGAAAATGGTAAGTGGACAAGAATTATAAATAATCCTTTGAGCTTTGTCGGTGTGATATCACTCAGATTGTTAGTGGGATTCACTTATGTCAGCTCTAGGTAGTAATTTCCAACGCTCTTTTCCTAGGCCATCAATTTTGCAATCGGGTGCGCGCTCGAATGACGTAATCCGAAAAATATTTATCGCAATTTTTTGTGGGGCATATCCACTCTGGTTCATGTGGCCAGTGCTGGTCCAAAATCGTAATGCAACTATCGGATGGAAACCGACAGATGTCAGTGCATCAATACAATTTGCCCAAATTTACAGCAATCAAGCAACTCCGTGGGCAAGAAACTTATTCACAAACTATCCGTTTGGTGAATCTTCGTGGAGATGGCAGGAGTTCACGCAACTAATTCCTAGAAGTTTCCTTTGGCTTGGCTCTCATTTTCTCTCACCAATAGCGACCACAAACGTGCTCATATATCTAGGTTGGGCTGGCACAGGGTTAGCAACCTATGCATTGGCCAAGCGGATCGGCTTAAGGCCCATTTTTGCAATGAGCGCAGTGTTGATCATTGAGGCTCTTCCTTGGCTGAGGCTACGGGTAATGAATCATCCCAGTTATGTCCATATGTGGCCTTTGGTGTTGATGTTGATAGCCGTTATGGATTCGCAATCAACGGGGTTTTTGAAGAATGCAAAGAAACTCTCTCTTGCTTTCGCACTATGCGTTCTATTCGACCCCTACTTTGCATGGTTTGCAATATTGATTCTGGCAATTGGAATGCTCACAATCCCTTCGAATTCAGAGAGAAAGGTTGGCTTTAAGCTAAGAACGGGGGGTTTGTTCATTGTTGTTTCGGTTGTTCTAATCCAAACTTTTGTTCGCTTTTTGGATTCGTTGGCAAACGCCGGAAACCAATTCGGCAATAGTAGGAGGGCCAAAAATATAGATTTAAGCTTTCTGTCTCAATTTTCTGGCCAACTAACTGATTGGTTCCGTACCGGTCCTAGCCATCTCCTTTTTCCTCAGCCCGGCAGATATGACGTTGACTTTGCCGTTGAGTACCCCACTTATGGAGGGTTCATTTGTGCGATGGGGCTTGGGGCTTTACTGCTGGGGATACGGAATAAAAACAAGTCTTACATGAGATTTCTGTCAATCGTTGCGATTGTAGCGATGTTCATGACACTAAAACCCATACTTCATTTAGGTCCGTTTGCTTTTCCGAATATCACATACCTTCTTCGATATGCGATGATAGGAGTTCGACATCAGGGAAGATTTGGTTTGATTGCCCAAATAGTTCTTCCACTGATCGCCCTAATTGCGTGGCAGAATTCTACAAACAAGAGAGAAGTGAAAAGTCTAGGCAAAAAACTGTGGAGTTTATTAGGTCTCGGTTTGCTGGTGTTCGCAATAATTGATCTCAATCCGTGGGCTGGTCGAGACATCTTTCAACCTCAGAAGGAATTTAGTTCTCTAAATGCAGCTATCAAGAAAGAAGTAAAGCCCAGTCTCTTAGTCTTACCTCTAAACGGTCTCTCACGATCAATTCAGAATTATGTAAATGTCCCAATTGCCAATTCCCTTTTCGGATCAATGGAAGAGCAGGAGATAGCTGAAGCAGCGAGTCGTGGCCCCCTTGCGTTATCCTCACTCTTAAACGAAAGACAAATTACTCATGTTCTATTGCCAGACCGATACTTGACAAATGCAATCTGGAATAGTCATAGCCGATTGTACGATTTGCCTGGCGAATTGTTTATGCTCCAGGCTTCTGAATTTTTGCCAGGTGTGTATACAGGGGAAAGTGTAAAGTTTGACCTTTATAGAGTCCTGAGAAACAGCCAGCCTAGTTGCCAGTCGTGTGGGATTGGACCGTACAGTACACAACTGCAATTCACTGGTGATCTATTACCTATAGAAGGCGAGCACAGGTGGAATACGGGCGGCGAGGTTCAGATGGTGCTACCGACGAGCCTAAATCAGACTTTCTTTTATGACCTATCTGTCAAGATTGTGACATTGCTTCCTAACCATGAAATTCTTGTTGAACGTGATGGCGTCAAATCAGTCGTGAAGATTCATGGGCAGAGTAAAACACTTTTCTGGAGAGTTTCTAGCGCACAAACAATTCGTATTTCGAACATCTCGACTTGTGTTACTCCTGAATCTTTAGGAGCTGGAGTCGATCCACGAAAATTATGTTTTGCAGTAATAACTACAGACGTGACGCCCGTTCAAGTTCTGGAACCCAGGAATCAGGATCTTTTCGAAAAGAAACTAGACAATGAAAGGTAGTTCAAGACTCAGAAATGTACTATTAATCTGGGCTCATTGTTCTTATCCAACCATCTATTTTTAGATTTTTTGACTTGAATCCCTTGGGTGGACGTCGAATAGTGGACACTTACAAACCATGGAAAGAGATCTCAGAAATTGTGAGGTCGTCTCCCGATTCTCGATTCATCTTTCTTCCTACCACCCTGCCAACTCAGAGCTGGATGGAACAAGTCTTTATTGGAGCCCCAATGGCGAATGGTCTTTTCGAGAGTAGCGCGACTGATGAATTAAAAGCATTGGAGGCCAAGAGTGAGTGCCAAGCACTGATATGGCTTGTTGACAACGACATCACTCATGTTATTGGTCTCAAAAATTATCGTCAAATTCTAGGCATGGATGACATGGACAAACTTGATCCTGGTTCTCTTAGCCCGCTCTTCTTTGAACCAGTTCTTACAAAAAAGTTAGTTGTAGTTGGAACTTGGGTAAGTGATGTGGTTCTGGCGGAAGTTAATACTCGTAATGTCAACAACATGTGTCGAGCAAGTTAGAAATCAAATAAGCCTGATATAGGTGCACCAATAAAGAGCATGTCATTCAGAGCTCTATAACCGAGATCGGGTCGAATTTGAGTGATGTACGATGTAAGGCTTTCTAGCGAAGGATAGTTCTTACCATCAAACTCTCTGATGTCATCAATGATGATTAGATCACTTGATTTTAGAAACGGGAGTATTTCCTCCAATTCTCTTTGAACGGGAACTGGTTTAATTCCACCGCCAGTTACACCGGCTGAATAGTGGCCATCGAGCCAGTATAGGCAAACTTGATTTTTGAAACGGGAAACTATTGAGTTCATTAGTTCGGCGCTATCTCCTTCTAGGATCTCAACGTTTGAATTACTGAAACGCTCTCTTGCGAGTGCTGCCAATCGCTTATCGATTTCGACGCTAACAACTTGGTGCACTCTCTTTGACAAAATCTTTGAGGTGTCTCCCCGGTATGTTCCTGTCTCAATGAAGACTGTGGCGTGAATATGAATTGCTGCGTCCTCAATCGCGCGCACTTTCTTGTGAGGAGGCATGGGCATGGGGCGTCCGCTTACAGCCCAGGACAAAGACAAAAAACGACTGCGAATCAACCGAATTGTCATTCCCAGAGGAGAGATTTGCAGTGCTTCTATAACGTTCATCGTCCCAAATTCTAAGGGTTGGGCACAAAGGAATTACAGAAGCTAACACCGTGAAAATGAAAATACGAAGTTTGTAAGCCAGCAACCATTTCAGTTTCGTAGTATTCCGGCCAATTTCCAGCCGTCCAGTTGCGTAAGGCTTCGCACCGTTCATTCTCGGGATACTGGTGGGTGAAGACTTTTGTGAGTTGTGCATTTGGAACAAAACTTGCCCGCAACTGTCCTGAAAGCCTCCAATTGATTGTTAATTGAACAAGTATAAAAAACGACGCAAAAATAGCTAGAAACAATTGCATGTTGGGTCGCACGCGATTCCAGTTGATTGACAATAGGACGATTGCAACAACTAAAGCAATTACTGATGACCCGATTGCATAGTGCGTATAGACATAACCTATACGCGGAGTCTCATCTTGAACCTTAATGGTCATGGACTGTAGAGCAGTACCAAAAATCCAATAAAAAGAAATGGTAAACAGCACTCCCGAAATCATTAACCCATTTGTGTGTTCGGCCAAGTGCCTAATTCCTGCGCGTTTTCCGTATAAAAACATGGCAAAGATTATTGTGAATGCAATGACGGTCGCTCGAATTGACATTGCTACCGACCCACCAAGAAAATCTCGCGAAAGTATCCAGGATGATCCAGGAAAACTAGAAATTAGCGCTTTTGAAAGAGTGGGAACAAAACTCGAATCCAGACGCACAGTCGTACCCGCGTACGTTGAGGCATTTCTTCCTGTTATGAACCGACCCATCACTACATAAAGTCCGATAATTATTTGTGGCGTTTGTAATTTTAACAATTGGGCGAAGGACCGCGACCATGACTTAGTCCTTTTTGTCGACCATGAATACACAAGAACAAACAATCCCATACCAATTACTGCGCCTAAGGACAACTCATAGTTCGCTACAGCTATCAGACCGAAAAACAAAGACTTTAGTTGGATATCTCTTTTACTTGTTCTCAAAAATTCAAATGAATAGGCGAGAAACATAAATGTTAAACCAACAGAAAGGTAGCCGGAAAGAGGATAACTAGTTACGGGGTCGTTACTCCAGTAACCATGCAGCTGGAGGGATGTCAAGAAAACACTACTGAAAAGAACTAGGAGCGAGAATCTTGGTAACGATCTTCCGGTGCTCGACAAGAACTCCCTCAAAAGTTTCGAAGCAGAAAAACAAACAAATAAAAAGATTAGAAATTTGGTACCTGCGTACGTGATCCAGAAATCTATCTGAAAACGCCCAGACATTTGAAGAGTCAACCAGTTAAACAGACCGCCTAACGGCACTCCGACTAATCTAAAACTTGCCCCCGAAAAAACTGTGTGGATGCAATCTGCAAGCGACACTAGAAGTCCATTCCCGCTTTTGGAAACTTGACTGAAGGGGTTTATGTAATCATCTGCAATTACAGGTGTTATCAAGATGGGGCATAAGACTATGAATGAGCAAAAAACAAAGAGGGGGATCTTAAAAGATCTGAATCTTAGATCTTTACTCTTTGACATCTTCATCAAGTCACAATCTAATGCAAAAGCACGTGACCAGCAGAGACTAGGGTATGAGGGGTAACACTAAGAGTCTTTATAACAACGGAGTGCAGCAACATGTTTATAGCTACTTGTTTGGAGACATGGCATGCTCGCCAGTAGAAGCAATATGCAGCCCCTATCAAAGAAGAAGCGTTTTGGCTTTCTTCTGCTCTCTTTGGGATTCGACCCAAGAAAAACTGCTAGATCCATTCGAAGCGTTGTCTACTTCTTTAGGACTTATATTCAATTTGTCAGAAAATCTGATCCAAACATTCGCAGGGCCTTGATGCTTAGCCCGATGTTAGGGGAGCAACTTGAACAAGCTGGGACAATCTCAGATGACTATTTTGCGTTAGATTTGTGGGCGGCTCAGACGACTAAGACCTTGGATGCGAGCCGACATTTGGATGTCGGAAGCCGGCTTGATGGATACGTGGCTCATGTATTGACTTTTTCAAGCCTGGACGTGCTTGACATCAGAGAACTGAAATCAAATGTTAGAGGTCTGAATTTCGTGCAGGGGGATGGTCGATTCTTGAACGAAATTGAGGACAACTCATACGATTTGGTTTCTTCCTTACACGCAATTGAACATTTTGGCTTGGGCAGATACGGTGACCCAATTGACCCTCTTGGTTACCTTAAGGCCGTGAGAGCATTTGTGAGAGTCACACGAAATCAGGGGCATCTACTTTTGGGTTTCCCGACGGGTCAGGGTGAAGTTTTGTTCAATGCGCAGCGGCTGTTGTCGTTAGAAGAGGTGATTTCTGAAGTTCCAGGCAAAGTCATCACACTGATAAGAACTGTGGGTGACGGCTCTACTGACGAAATCGATCAAAACTTTAAGGACTATGCGTGTATAGGAATATTACTTCAAATATCGAAGTAAATCTGACGAGCCGAATATTTGTGGCCAATCATACAGTGTTCCTAAATCTAGAGCATTAGAGCGTGCAGATAACCAAAGCAGGTTGTCATTGAAAAGATTCTGGATGTTATTGCTAATAGATCCTTTAGTTTGTTCTATCTGAAAACCTGCACCTGAATCAAAAATCGCTTGCGAGAATGGAGCAATATTTGTTGTGAGAATCGGAAGGCCGGCTCCGAGGTACATCTTCAATTTTCCAGGGTCGGCAAACTGTGAGAAGTTCTCATTATCCACTAAGTACGGGGCGATTGCTAAAGTAGCCTCAGCTAATAAACGGTCTACTTCCGATACATCATCCAGATATCCAGTAAATGTGATCGAAGATTCCAGTCCATGAAGAGCGGTTAGTTTTCTCAGTTTTGAAAGCAGTGGTCCATCTCCAACAACCAAAAGATGTGCATTTGGAAAATTAGCAATCACTTCTTTCATTTCTTCGATTAATCCAACTAATCCCATTCGATCTACCAAATGGCCTACAAAGATAATCTTTTGCAGGTCGTGGTTACTAGGAACAGTCTTAGGAACTGAATTGAACCAAGTCCCCATAGGAATTACAAGGTCTTTATGTCCTACGGAAACTCCATACAACTCAGAGCGAGCAGTGAGAGCATTTTTCGTAAGTTCGACGTGCGCATCACACTGTTTCCAACTGATTTTATCTAGCAGACAATAGGTGGTGTTCAACAACCAAGACTTGTATCGGCGTGGAACAAAGTCAACGTTCCAGTGAATTACTACATCAACTCTCCGAAGTCTCTTAAGAATGAGACCCTGGAGTGTGGCCAAACAGTTAAAGCCGATCCAAACTTTTCCCTTGGTGAAGATCACAGGTGAGAAAAAATCAAATAGATATGTAAATGGTGGTTTACTGTATCTTTCAATTTTTTTGGTACTTGATTGACCGCCATGAAAGCTATGGACATTGTGCCCGAAATTGGTCTCACTGTTAAGTGGATGTGTAATCAAGACTATATTTCGTGCGATTGAGCTCGTTGTGAGCCATTTACTCAGAGCCTGAGCGGGACCATCTGAATATCCTGACGAAACTAGGTATACGTCTACTTGTTTCACTGTTGTCCTCTTTTGCTCATGGCTACAATAGTGACATGTCGAAAACAAAAGTAGCTGTATTTGGCGGATCCGGACTTGTTGGGGCCGCAATCAAAAGAGAGTTATTGAATGTTTCAGATGTAGAAGTAATGAGCCCATCACATAGCCAGCTAAACCTGATAAACCAAGGAGCAGTTGATAGTTGGATTTCCGAGCATAGACCCACCCAGATTTATCTTGTGGCCGGCACTGTTGGAGGGATAAAAGCGAACAGTACCCGTCCAGCTGAATTCTTATACAACAATTTAATGATACATGCGAACATAATCCATGCTTCATATATCCATGAGGTTAGTAAATTACTGTACCTCGGTAGCAGTTGTATTTATCCACGAATGGCGAATCAGCCAATAACTGAGGATCAACTATTAACCGGTGAACTTGAGCCAACTAACGAAGCTTATGCCTTAGCCAAAATCACCGGTATAAAAATGTGTAGTAGTTATCGTGAGCAATACGGATGTAACTTCATATCGGCGATGCCAACTAACCTCTATGGACCCGGAGATAATTTTGACGCGGATGGCGGCCATGTAATTCCGTCGATGATTACGAAGTTCCACGAGGCAAAAGTTAACAACGAAGAATCTGTCACGCTCTGGGGATCAGGCACACCACTGAGGGAATTCCTTCACGTAAATGATCTAGCAAGCGCTTGCGTTTTTTTGATGAGGGACTATAACGGGCATCAACACATCAATATTGGAAGTGGTGAAGAGGTATCAATACGTGTTCTTAGTGAGTTGATACGTGACACCGTGTATCCGGATTGTAAAATCTCTTGGGATTCAAATATGCCCGACGGCACGCCCAGAAAACTCTTGGACAGTTCGAAGTTAATACAGCTTGGCTGGAAAGCTCAGTACACCCTACGAGGATCAATCAACGACACATACTCATGGTATTTGTCAAACATTTTAAAGAGTAGCTAGGACTCTTGACAATGTCGCTTGCCATATCGGTTGTCATGCCGGCCTTCAATGAGTCTCGGACAATTATTGAGTCCGTATCAAGATGCCTTGAGACTTTGGAGTCATTGTACGTACCGTATGAAGTCATAGTTGTAGATGATGGCAGCGAAGATAACACCGTAGATCTGTTGGACTCAATTGAGAATCATCATCTTAGAGTAGTTAAAAATTTTGGGAATCTTGGCAAAGGGGCCTCGATAATCAACGGGTGGAAGGAAGCTTCTGGTGAATATGTCTGCTTTCTTGACGCCGATCTAGACATTGATTGCAGAGGAATCAGCCACTTTTACTCAAGAATCACAGCAGTTGATCTACCAGTTGACATTGTAATCGGTTCAAAGACACATAAAGATTCAAGTGTTTCGTATCCATTTGGTAGACGTGTTCAAAGTCAAATCTTCAAATTGATTGTCCGTATTCTCTTTGGACTGACAATTCAAGATACACAAACTGGATTGAAAATGTTTAAGCAGAAGGTTTTACAGGATTGTCTACCTTATGTTCGGACAGACGGCTTTGCATTCGATCTCGAACTCTTGGTCATCGCACATGAGAAAGACTTCATAGTTATTGAGGAACCGGTAAATGTGAATTTCGATTTTACGAGTTCGGTGAAATTATCTTCAGCACTCACAATGGCTTTGGACGTCATCAAAATCAAGAAGAAATCAATCATGAGAAATGCGAAGCGTTAGAAACAAGAATAGAAGTGTTGATATGAAGCATGATGCCACCAACATGCTTATATTGCCCGGAAATATGGTCACCATAACTATCAGAATGATTGGTGCGAGACCAACATGCATGGAATGCCTGATTCGTCCCCTAGCAACACAGTCCAACAGATAAAGATTTGCAAGGCTTAGTGGCGTAAACGCTAGAGACATTTGCCACGTAACTGCTGAACTAGACGCAAATTCGTTACCTAGAAGAATACTGACAATAGTTTCATGGAATAATAAGAGAGTTAAACTAACTGCTGTTGATGCCAGAAGTATTTCCATAATGACTCTATTGAATGTGGTACGAATTCCAGAGAGCGAATCCTTTACTAGTTGCGGGAAAGCAAACTGGGCCAACATAAAAGGCAGGACGAGTGTAATTTTCCCCAGTTGTGAAGCAGCAACAAACTTACCTGCTTCAAGTTCACCAAGCGAGAAACGAGCTAGTGGAACATCAAGACTCTGAGTAATCAAGATCATTACAACAACAAATAGTTGTTTCAAAATAACTGAATCGGTAAAGGCCATTTGGATTGCCGGTCCATGTGAAGTTTTTCGAATCTCATGGATAACAATTAGAGTCGCGAAGACAACAATGATTGAGATTAAACCAAAAGTAGAAGCACCAATTGCAACGCTAACTCCTATTGCACATAGCTTTGCGAGGCTTTGAACAAACGAATATATCGCCGTAGTTTCGTATCGGTTCATTCCTTGAAGTCGACCAGTGGCCAAAGATTCGTGCAGGGCTGGAAAACTGAACAAAGCCACAGGTAGGAAAAGAAGCGGACTTAGGTGTAGGAAGTTTGCGAGTAAAGGTGACAGTAATAAAACAGTCAAAAAAGTAAAGATTGCGCCACGAGTTAAATTCCTTGAGAATTGATCTATTCCCATTCTTGGAGAATTGTCAAGACTTATGACCGTTTGCTTGGACGCAGAAGTTTGAAAAACAATTCCTGAGGTAGTAATTATCGACATAATGCCCAAAGTTGTAGCTACTTCGCCGTATTTGATTGGACCGAGTGACCTTGCTACCAGAATGTGAAAAAGATAGTTAGTCGCGCCTCCCAAAAGCGTTAGCACTGAAATTCTAATTATTGTCAAGTGTTTTTGAAGTTTACGTTGCACTGTTAGAAGACCAATAGTGAGCGAGAGATATACATTCTGACTCTGTGAGAATATTGACGCCTGAGTGTGTTTTCAAGAATTATTCTCTGACCTGAGATGCTTGGGTCTTTGACAAATTCCAATTTGGAATAATGCTTGTAATTCCTTCATCAAAGATTCCGTGTTGGTTCACGTTAAAGCGGATTCGACGTTCCCAGTGGTCATACTCATGAATCTCTGACATATCTGACAGTGCCACAGTTAAGTCGTACGTACCTTCAAGGAGTGGGAGAGCTTCGATTTCAAGATCGATATGACCAGTTCCAGTGATTGTGGGAATCACGATTCCACGGCGCTTTGTATTGCTACCCCACACAACTGTGCCGTGCAGGTGAGTGATGCGAATTCCAAATACGGCATCCTTAATAGGAGTTGGGCATGAATATGAGATTCGAATAGTTGCTGGTTTGTTTGTTTCGAAGTCATCAACTATTTGCGCTTGCTTGTTTAGTAATTGAACTGAAGTGATGTCTGCTTCGCCGGTACCCCATCTGTCACCAATATCTTCAGCAGCAACTTTTGGTCGCGCTTCGTGGCTTACGCCTGTGTATTCGCTGACCACTTCGTAAGCTGATCCCACCATTCTCAAGTCGCCACGTTCCAACCACGCTGCAGTGGAGCACAGTTGTGTGATTTGGGACAAACCGTGACTAACCAAAATGATGGTTCGTCCTTCTTTGCGGAAGGACTCGATTTTTTCAAAGCACCGTTGTTGGAATGAGGCATCGCCGACTGCCAGCACTTCATCAATTATGAGAATTTCTGGTTCGACGTTTGTGGCGATGGCAAAACCTAAACGAACAACCATCCCTGACGAGTAATTCTTTACTGGAGTATCAATGAATTGCCCGAGACCCGCAAATTCGATGATATCGTCGAAATTACGTTCAATTTCCTTGTTGGTCATACCAAGGATCGCTCCATTGAGAAAGACGTTCTCTCTGCCGGTTAGATCAGGATGGAAACCAGCACCGAGTTCAAGAAGCGCAGAAATACGACCATTGACTTGAAGCGATCCTTTGTCTGGAGTGAGAATGCCAGCCAGGCATTTCAATAGAGTCGATTTTCCCGAACCGTTTGATCCGATTATGCCGAACGTGGAACCTTCCGGAATTTCAAACGATATGTCTTTCAGTGCCCAAAATTCATCAAAGCGCGAACGACGACCATTCAACATCGTTGACTTGAGATACTGATTCTTCTCGTGATATAGGCGAAAGTACTTCCAGAGACCATCGATTGAGACTGCTGAATTGGGCATTGTGTTCCTGAACTGATTGCACTTTCGTAGCAATGATACTGTTTAGGCGCATGCGGAACATTCGATTCGGGACTCTATGACGTCAGAAATCCAGATGACAGAACTGTTGCAGCAGATTCGCGTTCAAATTGAAGATCGGCGCGCTGCGGGCTTGTACCCGCCGGGCCTTGAACAACAACTAGAACGCGAATTCGCAGAAATCATGTCATCGACCAACCGTCGGTACTTTGCGTCAAAAGACTTGCAGGCACAATTGAGTCATCTTGAGGATGCTTTTGTTCGGTTATCCGGCCAGATATCTCCTCGGTCTCGTATTCCAGGCCTCTCTCTTGTTCATCGGCTGGTTGGCAAACTAACAAAGCGCCAAGTTCTTGGCTTAACAGCGCAAATTCGTGATGTTGAATCAATAGTTGTTGTCGTGTTGAAAATGTTAGGTGACTTTGCTGAGTCACAAGAAGAAGCTGACAGCCGAGTAGTACGCGAATTGTCTCAACATGTGCTTGACAGAGTTGCAGTGGTAGACCATCTTGCAATTCTCATAACTGAACTTGAGGCGCGAGTGCGCAATCTCGAGTCTCACCAAGGCAAGTAGGCATGGGCACCCGGTGCGTGCATCAGGTACTAGTAGGTGCCGCTCGAAACGATGCAATCACTGCCATGGCCTTGGAAATTCAATCAGAACTAACTGTGAGTTTTACTTCAAACATCTATTGTCACCATCCAGTGGATGCATCATTTCCTGACTATGTACGACAGTTGACTGAAATCGACGCTGGGTCCCCTGATGATGTACTGATTTATCATTTGAGTTTCGGGATACCTGAAATGACAGAATTACTCTTGGGGCGACCTGAGAAGTTGGTGATTGCGTATCACAATGTGACTCCAGCTGAGTATTACGCAGAGTTACTGCCCGAATTTGCTGATGCATTGGCGTATGGAAAATCAGAAGCGTCATTTTTGAAGAATCAAGTTTCGCTCGCTATTTCAGATTCTGAATTCAATGCTGAGGAACTTGAATCGTTTGGATATCAGGATGTTCATGTTGTTGCAGGTGGGGCTAACCCACAACGTTTACGAGAAGTCGCAATTGATGTGAACTTCATGGCAGATCTGGAACAACACTTCCCTAATGGATTTATACTGTTCGTTTCTCAGGTCTTACCTCATAAACGTGTAGATCATGCATTGGAGATTCTGCAGTTGTTAAGAACTGTGCATCGTCTAAATATTGGGTTAGTGATTGCAGGCCCCATTCGGCAGCCTGCGTATGAGTTTGCAGTGCAGACATTGCGTGACAAATTGCAGGACTCACACTTATTGATGGCAAACGCCGTAACCGATGAACAGTTGGCAACGCTGTATCGCGCTTGTCTGTGTTACATCGGCACGAGTGAGCATGAAGGCCTATCAGTCCCACCACTTGAAGCAATGGCTAATGGTGCACCAGTTGTTGTGTTGGGTGCGGGTGCAGTACCTGAAACAGTGAAGTCGGGTGGAATTGTGCTTCCGATTGATACCGGAGTAATTGAATTCGCAGAGGTGGTTGCAGAGGTGATTACGAACAGTGATTTACGCAGTCAACTCCGTCGTGCTGGAGTCGCCCGATTGAATGAGGGATTTGGAGAGAACTCAGCACAGAAGTTTGTGGAATTGGTCTCGGGAATCACAGTATGAAAGTTTTGTACACGGTTCAGCGATACGGTTCACAAATTGTTGGCGGCAGCGAAGCAGCATGTCGACATTTTAGTGAAGAGCTTGTGCGCAGAGGTCATGATGTTGAAGTGATGACAAGTTGCGCCCAGAGTTATATCGACTGGGGTGATGAATATGCGCTCGGAACTGAAGAGATCAATGGAGTCATTGTTCATCGGTTGCCAGTAGTCGAGCGGCGAACGGATGAATTGTTCGGGCCACTTCATAGTCACATGATGAACAAGCCAGCGGGTAGCCCATTGTTTGAACAGCAACGCTGGGCACGATTGATGGGCCCACAGTTGCAAGATCAGCGCTCCTGGCTACTTCGTAATGCAGAACGATTTGATGTTGCAGTGTTCATGACGTATCTGTATTCCACTACTACTGCAGGCCTACCTACATTGGCGAATAGATTGCCAACAATCTTGCAGCCAACGGCACATGATGAACCACCTATCTATGTGTCACTATTTCAATCACTATTTCGTCAACCAGATGCGTTCTTGTTCTTTACGCCAGAAGAGCGTGCAATTGTTGAACGTATTTTTCATATTGAAACTAAGGGAAACACTGTAGGAATTGGGATTGATCAGTTCTCTCCTGCTGGTGATGGAGAGCGGTTCCGTCGTGAACACAACTTAGGGACAGCACCGTATCTGTTATACGTGGGCCGACTTGACCCAAGCAAAGGTGTCGGCGAATTGATGAACTTCTTTGTTGAAATGAAAAAGCGCCAAAACAATGATCTGATGCTGGTTCTTGCTGGTGATGCGCAGATTGATATTCCTGATCACCCGGATATTCGATTGACGGGTTTTCTTACTGAACAAGGTAAACGTGATGCATTGGCGGGAAGTATGGCATTAGTGCAGTCGTCGTACTTCGAAAGCTTCTCTATTGTGCTGTGTGAATCTTGGGTACAAAATAGGCCAGCGCTTGTGCAAGGGAAATGTGAAGTATTGCGAGGACAAGCAATGCGCAGCGGTGGTGCAATTCCGTACGAAGGATTTGCAGAGTTTGAAGCAAGTGTTGACTTCTTGCTTCAGAATCCGGAAGTTGCGGACCAGATGGGATTGTCCGGTCATGAATATGTTCGAAAGAATTACGGTTGGGACACTGTGATGGAAGGCGTCGAGGAAGCGTTGTTACTTGCTCAATCGCAGTTCGCTACCCGACGTCACGCACTTAAGCGGTAGCGATAAGAGCGAAGTCACCAGGGCCGTTAATGGCATGGTGAAGATCCAGAATTGTCTTGGTAGCAGCATCTGGCAACCCAGTGAGATCTGGGGTTGGTGCCAACGGTGATGAATACTTCCCAGTGACTCCTGTAAATCCAACCGATGATGCGAGGAACGCAAGAACTGCAGGGAATAGTGGGCGTTGATGCGTGGGGTCTATCCAGAACGTGCTGGCACCCACGCGCAGAGTCTCCGAGTTTGGAACTTCACCAATGAATACACCGCCAGGGATCAGGACTCGACGAGCTTCACGCAACACATTAACTACAACGTCAAACGGTAAGTGTTCTAGAACTTGAAACATTGTGACTGACCCGCAACTGGCATCAGGTAGCTGAGTGAGCGTTTCGAGAAGGTCGCCCAGCGACGCCGAGAGACCATTCTCAGTACATTCAGCAACACAAGCTGTGTTGCTATCGATTCCACGAGCAGCAAGGTGGTGTTCTTTGAGAACTTGTAACCACTCGCCACGTCCGCATCCGAGGTCAATCAGTGGGAACTGATCGGAAACGATGCCAGTTATATATGGAAGGTATTCCATCTGGCGTTGGTGCACTGTTGCTTTGTCGCCACGGAAGTGATCTTCAAGACTTATATATAAGGCGTCATCAATGACGGCCGGAGCTTCCGCTTTGGAAGGTGTTGCGCCAGTGGTTGGGGATTGAGTGCTAGCCATTCGGCGGAGATTGTCTAGGTCACGTTTGGCTACATTGAGTTGGGCTTCGAGGTGTGACCGAACTTCATTTACTACTTGTTCTGTGTGAAGTGTTGTGGTTGAAATGATTGCCTGTTGCGCCTCATTTAGGAGCTGGCGCAGGTCGGTGAGTTGTTGTTGTGTGTGGGCTGCTTGGTCGGTGAGTTGTTGTTGTGTGTGGGCTGCTTGATCGGTGAGTTGTTGTTGAGTGCGCCGCTCAAGGTGGCGTTCGAGGGTTCCAAAACGCGAATCTGTTCGGCTGAAATCTCTGAGATTGCGAATCTCAGAGTCGGCGTGGTCAATGCGGTGCTGAATTTCGGGTATTCCGAGAAGTCGCGCCACGCGGGCAAAAACACGAGCAAGAAAGGGTTTCAACACAACATCAAGCCTAATGGGTGTAGTTAGTAGCACGATGCGCTCTACTACTCCCGATGCTGACTGAAGACAATCTCTAGACTCTATGGAATGTCAAATATTGCTGTAATTGGTACCGGGTATGTGGGCTTGTCTTCCGGCGCCTGTTTTGCTCACTTAGGTCATGTCGTCACATGTGTTGACGTAGTGCAGTTAAAGATTGACAACCTGAATAAAGGCATCTTGCCCATCGTTGAAACCGGGCTTGAAGAACTTGTCGCCGAAGGTGTTGCTGCCGGCAAGTTGATTTTCACAACTGATGTGGTGAGCGCTGTGAAGAATGCGGATGTGGTGTTCTTGTGTGTTCCAACACCAGAAGGCGCAGACGGCAGTGCTGACCTGTCTTACATTCAGACGGCAGCAAGGACATTGTCACCGTTGTTGCGTAGTGGTGCGATTGTGGTGAATAAATCAACTGTGCCAGTTGGCTCTACGAAGGTAGTGGAACGAGAACTGAAGCGGCCAGATGTCTCGGTGGTATCAAACCCCGAATTTCTACGCGAAGGAAGCGCGATTCAGGACTTCCTGCACCCAGACAGAGTTGTAGTTGGTTCCGATAATCAGGAAGCCGCGATTGCCGTTGGTGCGTTGTATGAAAAAGTTGGCGCACCAGTTGTTGTGACCGACCCAGCATCTGCTGAAACCATTAAATATGCAGCTAATGCGTTTTTGGCCACAAAGATTTCGTATATCAATGCTGTTGCCGCAATTTGCGAAGGTGTCGGTGCTGACATCAATGATGTGGTGCTTGGACTCGGCTATGACAAACGCATTGGCCATGAATTTTTGCGGCCTGGACCAGGGTGGGGAGGCAGTTGTTTCCCGAAAGACACCAAAGCAATGGTGAAGATTGCACAAGATGCCGGCTACGACTTTGGACTTCTAAAAGGCGTAATCACAGTTAATGATCAGCAGTACGGTCGCATTGTGGACAAGATTCGTACAGCTGCAGGTGGAACCCTGAAAGGAAAGAAGATTGCTTCATGGGGTTTGACCTTTAAAGCACTGACTGATGACCTTCGCGATTCACCGGCTGTTGAGATTATTACTCGGCTACTTGCTGATGGTGCTTCGGTATCGGTGTTTGACCCAACTGTGACTGTTGCGCCGAAAGGGCTTGATGCAATTACGGTTTGCTCTTCGCCACTTGAGGCATGTGCTGGTGCAGACGTGATTGCTGTACTCACCGAATGGGACGATTTCCGTTGGGTGTCACCAGTAGAAGCTGCGGGTGCGGTGAGCGTGAAGCAGATTGTTGATGCGCGAAACTTGTTGGATAGATCTGAATGGCGTCGTGCCGGATTTGAGTATCAGGGAATTGGCCGTTAATGGCCCGCATAGTTGTTCTTGGTGCGTCTGGATTTCTTGGCTCACATTTATGTGATGAGTTGATTGCACGCGGCGATGAAGTTGTAGGCATTGATGACTTGTCTTCGAGTACTGGTGTGAACCTAAAGGCGCTGGAATCAGAACCACGATTCACATTTCTGAAAGGTGATATTGCAGAAGGTATTCCTGTGCGTGGCACAGTTGATGCCGTCTTGAACTTTGCATCTCCTGCATCACCACCGCGGTATTTGAACATGCCCATTCAGACATTGCGAACGGGAAGCCGTGGAACTGACAATGCGTTGCAGTTTGCCCTTGAAAACAACGCTCGTTTTATCATGGCTTCTACTAGTGAGGTGTACGGAGACCCAACGATTTCACCACAGGTAGAAACGTATTGGGGAAATGTGAACTCGATTGGTGAGAGATCGTGTTACGACGAAGCGAAGCGATATGCCGAAGCCTTGTGCATGGCGTATTGGCGTGAGTATCAGGCCAACATTGGAATCGTTCGAATTTTCAACACGTATGGACCACGTCTTGACCCAACTGACGGACGCGTTGTATCGAATTTCGTGTGCCAAGCACTGCAAGGTCAAAATCTCACCGTGTATGGCGATGGTTCGCAAACACGCTCGTTCTGTTACGTAGATGATGAGATCCGTGGAATTTTGGCATTGCTCGATTCAAACGAGCGGGGTCCAATAAATATTGGTAACCCAGTTGAATTCACCATGCTGGAACTGGCTGAACTTGTTCTTGAGCTAACAGGCTCGCAATCACAACTTGTGTACGAGGCACTTCCTGCCGATGACCCGTTGCAGCGTTGCCCGGACATCACCTTGGCTCGTCAATTGCTGAAGTGGGAACCGACGGTTGAATTACGTGAGGGATTACGACACACAATCGAGTGGTTTCAGAAGACTCTGTAAGGGCTTTCTAATAGAGTGGAGTTGTGATTTTCCGTCGTAATAACAAGGGCAATGGTCCTGTAATTGTGAACGAGGGACGGTCGCTAAATGGCATTGATGTGCTGGGGTTCTTTACAGCAGAACATGGTGTTGGTGAAGCAGCACGGGTGTTGACTTCGACGTTGCAGGCTGCTGGAGTTTCGGTAAGCAGCATTGATTACACCGATACGCAAAGTAGGCGTGGACATTTGTTTGATTGTGACAATGTGTCACGGAACAAGGTGTTGATGACCGCAATAAACGCGGATCATTTGAATGCTGCCAAGGACAGACTTGGGGCTGACTTCTTTACCGACCGGTATGTGATTGGGCAGTGGTTCTGGGAACTAGAGGAAGCACCGCAGTGGTTTGGGCCAGCATTTGCGCATGTTGATGAGTTGTGGGCGCCGACTCGGTTTATTGAAACTATGTTGCGCAAGCATGCGCCGTCGAGGGTGCAGGTGAAGTATGTACCGTTGCCAGTGGTGACGCCCCAGGTGGATGCTTCAATTGCTCGGTCACGTTTTGGTCTTGATGACAGGTTCATGTTTTTGTTTGCATTTGATTTCATGAGCGTGATGAAGCGCAAGAACCCACTGGGATTGATTGTGGCGTTTACTAACGCCTTTGCTGAAGGTGAAGGGCCGATGTTGGTGATAAAGGCAATCAATGGCGATAAGCGGGTGGTGGAACGCAACATGTTGCGAGATGCGGTGCGCAAGAGAAGTGACATTGTGTTGATAGATGAGTACTTCACGAAAGTGGAGACGTCGACATTGACGAGCCTTGCTGACTGTTACGTGTCGCTGCATAGAAGTGAAGGGCTTGGGCTAACGATGTCTGAAGCAATGACATTGGGTAGGCCCGTGATTGCAACGGGGTATTCGGGCAATCTTGATTTTCTTAGCAATGCGAATTCGTTCATAGTTCCGGGGTCACGCGTGAAGGTGGGCGATGGAGCGGAGGGTTACTCACCAGAAGCAATGTGGATGGAACCGAATGTGACTGAAGCAGCTAAATACATGCGATATGTGTATGAGAATCAGGCTGAAGCAGCGCAAAAGGGCCTTCGTGGGCAGGCAGATATTCTGAGAGCCTTCGATGTTGCCTCGTGTGGGGCAATAATGAAGGGTCGACTTGAACAGATCTGGAGATCTCAGCATGGCAATTAATTCAGTGCTTGCTCCGGTGAAGCGTGTGGCTGGGGCCCACGAGTTGTTGTGGAATCTCACTTTGCGCGAATTGCGCACGAAGTACCGCAAGAGCGTGTTGGGGTGGACATGGTCCATGTTGAACCCATTGGCCACTGTTGCCATTTATACGTTTGTATTTGGGCACTTGTTTCAGGCTCAGGCGCCAGTGGGTGACCCGAGCGGCGTGATGTCGTTTGCGTTGTATTTGTTGTGTGCGTTGTTGCCATGGAACTTCTTCATGCTGGTGACAAACCTGGGTATGAACTCGATGCTTTCGAATGCGGCGTTGGTGCGCAAGGTGGCATTCCCACGTGAGGTGTTGGTGTTTTCGAACTCATTGCATGGTGTGGTGCAATTCAGTATTGAGATGGGCTTGTTGACTGTGGCGTTGCTTATTGGTGGAAGCATCTTTTTGCCGTGGTTGCCTGTGGTGTTGGTGCAGATGGTGTTGTTGACGTTGTTTGCATCAGGCATCGCATTGGCGTTAGCTGCAGGCAATGTGTATTTCCGTGACCTTGGGTATTTGTGGCAGATCTTTGGTCAGATCTGGTTCTTTATTACGCCGATTGTGTATACGCCGTCAATCATTGAAGGTCGTGTTCCTGCATGGACAGAGTGGATTTGGAAGTTAAACCCGATGGCAGTATTTGGCCAGGGTTTCCGCAGGTCTATGTATGACGGCAAGTTTGCAGGGTGGAGCAACTTGGGTGCGTGCGCACTTGTTGCTGTGTTGTCGATGCTGATTGGTTGGACAATCTTCACCAAGTTGTCGCGCCGTTTCGCTGAAGAGTTGTAATTACTCGTTCTTCTGGCGGCTGTGCTTGCGCGGGTCGGGGTAGGCGTTCACTAAACGTCGCAAGTTCGTATCGATATACGGACGCGATTTACGTTGGCCGCCGCGGTCTTCAATAGCTAGTTGCAACCGACGCAAACCGGCGATCACAATCTCCGGCCTCGGCGTGCGGCCCATTCCCACGCAGTCCTGTAACCAACCGGCGGGGCCTTGGTGGCCGCGTTCGTTATTGCATCGTCGACAGGCCGCCACTTCGTTTTCAATCCAGCTGGGACCGCCCTTAATAGAGGGGACCAAATGCTCGGTGGTGGCGGGGTTGAGGCGGTCGTCGAACTGCACCGAACACCAGACGCAGAGGTCGCCGTCGCGCTCGAGGATGGCCTCCATGCGCTGCCTGCGATCCATCTGACGGGGTTTCTTGCTGTCCATAGCCGTTGTAAGGGTACGGGCGCCAGAAGTGATGTGGGGCTTGGGGTTGTGATGCCAGTTAGGGCAGTGGCGGGCACACATGAGGGGTATGGCCAGCCGTACGGAATATAAGTAAATGCTTATACTGTGGAATAGGCCGATGTGACCGGCCCATGGGCGGTGGTGGCCACCGAAGAGTTCGAGGAGTGGATGATGGGCCTGACAGACAAGCAACGCACGGATACAGACGACGCCATTAATCAATTGCGCCAAGATGGCCCGACTTTGGGGCGCCCGTATGTCGACACGATTCGCAATAGTCGATTCAAAAACATGAAAGAACTTCGTGTCTCGTCACAGGGAGCACTTCGCGTTCTCTTTGCTTTTGATCCGATGAGGCGCGCTGTTCTACTTCTCGGTGGGGATAAGTCAAAGGACTCTCGGTGGAACGACTGGTATGTCGGCGCAATACGGCGAGCTGATGACCTTTTTGAAGAGCACATTCGAAAATTAGGAGAAAAATGATATGGCAACAAAAAACTATTATGACCTACCGGTTGTTCAGGCAATCTACGACTCACCAGACTACGAAAAGAACACTGCTGAACATTCTGAGGAAATGTTTCAAGAGATTGTCGCGTATTACGTCAATCTCAATCGCAGGCGTCGCAAAATTACACAGAAGCAAATTGCCGAGGCTTTGCATATCTCGCAGCCAGGCGTATGCCAGATGTTGAAGCGACCCGCGACCATTTCCAAGTTATGGCGTTTGTCTGTTGCCATGGGTGGGAAATTGGAAGTCAATATTCGATTCGGTGACAAGGTGTATTCGTTATTGAATGAACCGCTGCCAGGCAGCGAAGAAGAATAACTACCTTCCACATTCCGATGCATGTTTAGTGACAGGCTGTGTGAATGGGAAATCTTGAACAAATACTCGGCTATCAAGGCGCTGTGCGTGAGGGCGATGCTGCAATGGTGGGGCAAGAGATTGTGCAGATGCCGTTTTGGACCCCTGAGTTTTGTGCCACGTTGATTCAAGCCGCGCAGGCAGCAGGTGGGTTTGCGCAACAAAGCGATGATCCGGTGCCTGGGTATGAAATTTCGTTGGCCGCTATTGCACCACGGTTGTTTGAAGCGGTGGAACAAGACATTGGTATTCGTTTGTGGCCGGCATTGCAACAGTGGTGGCCGCTGATTGATTACCACGGCCTGCGTGATGCGTTTGTGATTCGTTATGCCATGGGTGAGCAAGAAGAACTACGGATGCATCATGATGTGGCGCAGGTAAGCGCAAGCATCAAACTAAATGACGACTACGAAGGCGCGGTGCTGGAATTTCCTCGACAGAAGTTTTCAAATGCAAACGTGCCAGTGGGCGATGTGATCGCGTGGCCAAGTTTGGTGACTCACCCTCATGCCAGCAGTCAATTGACTCGCGGAGTGAAATATAGCCTCACCATCTGGTGCGAGCTGCCCATGATGCTCGACTAATACGTTGGTTATCTAACCTATTAATTGCGGTTGGTTAGCTGCGTTTTTTGACGCGGATGGGGCGTTCGTCGGCGTTGCGGCATGCGCCGGTCTCAAGATCAAAACGCCAACCGTGCAATGTGCAGACAAGGTCATCGCCGTCGATTTCACCAAACACGCTGAGGTCAGCATTGCGGTGAGGGCATCGGCGCTGCACGGTGTAGTCGCCAATTTCAATGTCGCCTTCGTTCGAAGGAACGCCGTTTAGCTTGCTCTTGGCTTCGGACTCTGTACGCGACATGCGTTCTACTGATAACGACTTGAAGAAGTTGTAGATGTATTCGTTGTAATCACCTGCGCGCCATGCGGTGAAACGTGCAGATAGGAACAACGAGTTCGACCAGTCGACGGCGCGCTTGGCAACGACGTTTTCTACTAAGTCACGTGCAATGTCGAAACGGAAACCGAACGGTTGGTCTGTGTATGGCTGTACGAGGCCATCAACGAAGTTGACATAGATCTGAATGTCGCCAGCGTTGATGAGGCAGTTGGCGCCGATACCGGTGCGCACACTGGTGGCCATTGCCATCAATGGTTCCCACCACAACTTCAACGTGCCAATAATGTCAGTGGATGGTGAAGCCCAGGAAGCGCGAGCGTCGATAAGCCACTGTGCGTAATCGGCTTGGTACTTAGTTAGGTATTCAGCCTTGTGCGTGAAGATGCGCGTGATGTCTTCGCCCGACATTGGTTGTTCCACGGTGACGCCGCCACCAAGAACAGTGAAGGTGGTTCCGGGAATAGTGGTCGCTGCGTTTAAGCGACCTTCGTCTGACAAGCGACGTTGAAATTCTGTCTGATCAGGAAAGATACTGATTTCGTCGCCGGTGATCATGTTGAGGCTGAACAGTTCAGGATCTAAGAAACATGGTGGGCCAGCTGAGGGAACAACAGTGGTGGCGTGGATTGCTTCGACATAACGAGTGGCACGTGCGAATTGGCTTTCCACTTTTTCTACACACAGTTGCTTCTTTTTCGCAGCATCCATTTCATAGACCATGGGGTACCAAATGGCGCCCGAGTACTGCAACCAATGCAGGTCAACAGGGCCGTGTTCAAGTAACGCCGTGAGGTCATTGGTGCGGCAATCGTTTTGGTTGACAAGTCGTGCTTCACCGTCAGACACCATGAGAGCTGAATCGCCACCGGGACCATCAGTGATTGATACCTCTGTGTGAATAGCGATAGTGACATTCGGAGCGATGACATGTTCTTTGGCGCGAATGGTGCGAAAGAAGTTACGAAAACCCAGTTTGTTGAATTCGCGTTCCATTTCACGTGTGGGGAAATCTGGCAACAACACTGTGGTGTTCTTGTTCATGTGTTTCGTCAGGAACTCTGCGTCGAAGTGGTCGCCGTGTAAATGCGAAATGTAGAGAAAGTCAGGGTTGCACACGTCGTGCATGATGTCTGGCGCTAATTGATCATTGCGCGGAAAGACGAACCACGAACCGAAGAACGCTGGTTCAAACCATGGATCACACGCAATGGTGATCCCTTGTGTGCGAATGAGAATGCCCGCATGACCAATAGAGATGGCCTGCATGACTGATTACCGAGGAGCGTCGGTGGACTGAGTTCCGCCGGTTGCAACGTGCTCGGTCCAGGCCGTGCCGTTCCAGTAGCGCAATTCAAAACGACCAGATGGGTCTTTGTACCAATCGGCCGGAACACTTGGTGTTGCACCAGTAGCAGTGGTGGAAGCAACGGGTGTTGCACCGGTGACTGTGTTGGCTGAAGCAGCTGGAGCCGCATCATTGGCCTTGAGCTGATCAGGTGTCATGCCGGGGTGTGGCGCGACAGAAACGTAACCACTGTGGCGGATGAACGCATGGAACCATGCAGCACCATCAAAAGTAATTTGAACCACTTCCCAGCCTTCTTGGGAACGTCGGGTGAGCTCTGAAGCAAGTTGGTGTGGGTTACGGACCGATTCGGAAATGACGTCGTACGTGTACATGGCTACAGACTAGTGCTGTTCGCCGTCGTGTTCGCCTGCAGGGTCTTCAGTGCGGACAAGGCTATCAACGTTGATGCCGTCTGTTCCACCGTCGTATACCAAGCGTCCATCGCGCAGGGCGATAATGCGGCTCACGGTGTGGACAAAGGACAGTTCATGTGTGGCAACCACCACAGTGGACCCGTGTGAAGTGGCATCAGCAAGAAGCTCGAGAAGGGCTTCCTTGCCGGCAGCGTCGAGACCAACGAATGGTTCGTCGACGAGCAACAAATCAAACGGGCGAATAAAGCCGAGAGCGATTGCTGACTTTTGTTTGAGACCGCGACTGAAACGATTTGGCATGTCATCTGCGCGGTCATACAAACCGAGATGGCCTAAGAGGTCTGCTGCGGTCTGTTCCCAATTTTCAACGCCATGCAAACGCGCTACATATTCCATGTGTTCCCACAAAGATAGGTCATCGTAAAACGTTGGTTGGTCTGCAATGAAACTTAATGCTGCACGTGCAGACATTGAACCAGATGCTGCGCCACCGACGCTGACGCTGCCAGTTGAAGAATCAAGTAGGCCTGCAGCAATGCGAATGAGAGTTGTTTTACCGGAACCGTTGTGTCCGATAAGAGCAACACGATCACCTGTATTGATGTCGAATGAAATTGGGTCAAGTGCTGGTGCAGTGCCGTACGACTTTGACACGTTGTCGACACTGAGTGCTGAGTGTTCTTTTGGTTGTGGAACATTGCGACGCGAGCGAGCCATGTTAGTTACCTTCGGCTTTCGATGTTTGAGCAGTTTTTTGTGCGTTGCGGAACCAGATGAGAATTGCGTCGCGTTGGCGAACCCAACCAGCGACAAGTCCGAGTACTAGTAAGACGGCGAGTGATGCGCGAAGAGTGTTTGCAAAAACGAAGCTGCCATTTTCAACACCGCGCTGCAGTGCGATAACAGGTAAGCAACCGAGGATAGATACAGCAGGTGGGAATGCGGAACGTATGACGGTACCCATGCCGCTCATTTCCGGTGGCAGTGCAAGACCTTGGTTTGCGCCGCCCACAGGGTCTGGCGCACCTTTGACTGCGTTGATAGATGCACCTGCGACACCAGCAAGAACAGCAGGAATACCTACAAGAAAGCCATAGGCGATGGTGGATACCTGTGGTTCAAGTATGAAAGCAGTGAGCACGCCGACAAGAAGAAATGGGGTCATTGCAATTGCGGGAACGATGAGATGTTTTGTCATTAACAGTCCGCGCTCAATAGGTAATGCATCAGTGCGGTCTGGTTGATCAACTTCTTGCGACAACGGCTCAACAGCATCAAGCCCAACAATGAATAACAACAAACCTGAAACGACAATTGCTGGTGATGTTCCACGGAATGCCATTACTAAAGCTGCGGCAGCTGTGATGGTGAGAAGAGTCATGCGAAGAACTCGTCGCAATGGAAAGTGCATCAAGCTGCGAAGACCGCGGCCGACGATGATGTCGCGGCGAAAGACGCGCGGTACTTTTATCCACGGTTTCACGCGCATGTGCTCTTGGCTAAGTTGACGACGCAACAGAACAACTGTGCGGATGTCTTGCAAGGTGACAGCGAATTTCATTTGCGATACCAATGCACTGCGACGCAACAATGCTTCGAGCGACAAGTTGCCAGCAAGATACACAGCTAGTGCAGCGAATGCCAGAACGACAACAATGCCGATGACGTCTTGCAATTGCACACCGTTCAGCCACCAGCGACTAATACTGCCGATGAAATCAAAAGGGCCCGCAATGTTTGTGTCGCCAAACGTGACAGCAACTTGCCAACCGACAAGAGTGGTGCCAATTGCAGTGGTGAGCCATCGTGAAATGCCAAGCCCATGAATCAGTAGTGCAGCGATAACAAACAACATCGCCATCAGTGCACCTGCGATTGCGCCCCACAGTGCCCATACAACGAGTGAAGTTCCCGATGCTTCAACGCGGCGACTGAGTAATTGGTTGGCGGTGGCACCGGCGATGGCGCCCATGAATGCAAACGTGCGCAGTCGTTGAATGGCTGGGTGGCGCAGAACTGCAGAGTGGGGAACAGGGGCCAGCAGCACGTGGCGCACTTCGGGTTCTTCCACAGCAATTGGTCCGCCATTTGCACCACTGCGCAACCCGAGGAACACGATGATGGAGGCAACGAGGCCCACGGCATGAGGGGTGTGGGTGATTACGTTTTGCAGGTCAGAGCCGAGTAGTGGCTTGTCGCCCGACAGCCCAGAGAGGAACAAAATGGCTCCGCCGCCGAGAAATGCAGAGATATAGACCCGATACAGGGCTTCAAACCAGTCCATATCGGCTACTCGATGCTTGCGGCGCTCGGCACGCATGGCGTGGAGGGCATCGATGCCAAGGGACTGGGAACTCACAAGTTCCAGCCTGCCACTGTTTAGGGGTAACAACACCATGATGTGCCTGCCGAATGGGCCCGACACACGACAGAATGGTTGGGTGAATCAGGAAGCCTTCGAGCTGTTTTCGGCCATCTTGGCTCTGGCCGTTCTGGTGGGCGGACTCGGCACTTTGGTTGCGCTTGTTTTCGAAAATCGAATGACCTGGACCAGCGCGTGGCTGACCCAAGTGCGAGCCAGCGGATTGTGGATTATCTGCATGATCACCACCGGCGCCATGGTGGGAAGTTTGTACTTCAGCGAAATCGTGGGCTTTGCTCCGTGCAAATTGTGCTGGTACCAACGCATCGCCATGTTCAGCATCGCCATTATTTCGTTTGCTGCTGCATTGCGCAACGACAAGAACATTGCGCGTTACACCATTGTGTTGGCGCCGCTTGGTCTGATTGTTTCCACGTACCACTATTTACTTGAGTGGTTCCCAACGTTAGAGACCAATGTGTGCAGTCTTGATGTTCCGTGTACCGCAGTGTGGTTCCGTGAACTCGGCTTCGTTACGCTGTGCTTTATGGCTGGATGCGCATTCATCACGGTCATCGCAGTGTCGCTCGCGATTATGCGCGAAGAAAAAATCGATTCAACCTCAACTAACCAGGAGAACTAATCATGGCTCAGAATCAGCGCAAGAAGAAACAAAAGAAAGCTGGCGTATCAAGCGCACGAGACAATGGCAATCTCAAAGTCATTTTGTACATCGTGTTGGTTGTTGTCGGTATTGCTGGTGCAGTGTCAATCGGTACTGCAGGCGGCACAACAAAGACCACAACAGTCTCTGGCGTAACAGTTCCTGGTGGCGTTGCTGCTGCAGAATTTCAGAAGGTGACCACGACTGGTGATGCACTTCCACAATTGCCAGAGAGCGGCGATGACCCTGCAGTTGGCAAAGCTGCCCCCACACTTACTGGGTACGACTTGGCTGGCCGCCCTGCAACTATTGATCCAGGCTCTGACGGCAAAGCAACAATGCTTGTATACCTTGCGCACTGGTGCCCTCACTGCAACTATGAGATTCCAGTATTGAACGAATGGAAAGAAAAGGGTCTGATGCCTCCAAACCTTCGTGTTGTTGGTGTCACCACTGGATCACGTGAAGACCAAGCAAACTGGCCACCATCAAAGTGGTTGGTTGCTAAGAAGTGGACATTCGATCAGTTCGCCGACAGTGAAAAGCAAGAAGCAGCAGCGGCTTACGGCGTTGGTGGTTATCCATTCCTTGTGTTCATTGACCCGGCGGGCAATGTCACAAGTCGCACCTCTGGTGAAGTTCCGGTTGAAGAAATCACAACTAGAGCTAATGCAGCTGCCGGCGTAAAGAACTAGAACAAATCAGCCTGATCTCATGAAGGTCACGGCGTAACCTTTCTTCTCGTGACATCAACACCACAACGCATCGGGTTCTTTGGCCCATTCGGTACTTTCACCGAACAAGCTCTGCTGACGCAGGCTGATCTTGCTGCGTCTGAATTGGTGCCCTATCGCAGCGTGCCAGATGTACTTGATGCTGTTGCACGCGGTGACGTTGATGCTGGGTTCGTACCCATTGAGAACTCCATTGAAGGAACTGTCAACTTCACACAAGATGCATTGATCTTTGATTATGAATTGTTGATTCAACGCGAAGTAGTTCTTGATATTGAACATTGTTTACTGGCGGCTGCTGGAACATCATTGTCTGATGTTTCAGTTGTGTTGTCAATTCCTGTTGCAACCGCACAGTGCAGTGCATGGTTGCGCGACATTTTGCCAAACGCTGATGTTCAAGCAGCAAACTCAACCGCTGCTGCTGCGCGCAGTGTGGGCGAGCGAAGTGTTGCTGGCGAAAAAGGTTTAGCAGCACTAGCGCCTGCGAATGCAGCAGAGCTATACGGCCTAACTGTTGTCGCGCGCGACATTGCAGACCACGCCGGAAATCAAACACGTTTCGTGTTGGTATCGCAACAGGGCATTCCGCAACCAACAGGTCATGACAAGACAGGCATCGTGGTGTTTCAGCGTGCCGATGAACCGGGCAGCCTGATTTCGATCTTGCAAGAGTTCGCTGCTCGCCGAATCAACTTGTCGCTTCTGTCATCGCGCCCCACAAAAGCTGGTGGCCTTGGCGATTACTGCTTCATTATTTACGCCGACGGCCACGTGGGCGACGAACTGATGGCTGACGTATTGCGAGACCTGCACACCAAGCAGGGTGGCGTGAAATTCCTTGGCTCGTACCCCGCTGCGGGCGACCAAGCACATACGGCACGGGAACATGCCGATGCCCGTTGGCAAGACGCCGACGACTGGGTTGCCCATTTGCGCACCCAAATTCGTGGCTAACTCGGGGTTTTAGCCCGATAGCGTGTCAGGCGGAACGGTGGCAGAGCGGCCTAATGCACTTGTCTTGAAAACAAGAGGGTTAATAGCCCCGAAGGTTCAAATCCTTTCCGTTCCGCCAGAAAAATACGTCAGCGCTCGTCACGCACAAACGGGATTCCCAACGACTTGGGAGCTCCTAGCTTGTTGCGTGTACTTGGCCGACTTAATGCGATCAGTGCAATCAACGTTGCCAAGTAGGGAAGCATTTGCATCAGTGCAGATGGAATGAACGTGATTTGTTCTGCCTGCAATGTGAACGGTAGTTGCAAGGTGAAGCCGAACAAGATTGCCCCGAAAATCAAACGCATCGGGCGCCAGCCGGCAAACACCACAAGGGCTAGTGCAATCCAGCCAACACCGTTTGTTGTTGCTGCCTGATGCCATGCAGCGCTTTGCGCAAGCATGAGCCAAGAACCGCCGAGACCAACAAGTAGTCCGCCGAACAGTGTGTAGCGAATACGAATTGATGCAACGGACAAACCTTGAGCATCGACTGTTGCTGGGTCGTCGCCCGTAGCGCGCAATTCCAAACCGGGGCGACTGCGGAACAAATACAACGACGACACAATTGCAATCACAATTGATGCGTATGTAATTGGGTCTTGTCGAAACACGATTGGTCCGATGAGCGGGATGTCAGATAGCGGACCAAATGACAGCGGCTTGATAAGTGTTGTCACTGTTTTGCCCTCAGCAGGTTTACCAAGGAAGTTGGCAAGGCCAGTACCAAAAATTACTAACGCAAGACCAGCAACAATTTGGTTTGCGCGTAGGACAACAGACAGCACTGCATGGATGCCCGCGAGCAATGCACCAACTAGCGAACCCACAATGAGGCCAAGCCAAATACTTCCTGAAGAATCAGCAACGAGGAATGAAGAGATTGCAGACGTGAGCAAGATTCCTTCAATACCTAAGTTCAGAACACCAGCACGCTCTGTGAACAGTGCGCCTAATGCGGCGAGGATAAGTGTGGTGGCGATAGCCACCGAGTCAGCAGACGCTAAGACCCAAATGTTTCCGTTCATTGTGTGGCCCTCTCCGTGCGTACGGCATGGATGTGATAGCGCCGAAAGGCCTCACCGCCAAGTGCGAAGAGCAAGATTGCACCTTGCAGCATGACTCCAATATGAATTGGCGTGTCGGTAGAGATCTGCAGTTTGTCTCCGCCTGAACGAAGGCCAGCAAACAAGATGCCGCTGACGATGATTGCTGAGAAGTTATTGCGAGCAAGTGCTGCAATAACAATGCCTGCATAGCCGTAACCGAGCAAGATGATGCCCGGATCAAGTCGACCAAATGGCCCAACAATGAGAACAGCGCCGCCAAGCCCAGACAGTGCACCAGAGATGAGCATTACTGACATGGTGGTGCGATTGGCGTTGATGCCTGCGTAGTGAGCTGCACGTGGTGAATCTGAAATCACTTGGATGCGGTATCCGTATTCGGTTTTCTTCACTACCCAGAACAGCACAATCGCTATCAGGATGACTAGGAAGAACGAGGGGTACAGAGACGTGTTTCCAATTCCAGACAAGGACGCGGAGTCAGGAACTAATCGGCCTTGCGGGAAAGCTGAGTTCTTAGTAACGAAGAAACTCCCCGGTGAGTACACGAAATGCTTGACCAAACTGGCTGCGATGTATGTCAGTAGCAATGTGGTGACAATTTCGCTTGTTCCCAAACGTGAACGGACGAATGCAGGAAGAAGAATCCACAATGCGCCAGCGAGTGAACCAACGAGAAGCACAATGGGAATCATGACAAAGGTTGGCAGACGGTCGCCGATTGCGAGTCCGACCCACGCGCCACCAATCATTCCCAGATACAACTGGCCTTCGCCACCGATGTTGTACAAGTTCATTTGAAATGCAAATGCAGCAGAGATACCAGTGCAGATCAACACGGTGGATAGACCAAGAGTGTCAGTGATGCCACGTGACGACGTGAAGCCGTCACTCAACATGTTGGAATATGTCTCGAGGGGCGAGTAGCCCGTTGCAAGCAAGAACAGGGCACCAACAACAAGTGCAGCAACTACAGAGAGAAGTGGCACAAGAACTGAAAGGTGTTTCGGAGTTTCGTTGCGTTGCTCAAACACAATACGAATGGGGGAGCGCATTACGATTTTCCTTCTGGCTTGAGTCCGGCCATTGCCGCACCGACAGTTGCGAGTTCTGCTGATTCGCCTGGTGTCTCATGAACGACACTTCCGCGATACAGAACGAAGATTCGATCTGACAGCGACATCACTTCGTCGAGGTCTTCTGAAATCAACAAGATTGCTTGTCCTGCACTGCGTGCATCATCAAGAAGTGCGCGCACTGTTTCAATTGCACCGACATCAAGTCCGCGAGTAGGAGAACACACCACAAGCAATTTTGTGGCGGTTCGTCCGCCAGATAGTTCACGGGCAAGGAGAACTTTCTGAGCGTTTCCGCCAGAGAGTTTGCGAGCCATGTGGTCTGGGCCGTTTGCTTTGATCTCAAATTGTTCAATCAGGCGTGTTGCTTCTGGGCGTACGGTTGTGCGGTCTACAACGACACGACGGTCGCGAGTGAGTAGCAAGTTGTCGAGAATCGACATTGATGGCACAAGGCCCATACCTAAACGATCTTCGGGCACGTATGCCAAACCGAGTTCACGTGCATGGATTGGGCCGCGATCTGTTGTGAGTGAACCAGAGATTGCAATTGAACCGCTGGTGGGAGACATGAGACCAGCAATGGTGTCAGCAAGTTCGCGTTGGCCGTTTCCGGCAACACCTGCGATGCCAACCATTTCGCCTGCGTGCACGTTGAAAGAAATATCTGACAACACACTGACGCCGCCAACGGTAAGGGAGAGATCACGAATTTGGAGAACCTCGTGACCAGTTGCGTGTGATGCGCGTTGCGTTGTTAGTTCGATATCTCTGCCCACCATGAGGCGAGCCAATTCTTTGGTGTCGGTGGTACCACGACCAGACACGTGCCCAGTAACGCGACCATTGCGCAACACAGTGACACGATCTGAAATCTCTACAACTTCACCAAGTTTGTGACTGATGAAGACAATTGATTTTCCAGCCTTAGTCATGGCATGGACATTTTCAAAAAGTTTCTCAACTTCGGCAGGGACTAATACTGCAGTTGGCTCGTCGAGCAACAGAATCTCTGCGCCTTGATACAGCGCCTTTACGATTTCCACGCGCTGACGTTGACCAACTGAAAGGTCTCCGACAGTCGCGCCTGGCTCAATTGGCAAACCGTACGACTCGGCAACGGCAGCGACTTTGTCTTCAAGTTCAGAGCGATTCAGTTTGTATGAAAGATCGCGACTTCCAAGAATGACGTTTTCTGCAACGGTGAAACGTTCCACCAAGCGAAAGTGCTGGTGCACCATTGCGATGCCGTGTTGAAGGCCCGCGCGTGGTGACGACAGTGAAATACGTTCGCCATTGCGCGTGATGTAGCCAGCATCTGGTTGGTACAGGCCACACAACATTGCAGCAAGCGTGCTCTTTCCTGCACCGTTTTCACCAAGGAGTGTGTGAACTTCGCCAGGGAGAACGTCGAAGTCAACAGAGTCGTTAGCAAGAACGCCAGGAAAGCGTTTAACAATGGAGTGTGCCGAGAGTGCGCTAGGGGCCGCACCACTTGCGTGATGCGGCCCCTTCGCCACCTCGTGAGAGGCGTTAGTCATTTGTGAGATCAGCCCTTAGCGGAACCGATGACACCCTTAACGAAGTAGCTCATGCTGAGGAGTGCGCCGAGTTCGGCTTTCGCTCCAGCTGCAAGAACTTCTTTTCCGTCTTGGTCACTGATTGGTCCTGTGAATGGAGCAAATGTTCCAGCAATGATTTCTTCACCCTTAGCGGTGATTGATGCTTGTGTATCTGCATCAACTGAGTCACCGAAAGAAGCAAGAGTGACCATGCCGTCTGCCATTGATCCGTAGTACTCATCTGTTGGGCATGTGCCATCAGCAACTGACTTGGTGGTCTTTGTGTAGTAAGGACCCCAGTTCCATGTTGGTGCTGTGAGCCAAGCAGCAGGTGCTGCTTCTTTTACGTCACTGTTGTAACCAACCCACTTAGCACCCTTTGCCTCTGCTGCAACGCCGGCAGCAGTGGTGTCTTGATGCTGAGCAAGAACGTCGACGCCTGCATCAAGAAGTGACTCTGCAGCCTGCTTCTCAACTGTTGGGTCGAACCATGTCTTTGTCCATGAAACTTGAACAGTTGCATCTGGGTTCACTGACTGTGCACCCAATGTGAATGCATTGATTCCGCGAATTACTTCTGGAATTGGGAATGCAGCAACATAACCAAGCTTGTTGTTCTTTGTTGCCTTACCTGCTGCGATACCACTGAGGTAACGAGCTTCTTCAGCTGCACCAAAGTATGTACCAAGGTTTGTTGGCAAAGCTGCGAAGTCAGCAAATGCGCCGCCACCGTCTTTAGTAAGAAGGAACTTTGCACCTGTTGCCCACTGGAAGCACACGTCTGGGTACTTCGCTGCAACGTTTGCCATTGGTGAGCCGTAACCGAATGAGGTTGCGTAGATGAGGTTGTAACCCTCTGATGCGAGTTGTTCGAAAGTCTTTTCTGAATCTGCGTTGTCCGCAATATTCTCAATGCGCTTTACTTCGACACCAAGATCTTTTTCAAGCTGCAAGATGCCCTGCTCGTGCTGGTATGTCCAGCCCTTGTCCTCGGCAGTACCGAGGTAAACAACAGCGACCTTTACGTCGGTTGTTGCTGCTGGTGCGGCGGTTGTGTCTGATGATGAATCGCTTCCGCCGCATGCTGCGACGAGAAGTGATGCTGTAGCTGCAACTGCTGCAAGCTTCCACATTTTCTTCATGTATTTGGTCTCCCTGGGTTTGAGACACTGCAAGCAGTGCCGATTGGAAAACCTTACTCGCCGTGAAACAGGCCGAAATCATCCGAAACCGTTATTTAACAAAGAGTATGGCGACCCGAACGAACCCGCCTTCGGGAGTTGCAGGGGGGTGCGCGCAGGTACACTTCAACCCTTCCCAGGAGAGGTGCCAGAGTGGCCGAATGGGGCGCCCTGCTAAGGCGTTGTCCGTCTTAAAGCGGACCGTGGGTTCAAATCCCACCCTCTCCGCCATATGAGTTTGCTACGCAAACCCCTGGCAGCCCTTGTGGTTGCAGGCGCGCTGGTTTTCAGCGGGCCAGCCCCGGCAGGGGCGAAAGTGGCGACGGGTTGCGCCAAGACCTACACCGTGGTGCCGAATGATTCCTGGAATCGCATAGCCGGCAAGGTGAATGTGACCATGAGCCTGTTGCTAAAGGTCAATAAAGCCAATACAAAATCGCTCTTATTAATTGGTGACGTTATTTGCCTGCCGAAATCAGCCACCACGAAGGACTCCTCGACCACCTTGAAGTTGAAGCCACCGGCCAAGCGGTACACGGTGAAGCAATCGGTTGCCATTATTCGCGAGTTCTGGCCAGACAAGCTAGAGGACAGGGCCATTGCCATTGCCAAGCGGGAAAGCAAACTGAATGCCGCTTCATATAACGGCGGTTGCTGCTTAGGGCTGTTTCAAATTCACTGGCTGGCACACCGCAGTTGGCTAAAGGACATCGGGATTACGTCTGCCAGTCAATTGCTGGATGCCAGAGTGAATGCCAAGGCCGGATATGCCATATATAAGCGATCAAACGGCTGGGGTGCCTGGAATTAAAACTCACAGGTAGAGTTACTTTCCTAATAACAAGCGCTCGTAGCTCAATGGATAGAGCATCTGACTACGGATCAGAAGGTTGTAGGTTCAAGTCCTGCCGAGCGCGCCAATAGAAATGCCCCTGCAGAAGCAGGGGCATTTTTTATTTCTTCTTCTTTGAAGCTTTGGCGAGAGACTGGAATTTCTCAGAGCCCCCGACCAGGTTCACTATGGTCTCCATTGCAAGTTCTACCCAGCTGTCTTCGAGGTCGGGCAACTGAGCGAAGTCCAACATGATGTGGCCCAATAGCAGACCCTGAATCATGTAGGTCACAGTGAGTAGATCATGCTGCGGATTGATCCATCCCCGAGTGCGAAGAATCTCCAAAGATTCAGTGAAAAAGAGATTGCCCTCAACCTGTGCGACGCGAATGGCCTCGGCAAGTTTGGCGTTGTGTGTGGCCGAGGCAAGTACCTGGAGACGATGCGCACGGAAATCGACGAGTTCTTTTGAGGATGTGAATCTCATTAGTTCAGCTAACTTTGCGAAGAAATCTTCTTCTGATACCGCCGACTCAACCAGATATCGAAACAGTTGGTTGTCGCTCCTAAGACCCTCAACAAGTTCTTCTAATTGGGCTGTGTAAATAAGGTCAAACTTGCTACCGAAGTGGTGATACAAGGAACTGCGTGCTGCTTCTGCGCGTTCAAGGACTGCTTCAACATCAAAATTGTCGACGCCGTTTTTCGCTAACTCGAGGCGGGCCTGTTTCATCAGTCGAGCCATTGTCTCGATGCCGTCAGTTCTTTTGGGTGTGTCTTTAGGAATTGCCATGACCCATCCCCTTCTCTAGCAAATATAGGTGATATTTAAACTAATCGTCTAACGAGAGTCTAATAGAACTATATGTCTATCAAGAACGGGCTTCAAAAGGTCACTAATCTCATAGGCATGTCCGATACCTCTGAGCCGTCTATTGAAAGCGATCAGATCGCCGACGCCACCCCTGCGGATACTCCGCTTGAGGCAGCTGAGCGATCAGAACGTCGGCGATGGTGGCAATTACTGCTCTACATGAAGCGGGAGGGTAAAAGTCGTGACCGGTCGATGATATTCAATGCCACAGTTACGGTCGGGACTACGGCACTGGTGGCATTTACGGCAATGTATGCAACGTTGTCTACGACAAATAGAAACCTCAATGAGACTCGCCGCGGTGCTCGCGTTGAAGCGTTGGTGGAAGAGTGGTCTGTCACTGTTGCAGATGCCTCGTCTGCAATTGAATTGTTGGGTCAACGCGCCAATGACTTGTGGGCGTATGGTGCGGCAATAGAACAACAGGGCGTCATTCTTGATGAGGCACTTGCTAATGAAGCGGCAAAGGAAACCGATTATCTCAAGACGCGTGAGTCTTTGGCGTATTCCACTGCAAAGGCCGGACTTGTTTCTTCAGCAGTAACAAACAAATGTCTTGACAAATTTGTGGCCATGTTAGACACCTGGCAGAACGCTTTGAACTGGACTCGATCTTCACTGCAAGTTGAGGGAAGCGTTGAAGCAGGAATCAATGCTGTTGCAATGCAGCAAGAGAATCGCACTGCACTGTCTGATTCTTTGTCAATTGTGCGCAACTTAGCGCGAACAGAACTTGATACTGCAGGTACCGATGGCTCATCGGTGAAATGTTCCATCCCCACAGAAGATGAGCTGTGGGGGAAACTGGTTCCTTCAGAAGAATCAGAATAACTAGACCTCGAGAGTTTCAATTCCTCGACAAAAGAGTTCAACTAGTTGAGTAAGGCTCTTATCTAGTGCGTATGGCTCTGGGTGTCCTTCATCTTTTTCAAGAACACAAAAACCATGTAATGCACTGCGTAATGTGCGAGCACAGTGTGCGCGTTGTGATGCTGACAGTGTGTAACCATCAAGTGATTGTGCAAGGACGGCCACTACACGGGCCAACGATAATTCAATATCTAAGTCGCCAACTGATGGAACACGGTCTGTAGCGCTATAAAGCCCGGGGTGCTGCTTCACGAAACCACGCCATGCATGAGCAACTGCAAGTACTGCGGAATCACGCGTCGTATCTGCGATGGCATTTGCGAGATCAGTGACTAGAAGTTCACGTGCACGTAGTGACAACAAGGTCCAGAGTTCTTCGATACCTGTGACATGGCGATACAAAGCTGGTTGTTTCACGCCGGCATCTAATGCAATACGGCTGAGCGTGACGGCGTCGATGCCTTCGGAATCAGCAATAACTGCTGCCATGTCAATGACGGTCGCGCGACTGAGGCGAATCTTTTGTTGGGTCATGATGTCTGGTGAAAGAAACGAGCCATCCAGCCGGCAATCCGGTGTTGGTCAAGTGGTTCAGACAATGTTGCTCTGGCCGCGTTCGCTTTCTCTTCGCCAAAGAGCGCAAGGCGTGTTGCAAGCAAACTGTCTGCAAGCGTTGGTGAGAATTCAGGGTGCACTTGAAGAGTCCATGCGCGATCGCCAATCAACATTCCTCCGACAGGGCAATACGGCGCGCGTGCCATGAGGCGAGCGCCATCAGGAAGTGATTGCACTTGATCTTGGTGGCTCGCTGCAAGCACTATGTCGGCATTCGAATCCATCCACGGTTGTGGTTCCACAATTTCGTAGTGCTTTGCACCGATGCCCCAACCGAAATCTGCTTTGGCAACAGTTGCGCCCATTGCTTGGGCCATGAGTTGATGACCAAAGCAGATTCCTACATATGGCGTTTCGTGCGCTACAAAGTCGCGAAGCAATTGTTCAACGTCACGCAACCATGCATGGTCGTCGTAAACACTCAGGCGACTTGGAGAACAAACCCAACCATCTTGTTCATCTACAGAATCGGGCATCTGACCTTCATCACAACGATATGTAGTGAGTTCGATATCTAATGGCGCAAGCAGTGCGTTGTATAGCTCGGGGTAATCACCGCCAACATGAAGACTTCCGGCATCAATGTGGCCGACTAAGAGAAGACCAATCTTTTTCATCGGAATGAAAACACCTTTGTGGGTCCGCCTTCAAGTGCTGGCAAGTATCCGCGTTCACGCAAGATAGGCATCACGCCTTCGCCAAACCAATAGGCCTCTTCAAGATGCGGGTAACCAGACATGATGAATGCTTCAATACCAAGGTTGTGGTACTCAACAATTCGGTCTGCGACTTCTTCGTAACTTCCCACCAGTGCAGTGCCGACACCGCCGCGCACAAGACCAATACCGGCCCAAACATTCGGGTGAATCTCGAGCTTTGTCAGATCGCCACCATGTAATTCAAACTGTCGACGTTGGCCGACAGATTGGGTCTTCAAGAAGTCTTCTCGCGCAGCAGCAATTGCATCAGGTGCCATTGAATTCAAGATGCCGTCTGCAACTGCCCATGCCTCTTCGCTAGTTGGTCGAGCAATGGTGTGAAAACGAATTCCAAAACGTATGGAGCGTCCTTGTTCTGCCGCAATGGCTGCAACACGATCTTGGCGCTCTTTGATGGCGTCTGGTGTTTCGCCCCATGACAAGTACAGATCAACATTGTCACCTGCCACCTTTTCAGCAGATGCTGAGGCGCCACCGAAGTAAATAGGGGGAATGGGGTTCGGCACTTCGCGTGTTGTTGCATCGGTGACTTCGAAATACTTTCCCTTGTACGTAAAGGGCTCGCCAGACCATGCGCCTCGCATCACTTCAATGAATTCACCTGTGCGCTCATAACGAGTTTCTTTGTCCTCCGAAATTCCGAAACGAGCAAGTTCTGCTTGTTCAGCGCCAGTAACAATGTTGACTAAACAACGACCATTTGACATGCGCTGGAACGTACTTGCCATTTGGGCAGCGAGTGTTGGCGTAAGAAGTGCAGGACGGAATGCGACAAGAAATTTAATTCGCGAGGTGAGCGCGATGAGAGACGCAGTAGCAAGCCAAGCATCTTCGCAGCCAGTTCCGCACGGCGTGAGCAAGGCATCAAACCCAAGTTCTTCACATGCGCGCGCAACTTGTGCCAGGTATGCGTGACTGGGTGCGCGGTTGATAGAGCTGTCATCGGGTAACACATCACGCGAGTCGCCACCAGTTGGCAAAAACCAATTCATTTCAATCATGGGAGGGTTCCTTACAAGGTAAGTGGGATAAGACGGATAGTAATTACAGACGTTGCGAGCACCAATGCCCAAGAACAGACACCCAGAATAATTGGGCGCGAACCTAAAAGGCGAAGTTTTTTGATGTTTACTGCAGCGCCGAGGCCGACAAGTGCCAACGCTAGAAGAATCTTCTCGAGTTGCTTGAGCGTGTTCAGTAAGTCTGATGAAAGTGCACCAGTGGTACGAACACTGACAGCAACGAGGAAAAACACGATGAACATTGGCAGCAGAGATATTCGTTGTGAACCTGTGTGTGGGTGCTGGTGTGGTTCTGCATGCTTTTGCGATTGGCTGTGTCGATAGCCGTAGATGGCAACCAAGGGAGCTAATAGAACTACACGTGTGAGTTTTACAACTACAGCTGGTGCAAGTGACTGATGTGAATATGTGGTTGCGCTGGCGACAACTTGTGCAACGTCGTGAACTGATGACCCTGCCCACATACCGAAGCGAATGTTGCTCATGTTCATCAATTGTCCGAGTGCGGGAAGAGCAAAGATTGAGATGCTTCCGAATATTGTGACAAGAGCAATTGCATACGTTGCATCTTCATCGTCACCGTCGACTGCACCTGTCATCGCACTAATTGCAGACACTCCACAGATGGAATAACCAGTAGCCGTGAGTAGACCGAGACCCGGAGAGACACCAAGAAGTCGTGCAATGTATTGCGTCCCAAAGAACGTGACTATGACTACGGAGATCACTGCAAGAAATCCTCGACTACCCAAATGCGCAACTTCACTGAACGACAATTGGAAACCGAGCAGAACTATTCCTGCGCGCAAGATGTGTCGTGACGCAAATGTCAGACCTGGTTCACTTGCTGATGGGATGAGACCAAGGTTGCCTGCAAGTGCGCCGATCAATAAAGAGACAGTGAGAGGGGAAACACTTGACCACTGCCAACTAACGACAAAACTGCACAACACTGCGATTCCAGCGACCACGAGGCCAGGGGCAATGCGACCGGCTTTCGTGAACATGTTAGAGACTCTAACAATTCTGGTAGGCACCCCCAACCGAGGCCTTAGGTCCTTTTGGCAGTTGGGGTTACGATTGGTCTCCATGTCATTGATTCAACGGGCCACACGCTTTGCCACCATCGCCGTACTCGTTGGAGGCGTATTGGGTTCATGTGGGGGATCTGCGTCAACCTCGATACTTACCGCGGTAGCGATTGATTCTGGGGTCAAACCAAATGAGCACGGCTTCTCGTTTGCCAACTTCGGTTCAGATGCGACCGCTGAATACCTCAATAGTGAGGACCTAGTCACCATGTTTGGTGGAGGTGCCTGTGTTGGTGGAATCACCACTCCATGTACGCCGACAGCGCAAGCATCAGCGTGGGCAAAAATGGTTAATGAATCTCGTGCATCAGGTCACTGTGAAGGACTCGCGGTGCAGGCCGCCACACGATTTGATTCAAAGGCCACACCAGTCACAGAGTCTTTGACAAATGCAGGAGACGTAACGCATGGGATTATTCGTGCATTCGCGACACAGTTTCTTCCGGAAGTGCAGGATGCAACTGAAGGGTGGGCCAAGAAATCACTTGTCGACATAGTGAACGAACTCTCAACGTCGTTTGTAAACAAGAACGTGTCGTACACGATGGGTTTGTATACATCAACCGGAGGGCATGCAGTTTTGCCATATGCAATTGAGTTTCCAAAACCTGATTTGGCAATAGTGAAGGTTTATGACTCCAACTGGCCAGGAATGGAACGCTATGTCAGCATCAATCTTGCGGCAAAGGTGTGGTCTTTTTCATTCTCTGGTGAGAACCCACAGGAAGATGCAGATGCATGGACTGGAAAGATTGGCGACATAGACATCACACCGATGGGTGCGCGAACTTCTGCAACATGTCCGTTCTGTGGAGATAACACAACGGTCGCAAAATCTGTTCTTCTGATTCGCTCCACTTCTCTTAACTGGTCTGTAAAGACAACGAACGGTACATATTCACCGTCTTCAAGTGCCTCAGTTGCAGGAGTGAGGTCTAGAACATTGCGATCCGCATCATCTACATCGCAGGTGAAGGTTCCGGAATACATCTTGTATACAGATGCAGAAGATTTTGAATTGCAGCTGCCAGACACCTCATCTGCCTATGTCTCGAACGGTGATTCTGTTGTCCAAGTTGCTGCAACTGGCTCAAAGGTTCGCAAGCCAATTTTGTTCAAGAAGAACATCATCAGCGTTGAGGACACGAGCACTACTTTGACCGTGTCTTCAGACAACGTGGTTGCGCAAGTTAAATCAAACATGGCAAATATCAATGTGGGTCCAAGCCGTCTTGCCATTGACCTTGGCGGCAAGAATGCACCCATCAATGTCAATGAAGCAAATCCTCAAATAATGGTGCGTTCTGACAAGAATTCACCTCCGGTAATAACCAAGGTGAAAAATCTTGTCACTGTTGTTCCGTCTATTGTTCCCGCGCTAAAACCACCCGACGCCAAACCTGGTCTGTCGGCCCCATCATCTCGCGACCTCTCAAACCCCAACTACGCAGCGATAGTTGAGAAAGCACCAACTGGCCCTGGCACTGCTCCGTCGAAGTCGACTGGCTCCACAGTTGATGCAAAGCCAACTCCTTCGTCGATTGCTTCAACTCCTGCGCCCACAACGCAGGGAACAAAGGCTCCTTTGAGCGAATCACCAACAACCACCCGTGCGACAACTGCGACAACTGCTCCACCAACAACTGTGGCTCGGGCTACCGCGACAACAGTTGCATCAGTTACCACTGTGCGCGCGACGCCAACAACAGTTGCATCAGTTACCACTGTGCGTGCGACGCCTACGACTGTTGCATCTACAACTGTCTCATCAACTAACCCGCCAACCAAACCAAAATAATTTGAGTGGGCGTTAACGGCGCGCGGAGGCGAAGTGACTAGCCGTTAGTAGTGAAGCCGGCCAACGCCAAAGCTTCGTTCAACGTGCTGGCGCGACGGATAGTGCAACCAGACTGAATGTCAGGTGCGCTTGCCGGAACAATGGCTTGTGTGAAACCGAGACGTGATGCCTCGTTCAGGCGACGAGCCAAGTGACCGACTTGGCGAACCTCGCCAGCAAGGCCAACTTCACCAATGACAACAAGGTCTGCTGGCAGGGGAATGTTGGATACCGCTGAGACGAGGGCGAGACACATACCGAGGTCTGCACCAGGTTCAGTGAGTTTTACTCCGCCAACAACTGATGCGTATACCTCGTGGCCAGACAAACTGATGCGAGCGCGGCGTTCAAGAACTGCGAGCAACATAGATAAGCGACCTTGGTCGAGACCTTGTGCGCTACGACGCGCAGGAACTGATGCACTGACTTGATTGGTGAGAGCTTGCAGTTCTACTAGTAATGGTCGTTGACCTTCGATGGTTGGGACAACAACGGAACCCGGAACACCAGTGCGGCGATCTGTAAGGAATAACTGGCTTGCATCGGGAACACCAACAAGGCCAGCTTCGGTCATTTCAAAAAGACCAAGTTCATTAGTTGGGCCGAAACGATGCTTGGCGGCACGCATCAGGCGCAATGCGTTGTGACGCTCACCTTCGAATGACAACACAGTGTCGACAACATGTTCAAGAACGCGCGGACCAGCGAGGCCGCCTTCTTTAGTGACATGACCAACAAGCACGACAGAAATATTGCGACGCTTTGCTTCTTGCACTAACCGATGCGCACACCCGCGCACTTGCACAACAGAACCTGGTGATGAACCAAGTTCTGGGTCGACCACAGTTTGGATGGAGTCGATAACAACAAGTGATGGAGAAATTTTGTCGATGGCAGCAATGATGTTTGGCAATGACATTTCAGGAAGCAACCATAAGTCGGGGCTGATGGCGCCAAGTCGGTCTGCACGTAGACGGACTTGTTGTGCGCTTTCTTCTGCAGTGACATATAGAGATGGTCCTTTTGCGCCGCCAAGAAGTTGCAGTAGCAACGTGCTCTTACCAATTCCGGGTTCACCACCAAGCAACGTGACAGAGCCGGGAACAAGACCGCCACCGAGTACACGATCAAGTTCGTCAATACCTGTTGGCACAGGATCTGATTCGTTGGGGTTTACATCACCAATAGGTGTTGCAAGACCTGGAGGCACAAGCGCGAGGCCAGCAGCTAGCGAGACACGCGATTCTTCAGGACCTTCTACTTCTTCAACAAGAGAGTTCCATGCGGTACAAACAGAACATTGGCCAGACCATTTCGGAAATGATGCTCCGCACTCAGAGCACCGATGTATGAGTCGAAGTTTTGCCACACTGTGACTTTATATGCGGGGTGTGGGGCGACGTCTATTACGGGCGCGCAACACCAACAAGATGAGTATCACCGAGGCGATTATCCATAAATACAACAAACCAAGGACTAACACTTTGGCAAACCGCGAAATACTGGATGCGATATCAACGTTGGTGACGCTAGTTGCGAGGCTTGTCGGAGTGCCGTCCATTGGTACACGCCACGAGATAACACCATCGGTAGTTTGACCAGTTGTGCTGTTGACCTTGCCAGGCAAGTTTGCGCTGAACGTGATTCCCACTGCGTCGCCGAGGTCGAGACCTGCTGCTTGCACATCTGCTGCGTACGGAGCAGCGCCGAGAAGATTCAATGTGGCATCGTCTGCAAATGCACTGAGGCCACCATTGACTTCAAGTCTGCCGGCCAAGGTGTAGGTGCTGTTCGTATCTTTCCCGGTGCGGGTCATGACCATTTCATGCAATGGCCCACGAGTTCCGTTGATTTGCCCCAGCAATGCGGTTGCCTCTGCAGGCCCCATGAAATCATGAGTGAGGGTGATGGTGAGTCCGCCGTCTTTCGTGTCGGTTGGGCCTTGCACTTTCCAGCCAGCAGCAACGAGGTCATCTGTTCGAATGTCAGCCTTTAAACCAGGTGCTTTTGCAACGATGTCTTTATCAGCAGTGATGACAACTGAAATAGTGCCAGTGCCGTTTGGCTTCACTGCAAGCGTGATGTCAGAGTCGACACGACATGACGACAGAACAAGAACTGCAGCAATTGATGCTGCGATGCGAGTGATTATCTTTCGGGTCACTCGACAGCAGCAGGCGTGTCACCAGCGAGTGGTGGTTCGCTTGGCGCAACGATGCCTTCAACAGCGCGGAATGTCATACGACGCTTTCCGACGTTGTCTGGGTCGTCTTCAGTATCAACAACGATGATCTGGCCAGCTGAGAATTGCTTGTAGAGAATCTTCTCAGACAGTTGATCTTCGATTTGACGCTGAATGGCACGACGCAAAGGACGCGCACCCATCGTCGGGTCGTATCCGACGTCGGCCAACAATTCTTTTGCTGACTGTGTGAGCTCTATGCCAAGACCTTGTGATTCAAGTTGGCCTGTAAGGCGCTTGATCATCATGTCAACCATTTGGATGACTTCGCTCTTAGCCAATTCGTGGAACACAATTGTTTCGTCAATACGGTTCAAGAATTCTGGACGGAAGTGCAACTTCAATGCGTCGTTGACTTTGTCTTTCATACGGTCGTATGAAACTGCTGTGTCACCTGTGGTGAAACCAAGATTTGCTTTGCGCAAGTCTTGAGTACCCAAGTTACTTGTCATGATGATGACGGTGTTACGGAAGTCAACACTGCGGCCTTGGCTGTCAGTGAGACGACCTTCTTCAAGGATCTGCAACAACGTGTTGAACACGTCGGGGTGAGCCTTTTCGATTTCGTCGAACAACACAACAGAGAACGGCTTGCGACGTACTGCTTCAGTAAGTTGTCCGCCTTCTTCGTAGCCGACGTATCCCGGAGGAGAACCAACGAGACGACTAACCGTGTGCTTTTCCATGTACTCAGACATGTCGAGCGTGATGAGTGCTTGATCATCACCGAACAAGAATTCAGCAAGGGTCTTTGCAAGTTCTGTTTTACCAACACCAGTTGGTCCGAGGAAGATGAATGAACCGCTAGGACGACGTGGGTCTTTCAGACCGGCACGTGTACGACGGATGCTTTGCGAGACAGCCTTAACTGCATCTTCTTGACCGATGATGCGCTTGTGCAGTTCGCCTTCCATGTTGAGAAGCTTTGCTGTCTCTTCTTCTGTGAGTTTGTACACAGGAATACCAGTCCAGATGCTGAGTACTTCTGCAATGGCTTCTTCGTCGACTTCGTCGAACAAGTTGATGCCCGATGCTTTGATTTCAGCTTCTTTTTCAGACTTCTCTTCGAGCAATGAACGCTCTTGATCGCGCAAACGGCCAGCTTCTTCGAAGCGCTGGTCTTCGATGGCCTTCTTCTTTGCTTCTTGCACTTCAGATACACGATTCTCAAGATCTTTGAGATCTGGAGGGGTTTGCATGCGCTTGATGCGAAGACGTGAACCGGCTTCGTCAATAAGGTCGATTGCTTTGTCTGGCAAGAAACGATCAGCAATGTAACGATCGGCCAAGTTGGCTGCAGCAACGATTGCTTGATCAGTAATTGTGACGCGGTGATGAGTTTCGTACTTGTCGCGAACACCCTTGAGGATTTCAATGGTGTGAGCGACAGTTGGCTCTTCAACCTTTACTGGTTGGAAACGACGCTCGAGTGCAGGATCTTTTTCAAGATGCTTGCGGTACTCGTCAGTTGTAGTTGCACCGATTGTTTGCAATTCACCACGAGCAAGCATTGGCTTGAGAATGCTTGCGGCATCAATTGCGCCTTCAGCAGCACCAGCACCTACGAGTGTGTGGATTTCGTCGATGAACAACACGATGTCGCCACGCGACTTAATTTCTTTGAGAACTTTTTTGAGGCGCTCTTCGAAGTCACCGCGGTAACGGCTACCTGCAACAAGTGCACCAAGGTCAAGCGTGTAGAGTTGCTTGTCTTTCAATGTTTCAGGAATGTCGCCAGAAACAATTTTCTGTGCGAGGCCTTCAACAATTGCGGTCTTACCAACACCAGGTTCACCGATGAGAACAGGGTTGTTCTTTGTACGACGAGAAAGAATCTGCATGACGCGCTCGAGTTCGCGAGTACGACCAATGACGGGGTCGAGTTTCTTTTCGCGTGCGAGTTGAGTGAGGTTGCGACCGAACTGGTCGAGAATTTGGCTTCCGCCTTTTTCGCCTGGCTCTTCTTTGCTGCCGGGGGCTGCTGCACTACCGGCAGCTTCACCTTTAGTGCCTGGGCCCTGATAGCCAGAGAGCAATTGAATAACTTGCTGACGAACTTTGCCGAGGTCTGCGCCCAACTTCACGAGAACTTGAGTAGCAACGCCTTCACCTTCACGAAGAAGTCCGAGAAGGATGTGTTCGGTGCCGATGTAGTTGTGACCTAATTGAAGAGCTTCACGTAATGAAAGTTCAAGAACCTTCTTGGCACGCGGAGTAAAAGGAATGTGGCCAGAAGGTGATGAACCACCCTGGCCGATGATCTCTTCGACTTGCGCACGTACCGCATCAAGAGAGATGGACAAAGACTCAAGTGCCTTTGCTGCAACACCTTCACCTTCGTGAATCAGTCCGAGCAAAATGTGCTCTGTACCGATGTACGAGTGATTGAGAAGGCGCGCCTCTTCTTGGGCAAGGACAA
>CAMDLK010000004.1 GCA_945901725.1 Bifidobacterium breve | reverse complement strand
CCTGACTGACGTCGAGCGCATTGCACCCTGCCTCCCTGGCGCTCAGCTGCAAGAAATCGAAGGCGAAACATACCGCGGAGTCGTCAAAGTCAAAGTCGGTCCGATTCAGGCACAGTTCAAAGGCCAAGCAAATTTTATTGAGCGCGATGACGTCGCTCACAAAGTAGTACTCAAAGGCGAAGGACGCGACACCACCGGCAAAGGCAATGCATCAGCAATTATCACGGCTGAGATGACTGCAGTCGATGCATCCAATACTTCTGTCACTGTCAACACAGATCTATCCGTCACAGGAAAAGTTGCCCAGTTTGGTCGCGGTGCAATGGCAGACATCAGCGACAAGTTGCTTGCCCAGTTTGTTGTCAACCTGAATGCACTGATTGCAGAACAACCAGCCACAGCAGCAGCACCAGAACCAACTGAAGGCGTTCGCACCATCGAAAGCGCAGAAGTCGCACCTCTTGATCTCCTCAGCGCAGCTGGTAGCCCAATTCTCAAGCGTGCTATTCCTGTTGTCGTCGTTGTAGTTGCTGTTCTTGTGTGGCTTGTCGTTCGCTAATTCATGCAACTACCGGGCGCTTCCCCTTCAGCTGAAGATCTCGCCGCCGTTACTGCCCTGATTGGGCGCATTCCGCAAGGCGATTTTCGCGTTGTAGTTCGCGCTGCTGATGGTGCTCCCGTTGTTCTGATGAATGCCCCTCTCTTAGAAGACGGCACACCGATGCCAACCTTGTACTGGCTCGTCGGCGACACAGAGGTTCATGCTGTCAGCACGTTAGAAGCTGACGGAGGCGTCAACACCGTTGAAGCCATCATTGGTCTTGAAGCAATTGACGCCATTCATATTCGATATCAAGAACGACGTGATGCAATGATCCCCGCGACACATGAAGGGCCACGCCCTTCTGCCGGAGTCGGTGGCACACGACGTGGCGTCAAATGCTTACATGCTCATTTTGCGCATTGGCTTGCGGGAGGCGATGACTCCGTAGGCAAATGGGTGGCCGTACAACTTGACGAACGTGGCGTCACTTACGCACAACCATTATGAAGACTGTTGCAGCTATCGACGTAGGTACAAATTCTACGAACCTTCTCGTCATTGATGAGCACGGCACGGAAGTCACTCGCGTTATTACATCAACACGTCTTGGTGAAGGGCTTTACTCAACCGGAGAACTCTCAGTTGAAGCAATGACTCGAACGGTTGAAGTAATTGCCTCGTACGTAGCAACCGCACAATCACTTGGCGCAACCATGATTCAGATAGTGGGAACTGCTGCATGCCGTCGCGCACGCAACACTGCCACCTTCAGCGACTTGCTAAAAGAAAAAACTCAGTTAACTCTTGAAGTGCTCTCTGAATCAGATGAGGCAGCCGTGACATTCTCTGGGGCACTCATCGGGCTACCCATTATCGATACACCCACCTTGGTAATTGATATCGGCGGAGGCAGCACCGAATACACAGTCGGAACAGAATCAATCGAAATCTTTGCCAGCATCCCATTCGGTGCCGTCACATCAACCGACTCCCATATTTCGTCAGACTTGCCGCGCCCCGAAGACCTCACCAACCTCATTGGTGCAGTGTCAGATGAACTTGAAGACATCACACGTGACCACCCCGTCGTTGGTTCTCCAATGCGCACCGTGGGTGTTGCAGGCACCATCGTCACCATTGCTGCTGTTGAACTAGGACTGCACGAATTTGACGACTCTGCACTGCATGGCATGTCGTTGTCACGTGACGCCGCAGAAGACGTATTTCGCACGGTCGCAACCGAGCCGCTTGCGCTACGTGTGCAGAACCCCGGTCTTGGCTCAGACCGAGCAGACATCATTGTGGCCGGCTGCTGCATTTTGGTTGCCACCATGCGCCGTCTTCACCTCTCAGAGATCACTGTGTCAACCCGCGGACTTCTCGATGGGGTCGCTTCTCGTGTCAGACTGAATTCATGACCGCGGTCCATCCATCTCGACCTTCCAATGTTGGGCTTCGTTTGTATGGCCGTCGCGTTGTGCTGCGTCCGTTGGTTCCCCAAGATTTCACAGGGTGGAGCGAAGTGCGTCGTCGTAACGGCGAATGGTTAACGGTGTGGGAACCAATGCGAATGGTGCATCACCCAGACCCTGAACAAAACCGCGATGTGTTTGCAGCTCGGTGTGGTGCACGTGACCGCGAACGACTTGCCGGTTCACAATATGCCTTCGGAATATTTGTCGACGGCGCTTTCGCTGGGGAAATCAATTTGAACAACGTTGTTCGTGGTGCATTTCAATCTGCCACCATCGGCTACTGGATTGATAAATCGCGCGCAGGACGTTCACTCATGGGTGAAGCGTTAGTCGTGCTTGCACAATATGCATTTGAGAATCTTCACTTACATCGTCTTGAAATCTGCATCATTCCACGCAACAGCAATTCGCGTCGTGTCATGGAAAAACTAGACATCCGCACTGAAGGTGTGGCTGAACGGTTCCTTGAAATCAACGGCACATGGGAAGACCACGTGCGTTACGGCATCACCATTGAAGAGTGGAACGAACGTCGTGACGACTTCGTTGAAGGCTGGATAACTCCTTAGAGTGGAGAATTGAGCGCTTGAGCACGCTGACGACGAACAGTCTTTCGTCGCTTCCATTCTTTTGTCTTCCAGTGTTTCAACACGTGCTTGCGGCTTTTTTCAATGCCGACAAGTGGATCATGATGATGAACCGGTTTCCATTCAGGACCTGGCTCTTCCACATCTAGTGGTTCGAGACCATGCCGCAACGCTTCTTCCGCTAAGTGAAGTTCGCTATGCACGCGGTGACGTTCATTGTGGGCATGTGCCCGCAATTCTTCACGCGGTGCAGGTGCACGATCCTGGTTGCGATTTCGATTACTCACCGCTGCCTCCTTAAGGAGTCCAAGAGGGAATCACATTGGTTCCCTGTTCGCAATGTACACCTCGTCAGACGTGTGCGATACCGCTTTTGCGGCCTATTTATTAACGGGACATTTAGTCAATGCGTAAGGAACGGATAACAGCATCTTGGCCCTTAATGCCACGAAGCCCCACTCGGCATGTGCCTTTGCGTAGGGCTACCAAACGGAACGGGGCCGTCTGCAAACGACATATCTTTTTTGAGGTTTGTGACACCGACCAGATCAAAGGCAAATCACTAGTTAACGAGCCAAGCAAAGATGGGTCAATTGACTGGCCGGCAAAAATACGCCGCACTGGCATCGTGGTGATTCGTGATGTCGCAATCCCTTCACCAATTGCATTGCTCGCCTTTATGACAACTTGATATTTCTTTCCCAATGTGAGGCCTGTAAATCGAACTGCATTTGTACCAGCGGGCAGGTTTGTACGCTTCACAACTTTGCCGTTACTCAATAGAGAAACCTTTGTAGTGGTCAAAGCAGAGCCGCCATCGCACGGTGGGTCCCAACTCGCCACAATGGACTGTGCGTCCGTCGTGATCATTACGTGTGATGCTTCGCCAGGGGCAGTAGATGTAATCGGTGCAGTATCAACAAACAGCAAACGGTTAAAAGAATCAGCAGTCATGCCTGCGATCACACCTTTGGTTGAACGATCAACAATGGCCTGCGAAATTGTTGTGGCACACAGGCCCGGCTGTTGTTGGGCGAGCAGTGCTGCATACCCGGCAACTAATGGCGACGCCATTGACGTACCAACATCAAATTCGTAATCCGTATCGGAATCTTTCCATGCAGACTCAAGTCCGCGAAGCCTGTCTCCACCAGGTGCATACAAGTCAACACATGGCCCATTATTTGAGTAATACGAGACAAGATCTGCACTACCTATTGCACCAACCGTCAACGCGTCTGGCACATCGCCCGGTGCGATCTTGCATGCATCAATGGGCCGCCCTGCGGCGTCGCCATTTCCAGACGCAACAGTGACTACAACTCCTTCATCAATGAGAGCTTGCACTTCGCGGTCAATGGAAGTTCCGTCATCTCCGAGGTCAACACCAAAACTTAAATTCACAACAGCTGTTACGCCCGATCGATGATGTGCACGTACCCACTGAAGCGCACTAACCACGTCTGCAACTTCTCCGTCGCCATTGCAGTCAAGAACACGCACAGCAATCAGGCGCGCCTGAGGAGCAACACCAACCGTTGAACCAGCCGCAAGTCCGGCAACATGCGTTCCATGTCCGTCGCAATCAGACGTCACGGGGCTTACCTTCGATGAACCACTATCTGTAGGAATGTCGATTCCTGGCAGCACCCTGCCTACGACCTGCTCATGGGTGGGCCTGATTCCAGTGTCCACAACGTAAATGTCAATTCCCTGTCCCGTTAGCGGACCAAGAGCACTATTTCCGTCCAAGGGTGCCGTGGCCTGATTGATGCGGTCAAGGTGCCACAGTGGCCCCACAGGGGCCGTCAGGGCCATTGAGGCAGGGACTTGACTGACTCCCGCTGCGACGATGCACATAGCAATCAATCGCTTCACATTCACAAAAGGAAATGCTACCGTTGAATAAGTTTCAAGGTCTCAATAACCCCGAAAAAGGAAATAGCAATGAACGTTCTCTCTCGTAAATTCAGCTCAGTTCTCGCAGTCACCGCCATCACCGCAACCATGGCACTCGCATCACCCGTTGCAGCAGGTGTGCAAACTTTCGGCAAGACCTATTCAGTTACTGCAACAGTTAAAGGTGGAAAGAATCTCACTGTTCTTCTTATCTCTGGCAGCGGTCGTCTTCTTGCGTCAAAGAAAGTCACTGGAACTAATCAAAAGATCACACTTAAGTCTCCTGCCACCGCATCGATTGGTGGCACATCGCTTCAGTTGGTAAATGGCACAGGCACATCAAAAGGTTCATACTTCGGCCCGGTAACAATTGGTCACAAAGGAAAAAGCGCAACGAGCGCATCACGCGTCTACACACGTCTGAAGCAGTCAATTTCTACATCAGTAAAACTCGGCACGCTCACAGTGAAAAAAGTGGGCGCAGGCAAGCAGGGTTACGCGACAGCATCAGCCACTTCGTCAAGTGCTGATACTTCTGTTGGTGCACAAGTCAGTGCATCAAAAGGACGTCCTACCGGTGTTGGCACATTCGGTAAAACTTCTGGTGTTGCAATTAAGTCCTACGGCGTCAGCGCAACTGCAGTTGGTGATCCGTGTTCACCAGCCGGCACTGCAACGTGTGGACCTGACAGTAAAGAGATCGGACCACCAAACCCCGGCCAGCCAACTCCTGGTCAGCCAAACGCCGGGCAGCCAGCAACCGGACAACCGAATGCAGGTCAGCCAAACGCTGGTCAGCCAAACGCTGGTCAGCCAACGCAACAAGGTGCAGTTGTCAATAAAGATGAAACTCTCGGTGGCGATGCAGACGACGACGGAATTCCTAATGCCTTCGACGTGAACGACGATGGTGACGCTGTTCTTGACTCAGCAGACTCCAGCACTCCAGCACCAAAAGCTGCAGCTGACGACGGCACAACAACATGTGGTGCAGTTGATTTTAAAATCTTTACCAACTACAAAGCCACACAAGGTGGTTATGCCGGAACAATCAACGCATATGGTGTTGGCGGTTTCAAAGCCGACAAAGTAAATATCGCATCAACAATCACAAAGTCAATGAGCATGGTGTTCTCCCCCATTACTCAAGTCTGTGGTTCGGCAGTGACCCGTTCCTTCCTCAAAGGCATTGACGTTTCATACGCTCCAACCGATTATGTGGAGCTCTCCAAGACATGCGGTACAGGCGATTACCAGTGGCTCATCGGTGCCGGCAAAATGTGCGGAACTGACGCAAGTGGCTACTCATTCGGATCGCCCTACACGTTTGGGGAAACTCTTCCAACCGGCCAAGACACCTTCTCGATGAAGGTAGAAACAGCTGACGGCAAGAAATACGAATTCACTTCAAGCCCTGGCTTTGTGTTTGTTACTCACCCCATGTTCATTGCGTACAGCAACGACGGGGTTAACTACACGAACATCGACTACACAAAGACAACAACTGGCCCAGAGGGTGCACGCATTACAGAACCAATAATCAGTGTGTCACAATCACAAACACTGTTCCTCAAGGTGTACCGCCCACAACGTTTAGCAATGGACGGTGAAACCGGAGACTTCTACGACCTCGGTGGATTCAAGTTCACGCCAGACATTCCGAATGGAACTCCAGCAGTCGGTAAGTGCGATGCATTAACAAGCACTGACACCACCATGACGTCCGATACGCCTATCGACACCGCGAACCCACCAGTGATGATCTTGCAGTGGGCAATCGGTACCAAGTGTTACGGAGCGCCACCAAAGAATATTGCGTGGGCACCAGCCCCAAGTGATTTTGATATCCAAGTTGAGCCTTCGGGTCCAGGTGGAAACTCGGCACAGAAAATTCGCATCACGCTTTCTTAGTGATCTTTGCCTGCATCGCGGCAATTTTCTCTGCAAACCATGGTTGCTTAGTGCTCCATAGCTGAGGCACGAGTTCGCGCTCGACTGCTTCAGGATGTGTATCCACATCTGCCATGTCTTGAATAGTCTTCTTGACGCTCTCCAATAGCGGACGCGGAACACTTGCAGCACGTGCTGCCATCTTTTGTGCTTCAATCAGCAATTGATCATCGTCAACGCATTTCCAAACAAGACCAATACGTTCTGCTTCGGCACCATCAAGAACTTCACCAAACACCACAGTGGCGAATGCATTTTGTGGTCCTGCAATGCGGCGCAACATCCATGTGTGTCCACCGCCTGGGTGAATACCGATCTGCAAGAAGCGCGTATCGAACTTTGCGCGGCGTGCAGCAATACGCACGTCACAGCCAAGCGCCAAGTTCATTCCTGCACCAACAGCCGCACCATTCACTGCTGCGATTGTTGGCAACGGGCTGCGAGCAATACGCAAGAACCCTTCGTAAATAGTGCCGAGGCTCTGTCCCGATGCCGTAGCAAGGTTGCCAAGGTTCGCTCCAGCACAGAATGCTGGAGCAGTTCCGGTGACAACAATGGCACCAATGGAAGGGTCACCTTCTATCGTGTCCATGGCAGCGAGAATTTCAGCCACCATCGGTGCTGTCAAAGTGTTTCGCTCGTCAGGGTTGTTCAAGGTCAGGGTTGCGACGCCGTCAGTAACGGTCAGTAGTACAAGGCTCATGGTTGCTAGTTTCGCACACCGGCCTAGGTATTTTCCCCTTCGGTCGCCTACGGTGAAGGCATGAGTACAGACGTTGTTTTATACGAAGTGAGCGAGCGCATCGCCACCATCACCATGAATAGGCCAGCGGCCCGCAATGCCCTCAGCAGCGAGGTGCTGAAGTTGCTTCCAGCCCTCATGAAGACAGCCGACAAAGACGACTCTGTTGATGTCATCATCCTCACGGGTACAGACCCAGCGTTTTGTGCAGGACTCGACCTCAAAGAACTTGGTGACACTGGCGGCAACTTGCGCGGTACAGGTGCAGATGGTTCAAAGAATTCATCAGGAGCTCGTGGCCCCTTTCCTCATGTGAAGAAGCCCCTCATCGGCGCTGTCAATGGAGTTGCCATCACTGGCGGTTTTGAACTTGCGTTGAACTGTGACTTCCTTATTGCATCAGAGAATGCAAAATTCGGTGATACGCACTCCCGCGTTGGCGTCATGCCTGGTTGGGGTCTCACCGTGTTGTTGCCTCAAGCAATTGGTGTACGTCGAGCTCGCGAAATGAGTTTCACAGGCAACTTCATGTTGGCAGAAGAAGCATTGGCATTCGGACTTGTTAACCATGTGGTGCCTCACGTTGATCTCATGCCATTCACACGTTCTATTGCTCTTGACATCATTGGAAACGAACAAGACGGTGTTCGTCAGATTCGTTCTACCTATGCCGGCCATGCAGCTGAGAAGAAGAAGTGGGAACGCGAATCAGAAGATGGTCGCGCATGGCGCAAAGCTCAGTTTGATCCGAAAAAGGTTGAAGAGCGCCGCGCCAAAATTATGGAACGTGGACGCAAGCAATAATTGCTAGTCGGCGTCGCTAAACATTTCAGCAACAGCACTTACTTCAATACCGCCACGTGGACGTTGTGTGAGGTGCACGCGCACTGCGTACGGTTTGGCAGTTTCCATAACTTCAGCCGCAATTTCAGCCGCTAATGCTTCAGCAAAAACGGCACGATCACGGAAACCCCACAGGTACAGCTTGAGGCTCTTTGACTCAATACAGAATTCATTTGGCTCATATTCGATAACAACAGTTGCAATATCTGGCTGCTGTGTCACCGGGCAGATTGATGACAATTCGTCAGTGGTGAACGTGACTGAAGAAACATGCGCGGGCGCTGGAAACACTTCCACGTGTGCAATGGCATGGTGAACTGTTTGACCGAGAACGGTGAGTGCTGAAGTATCGCTCATGCCATAAAGGCTACGGGGGTTACTGTAAATCTGCTGGCAACAGTGATGCCAATGACACCAATGGCCGTGGACCAACGTGTGAAATCACTTCAGCAGCCGCAATGGCGCCAATGCGAGCACAACTGGTGAGATCTTTGCCTTGCGTCAAGCCGCGCAAGAAGCCGGCGGCAAACAAGTCTCCGGCACCAGTGGTATCCACGACACTTGCAACAGGTGCTGCAGGAACTGAATGAATATCGTCGCGTGTAACCACAACTGATCCCTTTTCACTGCGAGTAACGGCAGCAATATGGCAATCACGGCGCAAGAGTTCTACCGCTTCGTCAAAGTCTGTTGTTTCATAGAGTGACTTCAACTCATCCTCATTGGCAAACAACACATCAATGTCATTTCGTACCAATGATTGAAAATCGGCGCGGTGGCGATCAACACAAAACGAATCAGACAATGTCAGAGACACCACTCGGCCATATGCGTGCGCAACTGCCGCTGCCTTGCGGAATGCATCTTTTGCTTCATCGCGATCAAACAGATATCCCTCGAGATACAGCACTGCGCCTGCAGAAATAATGTCTGAATCAAGGTCTGAGAATGACAACTGAGTAGAGATACCCAGGAACGTATTCATTGTGCGCTGTGCATCAGGCGTAACAGCAATGATGCATCGCCCTGTTGGAACAGACGAGTCTGGCGCTCCACTACGGAAATCAACGCCAACAGTTTTCATATCTGCAGCAAATTCATCACCGAATTCGTCGTTAGCTACCTTGCCTATAAAGGCAACGACTCCGCCAAGGCTTGCGATACCAGCAATTGTGTTTGCACCAGAACCACCACTGGTACGCGTGCTCGCTCCGACAGCAGTTGATAAGTGCACGGCCCGATCTGTTTCAATCAGTGCCATCGAACCCTTGACCATGTCGTTAGAGGCAAGGAAAGCGTCATCAACCATGGCAATCATGTCCACGAGGGCATTACCCACTCCGACAACGTCGTACAGAATTCCCTCTTTATTGGTGAGAGACGGAATATGGGCGGTGAAAGGATGACTACGTGGCACGGTTCTCTACGGTAGTCGCAGGGCGCACCCCACTAGCCTTTATTGGGTGAGCCACCTTAATAATCCCTTTCGCCTCCCCCGCACCGTTATGCCTTCGCGCTACGAAGTGTCTCTGACCACAGATCTTGATGCCGCATCATTCACTGGCACAGTTCGTATCTCTGCTGAAGCAACGGAAGCGGTATCTGAGATTGTCGTAAACGCCATAGAACTTGATATTGCCTCGGTCACTGTTAACGGCATCACCGCGTCGTTCATATTGCATGAAGAATCAGAGCGTCTCATCATTAGTGCAGATGTTGCTAAGGGCCCATGCGAAATCGCAATTGCATTCACAGGCATCCTTAACGACAAGTTGCGTGGCTTTTACCGGTCAACCTTTACTGACGACTCTGGTGTTGTTCGCACCATCGCCACCACACAAATGCAATCAACTGATTGCCGTCGCGCATTCCCCTGCTTCGACGAACCTGACTTCAAAGCAGTGTTTGCCATCGACCTCACCATTAAGAGCGAATTCCTCGCAGTGTCGAATAGCAGTGAAACAAAACGTGAAGTTCTTGCCAATGGCCTCACACGCATCTGGTTCGCTGACACCATGATCATGTCCACATATTTGGTGGCATTTGTTGTTGGTCCACTCGAAGCAACCGCAACCGAAATGGTTGGCGATATTGCCGTGCGCATCATTCACGTGCCTGGAAAATCTCACCTCACCGAATTCGGAATGCGCGCTGGCACCTTTGCTCTAGATTGGTTCCAGACCTATTACGGCGTGCCGTACCCAAGCGACAAGGTAGATCTTCTTGCATTGCCAGACTTCGCTGCTGGTGCAATGGAAAATGTCGGATGCATCACATTCCGTGAAGTGTTGCTGCTGGTTGACCCTGAAACTTCAACACAAGTTGAACAAGAACTTGTGGCACTTGTTGTTGCCCATGAACTCGCACATATGTGGTTTGGCGACCTTGTCACCATGCGCTGGTGGAATGGCATTTGGCTGAACGAAGCATTCGCAACATTTATGGAATACGCAGCCTGCGATGCGTTCATGCCGCAATGGAAACTGTGGACGTCATTTGGTCTAGACCGCAGCGCAGCATTCGATGTTGACTCATTGCACTCAACCCGCACCATCGAATTCCCCGTCAACTCCCCTGCAGATGCAGATGGCATGTTTGATGTGCTCACGTATCAAAAGGGCGGCGCCATCTTGCGCATGCTCGAGCAATACATCGGGCCAGACCGGTTTCGCGCAGGCGTCAGCCATTACTTAAAAACTCACGCGTACGGCAACACAGAGACCAATGACCTGTGGGATGCAATTGAGCATGTAGTCAGCACTGATGGCGGACCTATCGTTCCCGTACGACGCCTCATGGACTCATGGATCTGGCAAGCCGGATACCCATTGATATCTGTTCGAATTGACGGGAAAGACTTGGTGCTTTCTCAGCGCCAGTTCACCTTTGATAACAGCCCAGACGCCACCTTGTGGGTTGTGCCCATCCACGTGCGCATCGGCAATGCAACAAGCAAGGTTCTGCTTGAGTCGGATGAGATTCGTATTCCGCTCTCAGACACCTCAGCCACAATTGTGGTCAATGCCAATGGCCCGGGGTTCTATCGCGTTGAATACTCAGCAGATCTCTTGCTACGCATCACCGGTTCAACTTTGTCTTCACTTGACACTCTCGAGCGTTACAACTTGGTCGATGATGCGTGGAACGCAGTCGTTGCTGGCGCCATGAGCTCAGATGCCTACATTTCATTCCTGCAGGGCTTCACCAACGAACGTGACCTTGCTGTGTGGCAAACAATTGCAGCATCTCTGAAGTCTCTGTCACGCATTGTGCCAACAGAATCAGAGCCAGCATTTGCTTCATTCATCAAAACGTTGGTTTCACCTGCAATCGCCCACTTCGGTTGGAAACCAGTTGCTGGCGAAGAAGACTTGGTTGCAAAACTTCGCGGCCTCATTGTTCAACTACTTGCGATTCACGGCAAGGATGCTGAGGCTCAGCGCCAATGTCGTGACATCTTGTTTAACAACACCGTGACAGAGCCAGAACTGGTCGCCGCTGCAACAAACGTTGTGGCAGCTACTGGCGACGCCACAGATTACGAATGGTTCCTTGGCCGTTACCGCGACCCATCAACACCGCAAGAGCAAATTCGCATGCTGTATGCACTTGCTGAATTCGACAGTGCTGAACTTATTGCACGCACCTGTGATTTCGCATTAACAAGCGAAGTAAAAACCCAGAATGCTCCGTTCCTTCTGAATCGTTGTATTGCAAACCGCAAGCACGGAGAACAGGCCTGGAACTTTGTTCGTCAGAACTGGCAACATGCAAATGATGCCTTCCCTGGCAACACCATCATCCGCATGGCAAGCGCTACATCAACGTTGAACTCAGATGCAATGGAAGCAGACATCCAGTCGTTCTTCTCTGAGCACCCCATCGCACAAGCCGGCAAGATGCTTGATCAAGTTCTTGAACGCCAACGCGTCAACACAGACCTTCGCCGTCGCGAATCTGACATCGTCGCAGATGCCCTAAAGGCCTAACATCGCATTTCTACCTGCCTCTGCAAGCTCTGATGCAAAGCTCATCATCGCCACTCGCGGTGTACGGGCATTCGTTGATGGCATCGCATACGTAGTTCTTCCTGCATTCCTACTGCACCTTGGGTTCTCTGGTGTTCAGATTGGCGCAGTTGTTACTGCATCACTTCTAGGTTCAGCCGCACTCACCCTGGCAGTGGGCGTCACTGCACACCGCTTTTCTATTGAACGACTCTTGGCATATTCATCGTGGCTGATGGTTGTCACCGGAATTGCCTTCGGCCTCAGCACCCCGTTCGTTGTGTTACTCATCGTGGCCGCCATCGGCACAATGAACCCGAGCGCCGGCGATGTCAGCGTCTTTCTGCCACTCGAGCAAGCAACGTTGTCTGCCACGGTGACCGATTCTGACCGCACTGGGGTATTCGCAGTATTCAACTTGGTTGGTTCTCTTGTTGGCGCTCTCGGCGCACTGGCCGCTGGTATTCCCATTTGGCTCGCCACATCGATGGGGCATGATTCAGAAGTTGGCAGGCGCGCAGCCTTCGTGCTGTATGGAGTCGCTGGTTTATTGCTACTCGCTATCTATTCACGGTTGTCGCCAGCAAGTCGCTCGCGTTCTACAAAAGCTGATTCAGCACTTGGTACAAAATCACGCAAGACTGTCTACACACTTGCTGCACTGTTCAGCCTTGATTCCTTCGGTGGAGGGTTTGCAACTCAAGCGATCTTTGCGTTGTGGGTGTACCGCCGTTTCGATCTCTCGCCGGGAACTCTCGGCATCATCTTTTTCTCAGCAGGAATCTTGTCGGCGATTTCTTCATTGCTAGCCGTACGAGTATCTCGCAGCATCGGACTTGTACGAACCATGGTGTTCACACACATTCCGGCAAGCATTCTTTTGGTCGCAGTGGTGCTTGCACCAAATGTGTGGTGGGCAATGGGATTATTCATTCTGCGTGGTTTGTTGTCGCAAATGGATGTTCCCGTGCGCACCAGTTACGTAATGGCAGTAGTTCAGCCACACGAACGTGCAGCAGCCGCCAGCATCACAAATGTTCCACGCAGCCTTGCGTCGGCCCTACCCCCACTCGCAGCTGGCTGGATGCTTGATCAATCAAACTTTGCGTGGCCGCTACTTATTTGTGCAGCCTGTAAAATTGCATACGACTTGCTGTTGCTAATGATGTTTCGCAATGTCAGGCCTCCCGAAGAGGCCGTCAAAATTTAGCGGGTCTCGGCTTTGAGAGTGCCCTTGCCTACAAGGTCACGCAGTTCGGTCTTCAAGAACTTTCCTGCAGCGTTACGCGGCAACGGCTCATTCATGATCACGACATGATTCGGAACCTTGAACGATGAAATCTTTCCGTCAAGGAACTTCCACAAATCATCAGCGGTAAGCGACACGCCTTCTTTCGGAAAGATAGCGACGCCAACTTCTTCACCGAGGCGCTCGTGAGGAATACCAAAAACGGCAACTTCGTACACAGCAGGGTGCTCGTAGATGGCGCCTTCAACTTCAACGCAGTAGATGTTCTCTCCGCCGCGAAGGATCATGTCTTTGATGCGGTCTTTGATGAACAAGAAACCTTCATCGTCGATGTATCCACCGTCACCAGTGCGCAACCAACCGTCAACAATTGTCTCAGCCGTTGCATCCGGGCGATTCCAGTAACCACGAATCAACATTGGGCCGAACATGCAGATCTCGCCCATCTCGTTTGGTCCGAGAGTCTTGAAGGTCTCTGGGTCACGAATCTCTACGCGCATTGGCCATGTGGCACGGCCAGTACTTGTCGGACGATCGGTGTAGAACTTGCCGGTGTTACCAGGACCATACGCATTGGTTTCGGTCATGCCGTATCCCAATTGTGGACTTCCCTTTTTCACGGCCTTGTCAACCTTGTCAACAAGTGCTGCAGGGGCTGGTGCGCCACCGCCGCCAACTGCACGAAGGCTGCTGGTGTCGTACTTGTCGAAATCTGGGTGGTTCACAAGGTCCCAAGACTGAGTCGGTACACCGACGAAGTTTGTGATGTTCTCTTCAGCGATGATTGGCAATGCCTTGCCAGCGTCCCACTTGTACATGATGACGAGCTTGAGGCCAGCCATGAAGCAGCTCAACATCACGGGCACACAACCGGTGACGTGGAAAAGAGGCACAATCAGAATGAATGATGGCGGGAACGGATCTGCAGGCGCTTCTGGTTCATCAGATGCCAACTTCAATACGGCGTTACGTGCCGAGAACGCCATGAGCGCACTAAGAACTGCACGGTGCGTAGAAACGGCACCCTTCGGACGACCTGTGGTTCCTGATGTGTACAGAATCGTTGCATCGTCATCAAGTGAGATATCTGCAACCAATGGTCCGAGTCCGGTCTTTACAACGGCGGCCCAATCATCAACATCGGCTCCGAGTTCGCGCTCTGGGCGAACGCACAACATCTTGATGCCGTGCTTACGACATGAAGCATGAGCTGTATCAATGCGCTGTTGGTCACCAATCAGAACTTTTGCGCCGCAGTCTTGCAAGGCGAAGTCCATCTCGTCTTCGGTCCACCATGCATTGAATGACACATTGACAGCACCAATAGAAATGATTGCAGCAAACGCCATGATCCATTCAGGGAAGTTACGCATGGCAACAGCGACACGATCGCCCTTCTTGATGCCATAAGTGTTCACCAGCAGATGGCACAGACCATCGACCTGGTCCATGGTCTTTTCAAAGGTCCACTTCTCACCCTCATAGATAATGAAAGTTGCATCACCAAAGTTGCGCGCATTCTGCAATACGAGTGCAAGGTTCGGCGGGCAGTTCTTGAAGATGTCCATCTTCACGCCGCGGATCTCGGCTTCCATTAGTTCAAACGGAGTACCTGACCCTGCGGCCAAAACTTTTGTTTGTGCTTCTGTCCATGAAAGTGCCATGAGAAAATCCCCCGTGTAAGTACGAAGTGGAAAGTCTAGAGGCGCATGCGCCAAGCGTCACAGTCCGTTCAGGACGGCGAGAATTACGCGGCGTGGCGTTGGCCGTAATAACGGCGGAGGTATTCCTGGTTACGGATCTGCACAAGGATGTAGCAGTAAGCCGCGAGACCAAGGAATGAAACCGTGAACAGGTACAGCATGGCGGTACTGCCGGTGGTGAGACCAAGGAACAATGAGATACCGGTAGCGGCAACCATTCCGTAAAGAACATTCACACGACGACGGCGAACCACTTCACGAGACGACATAAAGGCTGTCTCGGAAGCAAAGTGAGTGCGAGGAAGTTCAGCTGTGTGATGAGTGCGACGGTGGCGAGGCTCGGCGGCAAGAACGCCATCGCTAGCGATAAGGCGAGGGGCCTGTGCTGAAGGACGAGCCATTGGGGCTGAGAGACGAGGAGAAGACGACAATGGTCGAGCCATGGCGCGCATAGGCGACTGAGTGCCAGGAGCTTGCGAGCGCTGAAGCGTGTGCAACTGACGACGGAAATCAGAAACGGATGAACCTGCGCCAGTATCAAAGCGTGAGCGAAGAAGTGGAGGTAGCAACACTGCCATCCACATTGCGCCGACGATAAGAAGAACTAGTTGACTCATGTACGAATTAATCACCTTGATTAGGGAATAGAAATAGTCGACCGTGATCGCGAGCCGATGCTGGATGCATTGGCGAGTGCCGTCCTAAGACGACTGTGAAATTCTAGTGAGGATTTGTCTACCCTGCGACCTTTGATGCCTCTGTGGGCTCCAAAAACGAGCTGTTTGGCTCAAAAATGGCTGAAAATGACCAATTAGGACATTTTCACAGGGCATAACTGGTCTTTATTCAGGGCGCTGGAAGGTGCCAGAGCGTCCGCCCGACTTCTCCCACAGTGCCAGTTCGCCGATCACCATCGACTTGTCTGCGCTCTTGCACATGTCATAGATGGTGAGGGCAGCTACCGAACACGCGGTGAGTGCTTCCATCTCGACACCGGTCTGCCCGGTCGTTTCGACAACCGCTTCGATAGACACGACACCCTCGCCTACCGAAATGTTGACGGTAACTGCGCTGAGCATGAGGGGATGACAAAGAGGAACCAGGTCGCTCGTTTTCTTCGCAGCCTGGATGCCAGCGATGCGGGCAGTAGCAATGACGTCGCCTTTCGGAAGCGATGCAGAGGTGATGGCAGCCGACGTTGCTGGCGACATCTGAACGTTGCACCGGGCAACTGCCCGACGGCTAGTGATGTCTTTGCCACCCACATTGACCATGTGAGCCTGGCCCGATTCATTGAGATGGCTGAAGGTTGGCTCGCTCATGTGGTCAGGTTATGCCGAAATCTTGCTCTCCCGCACACATCGCATTTGACAGATCCTGGAAAGGACTTACTATGACAATCAGCGAGACAGCCCGGTTAGACATGCTTTCCGGATTACGAACTCACGTCGGAGAAGCAGTGGCTAACACATTGATGGAACACCTGCCACCAGGAGGATGGTACGACGTTGCCCGCACGGGCGATTTTGATCGTATTGAAACCAGGATTGACAAACTTGAAGCACGACTCGACGACCGAATCGACAAACTCGAAATCCGAATCGACAAGCTCGAAGCAAGGTTCGACAAACTTGAAGCAAGAATCGACAAGCTTGAAGCAAGGCTCGACGACCGAATCGACAAGCTCGCTCAGAAGATCGACACCAACACCAGATGGATGATTGGCATTTCACTCACTTACGGCATTGGCATTCTTGCTGCACTTGTCACCTTTATGGTGGCGTCGCTCAACTAACGGCTCGCCGAACAGCGTGCGCTACGCCAGCTTGAGGAAGAGCTTTTCTACTTCTTCAAGATCAAAGCCATCACGTTTGGCTTGTTTCGGGTCTTGCAAACACTGCTGAAGGCCGGCGGACAACAAACGGAATCCCACTTGGTCAAGCGCCGTACTGGCGGCAGATACCTGCGTAATGATGTCGCGGCATTCACGACCATCTTCAATCATCGTGCGCACAGCACGTACTTGGCCTTCAATACGGGCAAGTCGCTTCTGTAAACCATCAAGGACGTCTTGTTCAATCTTCACCGCTGTCTCCTTCAGACGAAAGTTATACCCCTTAGGGTATCATGGAGGTATCCCAGAAAGAGAACCCCATGATCTTTGAACAGTTTTACCTTGAATGCCTCTCACATGCCTCATACCTAGTGGGCGACCAATCAACTGGCAAGGCAGTTGTCGTAGACCCCCAACGCGATATTGACCAATACCTTGACCGTGCACGTGAATTAAACCTCACAATTACCCACGTACTTGAAACGCATTTTCATGCGGACTTCTTGTCTGGTCATCTTGAACTTGCCAAAGCCACTGGTGCCACAATTTGTTTCGGTGCGGAAGCCCGACCACAGTTTGCAGCTCAGTTGCTTGCAGAGGGTGAACGCATTGTTCTCGGTGACGTTGTGATTGAAACTCGCCTTACTCCCGGACATACTCCAGAGTCTGCGTCATACGTTGTGTATGAACATGACGGCAATGCTGTCCCCTACGGCGTACTGACTGGCGACACTCTGTTCATTGGCGATGTTGGTCGTCCAGACCTCTTTGTCAGTGTCGGAAAAACCGCAGACGAACTTGGGCACATGTTGTTCGCATCTATTCAGAACAAGCTGCTGACATTGCCAGACCCCACCCGCGTATTCCCTGCCCACGGCGCAGGCAGTGCATGTGGAAAGAACTTGTCAACCGAAACGTCATCCACCATGGGTGTACAACGTCGCGATAACTACGCATTGCAATTCACTGATGCTGACTTGTTTGTTGCTGCCGTTACTGAAGGCCAACCAGAGGCTCCTGGCTATTTCATCTACGACGCGGTGTTGAACCAAAAGGATCGCGACACCCTTGACGAGCATGTCTCACCCACCGTGTTAACCGTTACTCAACTGCTTGATGCACGCGACAAGGGTTTACAGATCATTGACACTCGTGAATCACAGTTCTTCGCTGCAGGCCATCTACATGGGTCAGTGAACGTCGGACTTGCTGGTAGGTACGCGGAATACGCAGGTTCGGTAATCAGGCCAGACGAAGACATTGTCATCATCACTGATGCCGGAATGGAACTGGAAGCCAAAGTACGCCTTGCACGCATTGGTTACGACCGCGTTGTCGGTTCATTCATCGCAGACAACTTGGCTGATGTTCCTAGTGAAGTTGGTCGTGCATCACGACTGACGGCTCAAGAGTTCGCAACACGGAGACATGAGATTGACAACTTGCAAATAGTCGATGTTCGTGGAGACGGCGAATATGCAATCAACCACTTGCCCGACGCTTCAAACATCCCCGTATCGCAATTACGTAAGCGACTCTCTGAAATAGATCCGCTTGTTCCCACAGTTGTTTACTGCGCCGGTGGATACAGATCATCAATTGCTGCAAGCGTGTTACGCGCCAATGGCTTTCGCGATGTCAGTGATGTCCTCGGTGGCTTTGAAGCAATTCTGCAGGTGCAGAACTAGTGACGACGCCACGGCCAGCGCACTGGTCGTTTCGCTAAAAACGCAGCAACGCCTTCGCGTACTTCGCCGCTCTTATCCATCTCGGTTTCCCACTGCAAGGTGGTCTTTGGCTTCACTTTGCCTTCGCGCACCACTTCGTCAATCATTGCTTTGCTCGCCACTTGCGTTAATGAAGAACGCTCGAGGAGAACAGCGACCAACACATCAACGCGCGCATCAAGCGCAGCAACGGTATGCAACTCATCAATTAGTCCAATTCGCAATGCCCGTGCGGAATCAATCAGTTCGCCCGTGTACATCAGGTGCTTCGTGGCGGAACCACCAATCACTCGCACAGCACGCTCGAGAGCGTTGGTGGGGTACACAATTCCCAACTTGGCAGGCGTAATTCCAAACACTGCATCATCGCTACTTAGTCGAATATCGCATGCCGTTGCAATTGAAACTCCACCACCCACGCAATTGCCGCGGATAACAGCAATGGTTGGACCAGGGAAATTGGCTAATGCTTCTTCTGCTGCCCAGTTGATGCGTGCATATTCCCCACCAGGGCCGTTTGTCAGTTCCGTAATGTCAGCACCCGCACAGAAGTGATCACCGCTGCCTCGCACCACAAGAATTCGAACATCTGGATTAGCTGTTAGAGCACTGACTTGCGCATCAATGCTTGCCCACATTCCCATATTGATGGCATTGCGTTTGTCTGGTCTGTTCAATGTCAACGTTGCAACGGGGCCGTCAATCTCAACGAGTACCCGAATGTTTGCGAATTCGCCAGTTTGGTCGTGCGACATAGTGTTACCCACCTATTTGGCTCATTGACCGATTCGGCCGAATGAAATTCACTTGGTTGATTTGGTGTCCGGCCCATTTAGCTCCGACAGCGACTTGAATCAGTTCAGCAATCTCTGCATCTGTTCCGCCATTGCGCAACAGTGATCGAATGTCAGATTCATCAGTTGCAAACAAGCACGTACGGAATTGTCCGTCAGATGTCAGTCGAACGCGGTCACAGTCACCACAGAACGGATGCGTGACGCTAGGAATCACGCCAACGGTTCCCTTGCCATCAAGGAAGCGCCAACGGTCTGCTGGTGCTGCTCCACGAGCCGGCATTAGTTCCAGCGGAAACTCTGCTGCGATAGCGGCAACAATTTCATCTTGGCTCACAACCTTGTTGCGTTCCCATTCATTGGTGGCATCAAGCGGCATGAACTCGATGAAGCGCACTTCAACATTGTTGTCACGGCCGTAACGAACTAGATCAAGTATTTCGTCGTCGTTTGCGCCACGTTCTACAACTGCGTTCACCTTCATTGGAGAAAACCCTGCAACTTGCGCTTCTGCAATTCCTGCTAGCACGTTGTGCAGTTCATCACGGCGTGTCATGGCAAAGAATCGCTCTGGCTTCAGACTGTCGAGGCTTACGTTGATGCGGTCAAGGCCGGCATTGCGCAGTTCAAGTGCGATATTGCGCAAGGTTGCGCCATTCGTTGTGAGAGCAATATCTGGCTTCGTTCCGTCTAGCAGGCGCAACGCAGCAAGCTTTGAAATCAGTTGTGGCAAGTGCGCACGCACTGTTGGTTCCCCACCAGTCAAACGCAGACTGTCCACACCGAACTTCTCCACGCAGATACGAGCCACTCGCTCGATCTCTTCATATGTCAGTACTTCAGAACGGTCTAACCAGGTCATGCCTTCAGCTGGCATGCAATAGGTGCAGCGGAAATTGCAGCGGTCTGTGACAGAGATACGCAGGTCACGCACCACACGCCCAAAGCTGTCAACAAGATCCATGGGGCAATCCTACGCAGTAATCAACCTGTGACTACTGGGCGGCCGTTGGCCCAGCATCAGCACCAATGAATGTGATCATCACATTGTCCCCTGCGACGAGTCCATTGCCATCGGGAACCATCATGAGGGCATTAGCAACCGCAGTTGTAGCCAACTGGTGGCTTCCCTGTTCGCTCTTACGACTCACATGCACTCGGCCATCAGTACCCCACGATGCGTGCACACGATCGAAATGCACCTTGCCGTCAGGGTTTCGTTTCACCGCATCATCTGTAATTGCCAACACTTCGGGGCGGTGAGCCGCTGCACCAAAACCCATCATGGTGCGTAACGCTGGTCGTGCAAGAAGTTCAAAACTCACTAACGACGACACAGGGTTTCCTGGTAAACCGAAAATCGGAATCGATACTCCGGCTGGATTTTGAAGTGTTCCAAATGCAAATGGTTTTGCAGGCTTCATGGCAATTTGCACCCAGTTCATATCTGCAATACGAGACAACACTGCTTTCACAATGTCGTAGTCACCCATACTCACGCCACCGCTGGTAACAAGCGCATCACAACCACCAGTGCTCACAGCGCTGCGCAATGCCGCTTCCAGTTCATCTTCATTGTCGCGAATAATGCCGAGGTCAATGGCTGTTGCGCCGGCTTCTTCCACAATGCGCACGAGCATTGTGCGGTTCGATTCCCGAATCTGCCCGACACCTAGTGGCGACCCATCATCAACCAATTCATCACCAGTGGAGATGACTCCAACCTTCACGCGCGGGTACACCACTACATGTTTTGCATTAATGCTTGCCAACACGCCTTCAATCATCGGCGTCACACGCATGCCAGCCGTAACCACCGTTGCACCCACTGCAACATCAGAACCTGCTGCACGAATTGCAGCACCAGCCGGAACTGATTTCAAAATGTTCACGTTGTCAGCGCCAACTCGTTCGGTGTCTTCCACCATTACAACGCAATCACACCCCTCAGGAATTGGTGCACCAGTCATGATGCGAATCGCGGTACCCGCTGTCACCGCAATGGTGGGTGCAGCTCCGGCAGCAAGTTCACCAATCACGCGCAACTCAACCGGAACGCGCGCAACATCGGCAGATCGCACGGCATAACCATCAACAGCAGTATTCGCAAACGGTGGCACCTGTTCTGTTGCCACAACATCTTGCGCAACAATGCAATCTGCGGCATCTGCTCGCGCAGCACGCACAGGGGTAGCAACCGCACAACGGGCCAGCACCATGGTGCGAACGTCGTGCAGTGGAGTCATGGGCGAAACGGTACCTGTGAACGAAGCCACCCACCACTTTTCAGTCCAATCCTGCGATATACCTATTACATGTCGTTGTACAAGGCCCCGTCTGCTTCAGGGCATCAGGCTGCTTGGTCTCGGTGGGATGGCTCGCCAGGTAGTTCTGTTGACTTGCGATGGGAAAACGAAGGCTGGACTGCAGAAATCGGACTTCTCTCAGACAGAGCAGTCGCCGTTGTACGTATGTCTGCTTTATGGATAGTGCAACAAATGTTGTTGTTCCGTGATTTACCAGAACCCGACTTGTGGCTTGCAACAGATGGTCATGGCCAGTGGGGCGAAATGAACGGTGAACACCGCACCGAACTTGACGGCTGTGTCGACATTGATTTCGCTGGTACGCCGTTTACAAACTCCATCATTACTCACCGCTTGCCATTACAAATTGGCCACACTGCCGATCTGCAAGTAATCACAATCAATGTAGAAACACTTGGCATCGTGAAGACTCCACAGCGCTACACGCGACATGATGAACATGCGTGGGAATACACATCATTGCTTACAGGTGACCAGCACGCAGCAACGGTTGATGAATTCGGATTAGTCCTTGACGAGCACAATACGTTTCGTCGCGACAGCGACAGCTAGTCGCCGAGGCGCTGCGTCAGCCACGCGCGAAAGCCTGGCTCAATGTCAGGCCGCGCAAGTGCAATATCTACAACCGCAGTTAGCCAACCCATTGGCGTGCCTGTATCCCACCGCTGCGAACGGTTCAACATGCCAGTTAACGGCGAACGTAACGATTGCGCACGCAACGCATCAGTCAGTTGCAGTTCCCCATTTGCATGCGGCTTCAATGCATCAATCGCTTCGAACACATCGGGTGTCAATACATATCGACCAATAATGATCAGGTTGCTCGGCGCATCTGCTTGTGCAGGTTTTTCCACCACATCAACAATGTCGTACGGACCTTCATCTGGCGACGACGCTGACGGCGTAATCACACCGTATGCAGATACCTGTTCCATCGGCACACGCATCAGGCCAACAGCACCAACACCTTTTTTCTCACACGAATCAACCAGTGCATTTAACAACGTTGCATCACCCATAATTTCGTCTGGCAACAACACAGAAAACGGCTCGTCACCCACTGCACTTCGTGCACACCCAACGGCATGGCCAAGTCCGCGCGGCGCATCTTGGTACACAACGCTCACGCGCACATCAGTACCAATGCGCGCCAACCTGTTCGCAAGGTCTTCGCGCCCACTGGCACGCACCTTGTCAATCACGGCGGCCGACGGCGCAACGTACGCCTCCACCGGAGTCTTCGAAACATGAGACACCAGCACGATGTGTTCAGCCCCAGCAGCAATGGCTTCGTCCATCACCAGCTGCAGGACAGGAACATCCACGATTGGCAACAATTCCTTCGGCACAGCCTTCGTGACCGGATAGAAGCGGGTCCCGAGGCCCGCGGCGGGAATAACAGCGGTACGCGATCTCATGGAATCCCACGCTAGCCAGATACCATTTGGCACTCGATGGACCTGAGTGCCAACCCCGGAGACCCCAATGCCCACATACGTGTATAAATTCGTTGAAACAGGCGAAACAGTCGAGATTTTCCAAGATTTCTCAGAAGACTCGCTCACCGAGGCCACGCACCCTGTCGACGGCACCATGCGCCCTGTCAAAAAAGTCTTTCTCCCGGTCGGCATCACCTTCAAAGGTGGCGGCTTCTACAAAACAGACAGCGGCAAGTCAGGCAGCACTCCTGCCCCTAGCTCATCTGGCGATTCTTCCTCCAGCGCGGCAGCTCCTGCACCAGCAGCCACACCTTCGCCATCATCTTCCTCTTCTGACTAGGTAGTGCACACATAGTTACCTGAAAGGGTTCCTATGAAATCACTTACTTTTTTTCTGCGCACTGCAATCGCGCAATTCACCACACTTCTTAATGTGCTCATTCGTGCATTGCAGATTCAACGTCGCGCTCAACTCATTGCAGTTCTCGTGGTATCTGTTGTCATTGGTTTTCTTGTGGCACGCACGGTGCATTCAACGCGAACCTCACAACTTCAATGGACATCACAAACATCTGTCCTGGTTACATCAAGCAACCTTGCTGCCGGTGAATCACTCACCAATGCAAACACTCATCGAGTTGCACTACCACTTGCAATTCAGCCACCTGATGCGCTCACAAAAATTCCCACCAACGCCCGAACCCGAATTGCACTCTCCTCTCGCACTGCAATTTCTACGTCAATGATCATTCGTGATAATGCCCGTATTCAGATTCCTTCCGGATGGCGAGGGGTAGCCATGCCTACCGACCTTGTGGCCCCCACAGTTATTGCCGGTGACCATGTTGATGTTGTAACCGCAGACACTGTTATTGCAGCAGGAGCCTTGGTTATTGAGGTATCGCCTACTAATGGCATCACTATTGCGGTTCCAGCAGAATCTGCAGCAGTTGTTGCCACCGCATCACGCAACGGCGACGCCTCATTAGTACTTGCCACCTAGACATATGTCCAAGTCGCACACCCGTACATTCCTGACTATTCTCTTGGTCTAACGACTACCAGTGGGAATTGCCATGGCATACGGATCAGACGACAAAATCGAATCAGCACCAGTCAAAGACTGGGTGAATGACTGGGACTGGCTTGATGATGGTTGGGGCGAGAACGCCATCGAAATCTGGAACGACGTACGTGAACAATGCCCCGTCGGTTCCACAGAACGCTATGGCCGTGCATTCATGCCCGTCACCATGGAAGCAGTACGCGACATTGCAAACAACACAGAAGACTTCTCTTCCATTTGGGTCAATGTTGGTCGCCCCGATGCACCACGTGCAGCAGCGCCACCAATTACATCTGACCCGCCAGACCACCACGGACACCGTCGCGTCATTCTTCCTGCGTTCAACCCAAAGGCCGTTGCCGCAATGGAACAAGAAATGCGCGATTACTGTCGCAAGCTCATCAAAGACCTCGACGGCATGGACGCAGTTGATGCTGCAGTGCAATACACACAGAACATTCCCGTGCACGGTATTTGCATTCTTACCGGCCTTCCAGAAGAAGATGCTGACTTGTTTCGTGACTGGATCTACAAGAACTTCCAGTTAGCTCCGAAGGACAACGCAGTTCGTATCCAGGTTCTCACAGAGATGACGCACTACATCGATGCCATCTTGAAAGATCGTCTCGTCAATCCGAAGGACGACCTTCTCACCACAATTGCGAATGCAGAAATTGATGGCATAGAAGTTGCATGGGATATCAAGATTGGTTACATCCGTTTGCAAATCATCGCAGGCATCGACACCACATGGAGCGCAATTGGTTCAGGCCTCTGGCACTTCGCCCAACACAACGATGAAGTACAACGCCTCGTCGCAGTTCCGAACGATGATCCGCTATGGACCACCGCAAACGAAGAAGTACTTCGTTACTACGCACCTGTCACCATGGCCCGCAAAGTAATCAACGACGTTGAAGTTGCTGGTTGCCCAATGCGCGCCGGTGAACAAACACTTGTCACCTTCCCCGCCGCAAACCACGACCCTGCGGCATTCGAAGATGCGCACATCTTCCAACTTGATCGTCAAGACAATCGCCACGTGGCGTTTGGTGTTGGCATTCATCGTTGCGCAGGTTCAAACCTTGCGCGCTTGGAAATGTTGGTGGCGTTCCAGGAATGGCTTCGTGCATTCCCGAACTACTCACTCGACATGTCAAAGAAAACAACGTGGGCAAACGGTCAAGTACGCGGCCCACGCGAAATTCCGGTGTTGCTTAACCGCTAATACTCTTCCGTAACGGAAGGCACAATGCGTGCACTCCACGGACGATGCATATCCCAGTGATGGCCAACCAAAACGCCCTCACCAAGCTTCGCTAAGAAATCAGTTGGCCCATCAAAGTCGGGCATTTCCACAAAGGCACTACCCAATGCATGCGGCACATGGGCATCACTACCAGCGCCCAAAGCCAACCCACGTGATTCACCAAACTCACGTGCCCGCTTGTTCAACGACTGCAATGAGGTCTTTGAGTTATGGGCTTCAATTGCATCCACCAACCCAAGGTCTGTCAGTTCAATCAATGACGCTTCAGTCAGGTTGCGACGCATCGGGTCGAACGGGTGTGGCACATACATAACCCCACCTTGTTTACGAATCTGTGTTGCAGTATCAACAGCATTGTCACCAAACGAAATACGTTCCGTAAGAAACAGCCCAATTATTTCACCGGTATGCGTGCGTACTTCTTCACCAACAATCACTCGGCAAATTCCGTCGCCCTCAAGTTCACGTTGCAACCGCACTGCACCTTCAATGGCATTGTGGTCCGTTACACACAGCACGTCAATGCCGGCTTCCACTACCGATTCAATAATTTCGTCAAGCGTTGTAGTGGAGTCACCCGAAAACATTGTGTGTGAATGCATATCCACGCGCACATAACCATCACGACATGGCGTTGCCAAATGAGGATGGCGCTCTATTGCAGCCGCGGCCGCATTGCCCATGAGCAGTTACGCCCCGCTCATGGTGACATCTGCAATCACCATTGATACGCCGGCTGCACGCATTGGCAACCAGTCGACATCGTTTCCAATTGCCAACACGTCAAGCAACATGCGCTGCAGTGTTGAAGCAATAGTGAACTCGCGAATTGGTTCAGCAACTTTGCCATTACGAATCATGACGCCAGAAGCACCGGTAGAAAAGTCACCAGAAATTGGGTTCACACCAGAATGCAAACCTTGCACGCTCTGAATAAGTACGCCTTCTTCAATGTCTGCAATGAGTTCTTCCTGAGTCTTCGTGCCTGGCGTTAGCTGCAATGCCAAGCATCCGACTCCACCACCAACAGCATTACCTGTGCTCTTTGTGCCGGCACGACGTGCTGAATACGACGAATGTACGAACATCTGCAATACGCCGTCTTTAATCAACACATTGCGGCGAGCTGCCAAACCTTCGCTATCAATCTCTGAAGCTGTGTACGCACGTGAATCAGTCGGGTCATCAACCAAAGTAATCAGTGGGCTTGCCACTGCTTCGCCAAGACGATTCGCAAACAAGCTTCTGCCCTTCACCACGCTCTCACCGTTCAAGGTAGATCCGATGATGCCAAGGAACTGGGCCGTCACCATTGGGTCAAGCACAACAGTTGTGCGCTTGCTTGGTGGCTTTACTGCACCAAGCAAACCGGTTGCTTTATTCGCTGCTTCAACACCAGCTTTTGCCAAATCAAACTCTGAAGGGTTCTTGCCAAGCGCATATGCCCAACCAGTTTGAGTTTCGCCAGCATCATCAGCCATCACGCTGACGCTTGCGTAGCAACTATTCGAACGTCCACTGCTGCGGATACCCATGGTTGTTGCAAACGCTTCTTCTGTTGCACCATCTGAGTAGTTCGAATCATCAATGCGCACCCGCGGGTCTGCACCTACGGCTGCACGCTCAAGCTCTTTGGCAATCTCAATCTTCTTCGCAGTGTCGAACGCGTCAAGAGTGTCGTCCCACAGTTCTTGTTCAACAATAGCAACACCGTCTGGTTCAGCAAGCCCTGCCCATTCGTCAACGCCACCCAAAGTGGCGTTCTCACGGGCTTCAGCAAGCACTTCACGCCATGCAGTTTCATCAAGCGTGCCGGCATGCGATGAACCCGTACGACCATCTTTAATAACCCGCACGCTGATGCCCTGGCTCTGTGCCGAAACGAAATGCTCTAGTTCACCGTTGTACACACGAATATCTGTCTCGCGTGAACGCGCAACGTTTGCTTCAATCTGTTCGCCAGGTTCAGCCATAGCAACAATGGCATCTGCAATTGCTTGCAGATCATCAACGGTGTGGCGGCTCATGCTGCAGTGCCACCAATGGTGAGCGACTTCACGCGCAATGTTGGCTGACCATCGCCTACTGGCACGCCTTGTCCGTCTTTACCGCACATGCCTGGGTTACCCATTGCAAAGTCGTTACCCAACATGTCAATGTCTGCCAACACTTGTGGTCCGTTACCAATCAGGTTGCTCTCACGCAATGGCTCCGTGATTTGTCCGTTCTCAATGAGATACGCCTCAGTCATACCGAACACAAAGTCACCGCTTGCAGTGTTGACTTGTCCGCCGCCCAACTTGGCTACGTATACGCCGTATTCAGTTGCGCGCACAATGTCATCTGGCTCATCACTGCCGTTCAACACAAACGTGTTAGTCATGCGCACCATTGGCAAGTGCTCGTAACTTTGGCGACGTCCGTTACCACTTGGTGCACGACCTTCTTTGTTGGCACGAATGTGATCCCACATGTAATCGGTAAGCACACCATCTTTAATCAGAACATTGCGCTGGCTCTCATGGCCCTCGTCATCAATTCCAATTGCGCCCCACTCGCGGCTCATGGTGCCGTCGTCAACCAGCGTTACCAGTGGCGACGCCACTTGGTCACCTACGCGGTTTGCATACACACTGGCACCACGGGCAACAAGGTCTGCTTCTAAACCATGACCACATGCTTCGTGAAACAACACTCCGCCTGATCCACACTTGATAACAACCTGCAACGCACCACTTGGTGCAGGACGTGCCCGCAACTTGGTAACAGCCTGGCGAGCTGCGCGCTCTGCCAATTCATTAATGTTTTCTTCTTCGAACAATTCAAAACCAATGGTGTGGCCCAACGAGTCATAACCGGTTTGCATTCCTGCATCGCCATTGGCAACTGCGCTCACACGAAAGATTGTGCGCACTTGTTCATCTGTTGCAAAAACTCCATCGGAGTTTGCAATCAGAATACGACGAGTTGCATCTGAATACCCAGCCGACACTTGCACGATACTTGAATCAATTCCGCGCGCTGCATCATTAGCAATCATCAGCAGTTCAACTTTGCGTGCTTTCGGCACGCTCTGTGGCGCAATGCGCACTGTGTTCACGGGGTGACGCTTTGCAGTTCCCAGTGAAACGGTGTGTGTTCCACCATCACCAGTACTTGCTGCAGCAGCCGCTGCACCGGCAGCAGCCATCAGCCCTGCTTCAGACAAATCAGCTGTGTAGGCAAACCCTGTGGTCTCGCCATTGATAACGCGAATACCAGCACCTGAATCACGGCCACTAGACACTTGCTCAACCAGCCCGTCGTCAAGGCTTGCCCCCATCGAGCGTTTATCTTCAATAAACACCTCGGAGAACCCGGCCCCAGTGGACCGCCCCTTTGCTAGTACCCGCGACAAAACGCTGGAATCGAACTCATGTGACAGATCAATAAGGCTCACCTTTCCATCCTACTGACGGCGTGAGCCCCAGCTCCGAGCGACCTAATGTAGAGACATCATGACCGATGACACCCCTATCCCTGAACCAGAGGAGGTGCGCGAGCACCGCACGTGGTGGTGGAAAGAAATCCTCATCATGGGGGCGTTCTATTTCATCTATTCCCTCACCCGCAACCGATTCGGGTCCATTCGCGTCAGTGGCGACGACGTTCCACTGCATTCCTTTACTAACGCCATGAGGGTCATCCGATTTGAACGTGCCGTCGGGCTCTACCACGAGGAATCAATTCAAGAATGGTTCCTGCCATACAAATGGGTAATCCAGTTAATGAATAGTTACTACGGCACCGCCCATTTCGTCGTCACTATCGGCGTCTTTTTCGTTCTGTTCCACCGCCGCAAAGACGTCTTTCCCATGTTTCGCAATGCACTCGCCGCTATGACTGGTCTTGCCATCATCGGCTTTGCCCTATTTCCTCTCATGCCGCCCCGCCTTCTCGATGCGCCGTGCCCTGGCACCGCAACCACTGTTGTTGCCGGAAAGGAAATCGTGAGAACAACGTTCGGTGGCGACTGCATCCCTACGAAACTGCGTAACTACAACGGCGCAACCGAATTCGGTTTTGTCGACACGTTGAAGGTTTACGGCGGCCCGTGGGATTTTGATTCTGGCGGCATTGCAAAACGATCAAACCAATACGCAGCTATGCCAAGCCTTCACATCGGGTGGGCATCATGGTGCGCGTTTGCAATTTGGCCTCTCGCGCGACGCAAATGGATTCGTGCTGCTGTTCTCTTATACCCAGCGCTCACATTGTTTTGCATCGTCGTTACCGGAAACCATTTCTGGGCTGATGGCGTCGGCGGAATTCTCGCGCTCGCTGGCGGCTTTGGCCTTGGTGCCCTATTCCACACAATTAATCAACGACGCCTCGACGCCAAGTTCAAACAATTTCGCTCCGCACACCCCACAAGCAACACGCCCTAATTTTTAGAAGCTGTGGTAGCCGCCGTCAATGGTGATCACATCGCCAGTGTGATACTTACTTGCATCACTTGCAAAGTACGCAGCGATTCCTGAAAAGTCATTCGGGTCTCCCCACCGGCGCAACGGCACGCGTGGCAACACCTTTGCAATGAACGTATCCCAGCCCAATGCGGCTTCGGTCATTTCACTTTCAATCCAGCCCGGCAAAATTGCATTGCACCGAATGCCATGACGTGCATGTTCAACAGCAATTGCTTTCATCATGGAAATTACGCCAGCTTTAGATGCTCCGTAATGCTGTCCACGTGCTTGGCCGTAATACGCAGAACCAGATGTCGTAAACACCACTGCCCCGCCGTTACCCGCAGCAACCATGTGACGCACTGCTACTTGTGCCGTATAAAACGCACCATCTAAGTTCACACGCATCACACGATGCCATTCGTCATCAGTCATGGAAACGAAACTCTCTGCACGGCCACCAACACCAGCGTTCACGAAACACGAATCAACACGGCCGAGTGCTTCCACCGTTGCAACAAATGCGGCCTCTACTTGTGATTGGTCACCCACATCACAAATGAAATCCGCCACACGTACTCCCATTGCTTCAAGTTCTGCTCGAGCCGTTGCATTCTTCGAGGCATTTGTGCCCCAGATTGCAATGTCGCACCCACGACTTGCAAGGCCGCGAGCCATACCAAGCCCAATGCCCCCATTGCCACCAGTGACCAAAGCCACTTTTCCGTTCAGATCAAAGATGTCAGCCATATGGGCACCGTAGTTGTTGTCACTAGGGTCGCGACGACCCCGAGAGATAGCCTTGGAACCCATGGCTATTCTCGACCGCATCTCCCAACCGGCCGATCTTCGTGGCCTCACGACAGATGAATTGTCAACGCTCTCATCAGAGATTCGCGACTTCATTGTCAACGCCGTTAGCGAAACAGGCGGCCACTTGGGTTCGAACCTTGGCGCAGTTGAATTGTCCATTGCTTTGCATCGCGTTTTCGAAAGCCCAACAGACCCCATCTTGTGGGACACCGGGCATCAGGCGTACGTGCACAAAATTCTCACTGGCCGTAAATCTGGTTTTGCCGGTCTGCGCCAACAAGACGGAATCTCCGGATACCCAAACCGTGAAGAGTCGCGCCACGACTTCATTGAAAATAGTCATGCATCAACTGTCTTGTCGTACGCACACGGTTTAGCCATTGCACGTGACGCTGGTGTTGCACCGCACCGACACATCGTCGCCGTCATCGGCGATGGTTCCATGACTGGCGGTATGGCGTATGAAGCGCTGAACAACCTTGGCCATTCAAAGAGTCGCGTCATTATTGTGCTGAACGACAACGGCCGCAGTTACGCACCAACAATTTCCAATCTCTCGTCAGCCGCAAGCTTCGAGGCTGAAACTATGGAAGTAGCTACTCTCTCTGATCGTGTCACCGGCAAATTATCGCGTGGTCTCACAAAGATTCGCCTCAACCCGGTGTATGTGCGACGCCAACGCAAGATCGAAGCCTTCCTACGAGACATTCCTGTTGTTGGTAAGCAAGCGGAACAAGGAATGGAAGCATTCAAAGCTGCTGTGCGTGAGTTTTTGCAACCACCAGCTTTTTTCGAGGCTCTTGGTATTCAATACATTGGCCCATTCGACGGTCACAACATTGCAGAACTTGAAAAAGCTTTCAACGCTGCCCTTGCCCGCACAGACGAAGGCCCCATTGTTGTTCACGTTCTCACGCACAAAGGCCAGGGCTATTCACCTGCCGAAGATGATGACGAAAAGCATCTGCATGACACACCAAAGTTCGACCCCATAGATGGTCCAGCAAAAACTGCAGTCGCTGGATACACCGGTGCCTTCAGCGAGGCGATTCTGCGTGAAGCCGCCGCAGACCCACGCGTTGTCGCAATCACCGCCGCAATGCCAGGCCCAACCGGACTTCTTGACTTCCAAGCGAAATACCCTGATCGGTTTTTCGACGTTGGTATTGCAGAACAACACGCAGTAACTGCAGCAGCCGGAATGGCCATGGGCGGTTTACGCCCTGTTGTTGCTTTGTATTCCACGTTCTTGTCACGCGCATGGGATCAAGTTGTCTACGACGTTGCATTGCATCGTCTTCCTGTTGTCTTTTGTCTCGACCGCGCAGGCATCACCGGCGACGATGGCCCAAGCCATCACGGCGTCTACGACATGGCGCTTCTTTCCAAAGTTCCCGGCATGCGCGTTCTTGCACCGTCAAGCCTTGAAGAACTGCAACAGATGCTTCACGACGCAATGACCCTGTCAAGCAGTGGCCCTGTAGTTATTCGTTACCCGAAAGGCACCGCACGTTCCGTCGGCAATGCTGCAATCGGTTCCGGCACCACCTCACACACACTCGCTTCTGGTGATGGCCGTATTGCCATTCTTGCAATCGGCAAAATGGTTGGCGCTGCAGAAAAAGCACTCGAGTCGCTTACTGCCGCTGGCATCAATGCCACTCTCATTGATGTTCGTTGCTGTGCACCACTAGACCCCTCCATGATTTCACTGGCTGCATCACACACCACAGTTCTTACTGCCGAAGACGGAATCCTTGATGGTGGCATCGGCGCATCTATTGCAACAGCCATTCATGCAGTAAACCCAGCAACTCGTGTTGAATCACTCGGTGTTCCCACGCAGTTCATCCCGCACAACAAGCCCGACGTGATTCTCGCCCGTTACGGCCTCGACGCTGCCGGAATTACCGCAGCCGTCACCCGCCTCATGCAATAGCGTGTGGCTATGACTTCGAACGCAATAGACCTCGCAGCTGAACTGCAATTCGCGTTGTCACTTGCCGATGCTGCCGACGCTCTCACTCTCCCCCGCTTTGCAGCACGCAATTTCACTGTCGACCTCAAAGCAAACCAAACAGAAGTCACCGAAGTTGATCGCGGCACTGAAACCCTGATCATGGATCTCATTCGTGCACAACGCCCTCAGCACGCTTGGTACGGAGAAGAACATGGCTCTGGTGGCGATGGTGAATACACATGGGTCATCGACCCCATTGACGGCACATCAAACTTCGTACGCGGTGTTCCCGTATGGGCAACCTTGATTGGTCTCGTCCATCGCGACCGCGGCCCCGTACTTGGTGTTGTCTCTGCACCCGCCATGGCAACTCGCTGGTGGGGCTACGAAGGCAGTGGAGCATTTTGCAACGGACACGCCATTCATGTCAGCGATGTCACTTCGCTCTATGACTCTCACCTCTCTATTACGGCAAACGACGCATGGAACAGTGCCGGCAAGAGCCAGAATATTGCACGCCTCACACAAACCGTGAAACGTGTCCGTGGCTTTGGCGACTTCTGGCAACACATGCTGGTCGCTCAAGGTGCAGTTGATATCGCAGTCGATGCAATCGGCCTAGAGCCCTACGACATCGCAGCGTTAGTCCCCATCGTTCACGCAGCTGGCGGAACATTGTCAGATCGAACAGGCACACCTAACTGGCGCGCCGACTCTGCCATCTCCACTAACACTGCGTTGCATAACGATGTCATCGCAATCTTGAACTCCTAAGTTCTCTTTCCACTAGCAGTACCTCTCGGTACACTTATAAGTACACAAACCCGTCAATGGCCCGATGCGAAAGCGTCGGGCCATTCTCTTTCCAAAACTGAAACCCGATTCACACATAACTGTCGAGGCCGATGTGGTGTAATGGCAGCACGTTGACTTCGTCAATTCAAAGGTAGCGGTTCGATTCCGCTCGTCGGCTCCTCACAAAACAAACGGCGGTGCTTGTGCACAGCTCTACTGCATTGACGTCGCAGGACAGGCCAAGTAGTCAGAGGCGGAACCGCAAGGTTCCGCCTCTGTTTTTTCGTATACACTTAACTTTGAATTGACGAAGTCAACATAAAACTTGGAAGCCCTAGAATTTGATTCTGGAGTGACAAGTCTGAGTAAAAGCCCCTTGGTGTAAATCGCGGGGCTTTTGCTTTTCTTGCAAAAGCCAATCACTGCAAGGCTTTAGGAAACCCCCACACACCCTCCGTTTATAGTCTGTCATACCCTATTCGCCTAACACCACGGAGGCCCCATGACACAGATAACAAAAGAACCACTCGATCCCCGAAACCTCACCCGACGTCAACTGCATGCCATTCTCGGCGCGTTAGTTGGAACCGCAGTTGGCGATGCACTCGGCGCTCCATTTGAGTTTGATGAGCCCGGCACATACTTGCGCACCTTCCCTACTCCTGTTGTCAGCGGCACAGGAGAACTTATTGGTGGTGGCAGTTTCAATTGGGCGCCAGGTGAATTCACTGATGACACACAAATGGCTCTCGCTCTTGCTGAATCACTTGTCGATGGAAAGTTTGATCCAGAGACAACATGGAATCACTTCAAAGCGTGGGCAGAAACTGCACGCGACATTGGAAACACCACTCGTGTTTCACTGAGCCACTCTGACTACATGACTGCAGCAGAAGAAGCACACGCTTACCTCGGCCAGTCAGCAGGTAATGGCTCCGTCATGCGCATCGTGCCAATCGCTATTGCCGGCGTTCGATGGGGTGCCCCGAGGACAGCAAAGATTGCACGTCAACAGTCTGATCTCACTCACTATGAAGAAGGCGCATCGTACGGTGCGGCCATTGTTGCTGAACTCATTCGTCGCATCATCATCTCTGGCTCATTCGATGACTCATTTGTCGACATTCTTGACATTGTGAGCGGTCCACAGCACGACATCTACGCCGACATGTTGAGTGATCAATGGAACCCAACACTTCTTGGTTACCACGGCAACGGTTCAGTATGGACATGTATCGCACAAGCAATCTGGTGTGTTCGCACAACGTCATCATTTGAAGAAGCTGTCACTACTGCAGTAAACCTCGGCGACGATGCCGACACCGTTGCGGCCGTTACTGGTGCAATTGGCGGCGCGCTCTACGGAATCCAGCAGATCCCTTCTCGTTGGACCACGTATGTCAACGGCAGTGTGCGCCAACCAGATGGAACTATCAAGAAGTACACCATCGGCACATTGCTCGATACAGCGCACCGACTACTTGGTCTCCCGCCAAAACGTGAGACCCCACTTGAATCCGTCATCAAGCCCACCATGTTGCACGATGCCGGAATCTTTGCAAGCAACATGACCGGCGCACCAAGTGCAGATTCCAACATAGGCGTCATTTCACTGTGCCGCACATACGGACGTTTAGAACATCTTCCCTATCGACGCGAGTTCTACCTCATCGATAAAGATGCTCGTAATACTCATCTGAACTCAATCGTGAAAGATGCTGTTGACTCAATCGATGCGTTCCTTCGCGAAGGCCGTGAGGTTCTCATTCACTGTCACGGTGGACGCAGCCGCACTGGCCTCATTCTCAAGGCCTGGTACATGCGCCACGAGAATGTTGATCACGACGCTGCTCACGACTGGGTTGAAGGCATTTGGCCTCATTACGCAACCTGGACTGAAGATTTCACCAACTTCCTCGACGACGAGTGGCAGAGCTAGGACCGCGCGTGTGTCGGGGCTAAGCGCCCCACAACTACACTGACCTCATGAGCCTCACCGAGCAGACCGGCAAGAAAACCGTCATTCGTAACGCACAACTGGTCGACGGCAGTGGTGCACCGCAGACAAATGCTGACGTCATGTTTGAAGATGGCATCATCCGCGAAGTCTCGCCAGCCGGCAAAGCACCAACAGCTCACGCACACCGCATCATCGACGCTGATGGTCTTTTACTTACTCCTGGCTGGGTAGACATTCACACCCACTACGACGCGCAAGCAACATGGGACCCTTGGCTCACACCAAGCAGTTGGCACGGTGCCACCACTGTTGTCATGGGTAACTGTGGTGTTGGGTTTGCACCTGCGCATGAAGATCGCCACGAATGGCTGATCGAGTTAATGGAATCAGTCGAAGACATTCCTGGTTCAGCAATGACAGAAGGTCTCACATGGGGTTGGCGTTCGTTTCCTGAATACTTAGACACTCTTGATGCTCAACCGCGCGTCATCGACATCGGCACACAAATCGGCCACAGTCCCCTACGCGCCTATGTCATGGGTGAACGCGGTGCGTCTAACGAACAGGCATCCGATGCCGACATTGCCTCTATGTCACAAATGGTTGCTGAAGCAATGGCTGCCGGCGCTCTTGGTTTTTCCACCAGCCGCACCCCTATTCACAAAACAAAAGCGGGCGACGTCATTCCTGGCACCCACGCAGAACAAAACGAACTCTTCGGCATTGCACAAGGCCTCGCTAAAACTGGCGGCATCTTTCAGTTCGCACCTGAACACAAGATTCTCCCTGTCGATGAATGGCCGTGGATGCGTGAACTCGCCGGCAGTTTCCCGAACGTCACAGTCAGTGTGAACCTCAACCAAGACGATGCAGCGCCAGACGTATGGAAGACAGTCCTTACCCAACTAGACGCAGCTCAACAAGACGGCCTCAATATCGTTGCCCAAGTAGCCGGCCGTTCCATTGGTGTTCTCATGTGCCTCGAAGGAAGCTTCCACCCACTTGCCTTCCACCCTGCATGGCAAGAGATCGCACACTTGCCTCACGACCAAAAAGTTAAAGCACTCAAAGACGCAACATTGCGCAACAAGTTCGTCAATGAAGTACCTCGCGACAATGGCTTCTTTGAACACATCGTTCTCTCACGTCTCTGGAAGATGTTCCCCGTGACAGACGCCAACATCAATTACGAACCAAACCCAAAGACCGATTCCATTGATGCCCTCGCTGCCAAGCAACGCATTGTTCCCATGGACATGGTGTATGACCAACTGCTTGCCAACAACGGCACAGGCATGATCTACATGCCGTTCTTCAACTATTCCTATGGTGACTTGTCAATGACACATGAGTTGTTGCAACACCCACACACCCGCAACGGTTTATCCGACGCCGGCGCACACTGCGGCGCCATCTGCGATGGCGGCATGCCCACTTTCTTGCTCACTCACTGGGTGCGCGACCGTGCCCGTGGCCCTCGCTTGCAACTCGAACACATGGTGCACCGCCAAACACACCAAACAGCAACCATGTATGGCCTTACTGACCGCGGTCTCATTGCACCTGGTCTACGCGCCGACATGAACTTGATTGATTATGAATCTCTCAACTTCGACATGCCTTCAATGGCTTATGACTTCCCCGCCAACGGCCGCCGCCTCGTACAACACGCCAAGGGCTACGAAGCAACATTCGTCAACGGCACCCAAATCGTCTCTCGTGATGAATTCACCGGTGAACTCCCCGGCAAATTGCTACGCGGTAGGCGCTAGGTCACTTAAACTTTGCTCAACCGAGGTTCAAATGATTTTGAAAATTCGGCGATTTGTCGAAGTACATCACCTGGAGATGTAGTTAAATCAAGAGCGAAAACATTAATACGTGCATCAGCCCCGGCTATTTTGTGTGTGTTTAGCAGTTTCAGTCCTACTTGTTCACTCTTTGGCATTGCATAAATCAAACTCGCCTCGGGTAAATCATTTGCTACCGCGTATGCCAGAAGTTGATAGATATCAGCGTGAATAACTCCGGCATCCGCGATGGGCTTGTATTTCACATCGCCTATTGCTACGCAACGACTGCCCTCCCAACGAGAGATATCAGGCTTAAGCCGAACGAGCTGTCCTTCATCGAGATACAACTGCGGGTGAATTTCATTTGCCCTAGGCATTTCGGACCTTGACAACTTCAAGTGCTCCCTAATTGCGGTCACCACAAAATCCTCGAATACATTTGCCATATTGATTATGAACTCGTCAGAACTTGAATCTCCATGTTCTAGCGAAATCGATGAATTCTGAATAATGCGCCGCGCCAGACTGACGGCATACTCCAGATGTTCATTTAGACGATTCCAATTTGGTTGTGGAAGCCACGAACGATCAAATTCAACAATCGAGACGTCACTAAACATTGCTCGCAAGAATTGAATACCTCTAGTCGTCTCCGGGTTTCTAATTGGCATCTTTGAAGCAAATTCAATTGCGCTTCGGATGAGGCGATTCTCTTGATTGTCAACCGTGAATTCATCAAATGAGAGAGCAATTGGTGGAGACAATCTGAATCGGCGAGACATTTGCTCCCCCATACGTATTCGACCACGAACCACTGTCAAATCGTCTTCAACGGCAGTGTAGGAACGAAACATTCCTCGTTCGATTGCCTTTGTGGCCGAGCGTACGAAGACCGTAACGAAAGCCTCAAGCAAATTGCTGTCGTCAGCGAACTCGACTTGCCCATCTTGAAACATTCGTGGATTCTCCGCGTATCCCATCATGAAAAGAACGTGCGATGCATTACATTTTGATGGGCTGATAATGACGGATGTTTTCCCGCGTCGAAGGTAACCGACTATGTTCTCGGTTGACCGAACATTGACCGAACCATCTGGGCATACCTCAACCTTCATCCCCTTTATTCCGAGAAGGTCTCTAGTCTGTTCCTCGGTCAGGTCGCGAATATTCTTTGGCGACCATTCCTTAAGCAGAAGCGGCGTTGTCATCTTCTTCGAGTTCTTCGGCTGCTATCTCGGGAGCAAGACGCTTCAGTGTACGAACGCGATCTAAGTCATATTTGCTGACTTCTTCCTTCCGGTTAAAGAACACGTCCTCAACATATGGAATTATTGACCTACGCCAAATCTTTCTCACAAGTGCCTCGTCAAGATTTGGTTTCATGAAATGGCTCGGCCCAATAGCAAAATCCGGATTGTTCAACATCCGATTGGCGTCGTCGACCAAATCAGCGACCCATTTGACTTCTGGCGCATTTTTCTCGAGCCAGTTACGAAGAACATCTTTCATCTCATCTTGGGTCGGATAGAAAGATACAAAATGAAAACGTCGACGAAGGGCTGTATCAATTAGTCCAATTGAGCGATCTGCCGAGTTCATTGTCCCGATGAAATAGAGATTAGTAGGCATCCGAAAATCTGAATCTGAATATTGAAGCTGAATGCTTCTATCTCGATACTCCAACAGGAAATACATCTCACCAAAAATCTTGGCGATGTTTCCTCTGTTTATTTCATCAATAATCAGAAAGAATTTCTGCCCAGGATTCGCCATCGCCCTTCGTGCTAGTGAGAGCAATTTTCCTTCTTTGAGGATAAAACTCCCTTCCTCCGTTGGTCGAAATCCCTCGACGAAATCCTCGTATGCGTAAGAAGGGTGAAATTGAACTATTTCTACTGCTGCTGAATCTTCAGATTTATCACTCAGTGATTCCGCCATCTTTAACGCAACGTACGTCTTTCCTGCACCTGGCGGACCATAGAAAATGACTTGTCTTTTGTCTTCAAGCAGTTCTTGTATCTCTTGAAGGAATAAGACATTCAGTGATAGATCTTCCGCCAGTTCCTGCAATTCATTTGACATATTCTCTCCACCCATAAAAGTTAAGTATTTGGTTTGTGTTTCGTGATTCCATGAAACATGTGGTACCCCCGCAATAAGTAGCCATATTGCAGCTTGCATCTCAAGACGGTTTTCTATTCCCTGCTCATTCTCGAGGCATATTCCGGAACAGATCTCCATTAACTCATCCATCAACGCGAGATACTCAAAATAACGCTCAGACGCACTCCCCTGGGAATGATGTCGTCCAATGAGTTCATGAACTCTCTTGGTAGACGAGTGATTTATCGCTGGACTGTCATAAACATCGAAGGCAGAAGTCAATACCGATACAAGTGAGAGCTTCGTGCCGTGGCCAGAATTTGCGGTATTCCAGTTCGAAAAGGCGTCTATCCAGTCAGATAGGTCATTCGTCTGGTCAATCAATTGCGTTAGCAGTGTTGCTGCACTGACTGGATCGGACTCGCATTGACTCCTGAATCCCGCCCTGACTCGAAAATCAATTAAGTTATTTTTTCTAGAGAGCACGTTAAGCAAAGAATCGATCCAAGCTGACGAAGAGAAGTCAAGTGAAGTTAGAGCATTATGTAGTTGCTGACTTAACTCAATCTTGAAATCTATTTCTCTAGATTCAAACTCTTCAATTTGACGAAACGCCAGCAACCATCTGGCTAGCTCAGTCAGGCGACTGCTGAATTGATCCATAAGACCTTCCTTCCCCCAGGGGCTGTTCGCTGGCCACCGCCCTTGAAACTGATTTTTACAATCGAGCGCCCAAGTAATCGGAAGTCGGTACATGTAACCCTGGTTAACTTCACCATTTTTGTTAAAAGGTCCAATCCCAGAGGGTCTCCTTTTGATCTCATTTAATGAAATTGATTCAGCAAGTTCGAAGTAGTGCACAGATACCTGACGACCTTCGCCTTCCCAACCCTTCTCAGGATGACGAAATGGTCGCGAAGTTACGTCAGCCTCACTCAACACTTGTCCCAAGGCTCGGACCTCACCTTTGGCGTAATGGATAACTATGTCGCCCACTCGCAATTCTTCGAGAATCGCATGGTGTGAAGCAGGAATTCCATTTTTTTGAACCAACGGAGCCCAGACATGCCCAGAGTTCTTAGCGTCCTCATAAGTGGTCCCCTGATTGACCCACCATATTCCGCTTGAAACATTCAAGTTTCTCAAGTATTGCTTCAAATCTTCATGAATCTCTGACAGAAACTCTGAAATTATGAATTCCACAATTTCTTCGAAACAATTCACGCGAGCAATAATCGAAGAAATTTGTTCAGTAAATCCAGCGACAACTCCGGTTTGATTCAATAGTGTGACGTCAACTTCAACTGAATCTGATTGTCTAACTTCTTCGCCATCCAATTCAACTGTCCACAATGCAGATTCAAGTTTCCATATGGGCTGAAGAGGTGACGTTTCTCTATCGGGGAGGACGGAATCCAAAAGTGGCTGAAGCGCGTGAGTCCAGTCGTCAATGGCGAGGAGACGTTGCTCACCCCTTGCAAGTTTTTGTACCGCAAGCAACAAGAGCAATGGCTTATGAGGGGCCTTTCCGTATGAGGTAACGTTTCCACGTGAGATTTTCTTAATCTGAGTGAACAACTCATTCTTCTCATCCACAAGAGACTGTTGTTCGATCACGAATCCCAAACCACGCAGAACTTTATTCGCCCCGGCCTCACCACCAGAAAAATCTGAGTTCTTCAAATGCCCCACCTCGGGAAACTGAAACTTGTGTGCAACACCGAGTATCGCCTTAGGCGGATAACTCCGTCCTTCATATCGCAACACATAGATCTGAGCCACTCCAAAGCCGTAGAGACTGAGAAAATCTTGAGGTTCAGAAAAGGTGTCAAATTCTCTAATTGCTTCAACAACAGCGTCTTGGCTAGTGACATCCCTGTAACCCATAGCTCTGAGCCTACTTGTCTTCGATCTTGCTCAGACCGTGAACGTTTTGGGCCATGTCTCGAAGCTTTTGTATTTCCGTAGGCCGGTGATCTTCACTTTGTCTCGTAAAGACTCCATTGGTGCAATTACGGGTAGGCCACCACGTGAACGCCTGAGGGGCACTTTGGGGGCTAGTTCGCAATAATCTGTGCTACTTGATCTTTATCTGAAGAAACCAACGATTCCGTGACCAGAACTACCGTGCAAAAGTGCGCGGTCAATTGGTACTGACAGGACAGTCACTGGGTAGGACTCTCCAACTTTTGAATTCATCTCCGACGCTGAAGCACGGCCTAATTCTGCGATCGAAACGAACCAATTGGGAGCCGCTACTTCACTCATCGTACATTTCCTGAGAAAACCATCTAGGTCTCTAACTCTAGAACCACTGGAGCATGGTCGCTCATGTCCCATGCATCGGGAAAATCACCAACACCGCCGTAGACATCAACAACTAATTCTGCGAAGTGCCCCGAGATAAAGATGTAGTCCAGGTTCTGCACTGCAGCGTTGGGACTATTTCCATTTTTATGTGTCCACATATGGCCACACTCTTCAGGCACCACATCGCAACCCGAACATCCTGCCAATGGACCACGCAATTCAGCAGTTGCTCCAACTACATCAATGAAGCTTTCACAGAGAAAATCAGGCATATCAACTGGCCACAAGTTGAAGTCGCCAGCAATGATGAGTTTCACTCCTCGGCTAGACGTGTACAACTCCTCAAGGCTCACCAGAATAGAAGGAACTGCGATCAAGCCTGATCCAATGGAATTTCCCTTCAGATCCATAGTGATTCCGTACAAGCCAACAACAGTTGCGACACACTCGCCATCCTTGACGACATCAGTAATCACCACTGTGCCTGGCCAAGTATGTGTAATGGAAAATCCGCCTCGCCCTGAAACTCCATTGGTAACGTCCACCAGCTCATAGCCGTTACGAGCCGCAATTACTGTTCCCCATCGACGACGTTCACCGATGCCGTCAGGTTTCCAAACTGCAGTCCATCCGGCAGGAACACCTTCTTTAGGGACTTTCGCCTCCGTAAAGACAACGACATCTGCTTCGATTTTTTCTTCAGCATATTTCCAAAGAACCGGTAAAGGTTTCTTTGGTGCGACTGCCTGCTTTAGGTTCCATGTGGCAATTTTCATTGGCTATTTATAGCACCTCTCCGTACAGATTATTCCTAGCGGGAAATGCTCTATGCCCCGCCGACCAAGTGGATGCAATCTTGGCGTTCATCTTTCGAATGAAGAGAAGATTCTTCACCACAAAGTAATCGCCGCTAGAACGGGTCGTCCGTTGCAGCGGGTTCTTCACATTCGCGAACTGTCTTGTCGAAAGTCCCCAGGATGTAATCCCACATGGAGACTGAATCCTCAAGCCATTCATCTGCGACTCCCCCAGTCAATGACACAGAGAAATCCAACGAGATCATCACATCTTCAGTGAGATCATGATTGTCATCCATCCGGAAGGTAGCAACCCCGTTGGGACTGATTATGTTGAACTGGTTGCAAATCTTGCCAACAGGAAAGAGCACCGGACTGACAAGCCGTGTGTGAGAAAAGATCAGAAAATCCGATGCCTCACTTTCCTCAGTGACACTGATGTGTATGTACCATTCAAAGCCTTGTGATGCAGAACTTACGATCAAGTTGATGTCGTTTAGTTCATATGAGGCCCGGTAGCCCAGGCTGTGCAAAAGCGACACAATCTCGTCTGCGGTTATCTCTGTTTTTATCATGGTTATTTCTTCCTCTTGGTGGTGGTCGACTTTTTGCCTGGCGCACGGCGCGGCTTCTTTGGTGTGTTCAGAATCTCAATAGCTTCCTCGCTAGTAATGGTGAACAAACGCTCTTCATCTTTCAGAGAACGGGTGTCATCCCCACGTTGCAGGTATGCCCCGAACTTGCCATACAGGCCGTGGATGATTTCCCCTGTGGTGGCATCAACACCAACAACACGAGGCAACTCCAACATCTGGATGGCATCTTGCAGAGAGGGTGTGTCAGGGTTCATTGATTTCAACAATCCAGCGGTTCGGGGCTTGGTTGCCCCTTCTGGCAACGAGCCTTTCTCTCCGTGCTGAAAGAACGTGCCGTTGGCGCCCACCCGCAAGAACACCGGTGCTCCTAAGTACTCACCCAGCAACTGTGGCCCACTGGCAGACAGCAGTGCCAACAACTTCTCAGTGGTGAACTCATCGAATGCAGTTTCGTCTGGCAACGCTTTCTTCAGTAATCCACATTCCACATACGGGCTGAAGGACTTCTTAAACAACTTCCCTGCTCGCACCGTGATCACTTCTCCGGTTTCTGGGTGAGTGCCAAGCGTCAATGCAAACATGTCGCGCCCTTCCACATTGTCAATGGCATCAGACACCAAGGTCTGCAACCCAGGGTTGTCTGCCCCATCACCAAAGAAGAAGTCCGACAAGGTGGCTGTCTTCAACGAAGCATCTTGTGACACCAAGTCGAGCTGGTCTTCCATGCCCCTGGTGAATTCGTAATCAAGCAACGAGGCAAAGCTGCCCATCAACAACCGATGCACTGCAAACGACGTAATGGTGGGAATCAACGCCCTCTCACCTTTCTTGCTCCATACATACCTGTCACGCAACTTCGCAATGATCGACGCATACGTAGACGGGCGACCAATATCTAGGCGTTCCAGTTCCTTCACCAATGATGCCTCTGTGAAACGAGCAGGTGGCAATGTGTGGTGCTCCTTTGCTTCTGCATCACGAATGGGTACCGAATCACCTAACGCAAGCGCCGGAAACGGAGACCCTGCATCGTCTTCTTCATTGCTTGGTGCATACACAACACGAAAGCCTTGCTGTGTGTAGGTGGTGCCAGAGGCAGAAAAGATCCATTCACTGCCAGAGTCTCCGCCAACTAAACGCACGGTCACAGTGGAACCCTTTGCTTCCACCATCTGGCTTGCCATGGTGCGTTGCCAAATCATGCGATACATCGCAGCCTGACGCGGGCTCAGCCCATTCGGCGACTGCACCGACATCTTTGTCGGACGAATTGCTTCGTGTGCACCTTGAGTGTGTTTGCCCTTGTGAGATGCATACCGGTGAAACGGCGCAACCATGTCAGCACCAAACTCTGTAGCTATTGCATTGCGAATGTCATGCCTGCTTCCCACATCATGCACTGGATTATCTGTACGGGGGTATGTAATCAGGCCACTGTCAAACAACTGCTGGCTGATAGTGCGTGCTTCAGCAACGCTCATACCCAACCTGTTCCCTGCCTCTTGATACAGACTGCTCAACACAAACGGTGGCTGTGGCTGACGCGTCGCTGCCTTCTCCGCAATGTCTTGCACCGCCAACGTGGCAGCCGGAGCACTCAACACCTCAGCTATGTGCTGCGCCGTTGCCGCATCAACCACTGCCACGTCATTTATCAATGCACCTGATGCATCAAAGTCTGCACCCGTTGCAATCTTCTTGCCCGCTACTTCTGTCAACGTGGCACGAAACGATGGTGCGGTCTCACTGTTCACCACTACGTCCATATATATGGCACTCACATGAGCCAACCGCTCAAGCTCTCGTTCCACCACCAAACGCAATGCTGGGCTTTGCACTCTGCCGGCAGTGGTATTGCCACGAACCTTTTGGCGAGTAACCCCAGACACCTCAAAGCCAAACAAGCGATCAAGGACGCGCCTAGTACGTGCAGCCTCAACCAAGTTGTAGTCAATCTCACGTGGCGTCAGCATGGCTGCCTCGATGGCGTCTTTAGTGACCGCATGAAAATCAATGCGCTTCACAGGAACCTTTGGCTTCAAGAACTCAACTAGGTGTGCTGCAATCAGTTCACCTTCTCTATCTGCGTCTGTTGCAATGATGATCTCACTGCACAGCTTCATGTCCTTTTTCAATTGGCTGATTATCTCAGCACCCTTCGGCGTAAGTACATAGGTAGCTGCAAATGCATTACTGACATCTACCGTGCCGTCACGTTCCGGAATGTCTGCAATATGACCTACCGAAGCACGAATGATGTAATCACCGCCCAAAAACTTTTCTATGGTTTTTACTTTGATAGGTGACTCAACGATGAACAATTTGGTGTGGGTGTTTTTTTCCATGGCCGGAATCTCTACACCCACCCCCTGTCAAAATCCCCTCCTCGACCCCTCGCAAACCCTTGCTGCAACTGGCGGAAAAGAAATGTCCTCGCGCGCTGGCGCACGTGCCCGTGATGCACGCGCGCGGGAAGTTGCATTACGGAATGGTCTCAGAGGGCCAATTCAACACCTCTATATCTATATGTAGTCGCCATGGCAGGAAACACATAAGTCATCCAGTGTGCAATCGCCGCAGTAATCACAGCACTCACAACAGAACGGCGACCCACTTGTGCGTTCATTCAGTTCATCAAATTGCTGTTCGTACTTTCGCCGCTGGACCTTGGCCCGGTGACGAAAGTACAAATACATTCCTAAACCCATGGTGAAACCTTAGATCGCCCTTCTATTGCCGATTGAACGAATCACGTAGTACAGATCAAGTGGGTTGCGATCCAACCATGCCTCAACCTCATCCACCATGTCGGCAACAACATCTGAGTCATGACCCTGTTCACGTGCCCACCAGTTGATCGCGTCAGGTGCATAGATGATTCCCGAAATAGGTCGCGCATCACGAATAGCGCGCAACGCATCAAGAGAGCCCCAACCGGTTGCCAACATGATCGCAAACAACGCGGAAGGTCCACGGTTCACGCCCATGTGACAATGCACCAGGATGCGCCGCGGACGCGTGGTGTCATTCAAAATGACACGCGCTGCATCGCACAAAATTTGAAACCATGCATCATCACGTTTTCCACCATCATCATCAACACCAAACCAATGGCCATTGACCGTTGAGTTCTTGCAAATGAACTCTGTGTCGTTCGCTTCTTCGCGCATGTCGAAGACGTCTGTGATTCCCGCTGCTTCCCAAAGACGCAATTGCTCGAGAGCTTGAACTCGATTAGAAGGAAGATCACCACTGACTGCAAGTGATTCAGACACCTGACAGATCTGCCGCCACATTGCATATGGATTTTCGGGACGTACCGGACGCTTAAGGGAAGAAGATTGTGTGGACATGGGACACCTTTCGGATAGTGGCTCAACCCTGTGCTGAACCAACTAAAGAGACCAATTTCTGTCGGCCATCTCTATTTGGGTACAAATTACCAAAAGGGTGTGACGCACCTTTCTGGTAGAACATACCTATATCCAGATCGAGCCAATGACAAACACATCTCCCACACAAGAAAGAACAACCAACACAATGAATATCTATTACAACTGCACATACGTCGGGTCAGAACACCGGTCTGAGACCACCCAAAAGGCGAAGCACATCGCAGAAGACATTCTGGTTGACCCCATCCGTGGACTCGAACTAGTTGATCCAGTTCAGTTCACGGCACTCGCAACCGAATACATCAACTTGATTCATGACCAGATCTATGTGAATGCCGTTCGTACGGGTGAACCGCGTCATCTTGCAACTTCACAAGGTTTCACTTGGGGTCCAGGTCTATTCCCAATGGCCGTTTCACACACCACCGGTCTCATTGCGGCAACTTACGAGGCACTCACCAACAACTGCACATCAGGCAGTTTGTCTTCCGGGTTGCATCATGCGAGTTACGGAAGAGGTTGTGGATTTTGCACGTTCAACGGACTTGCGGCAGCTGCCTTGTACGCAGTAACCGCGTTCAATGCAACCAGAGTTCTTGTTCTGGACTTCGATGCCCACTCGGGCGGAGGAACCTGGAACATTATTCAGCGAACCATGCCAGACAACGTTGTACAGATTGATGTCACTACATCCCGGTTTGATTCGTGGACTCCTACAGGCGAAAGCATTCTCATGTATTCCGATGTTGAGGATTACCGTCAATCAATTCGTGAGGCCATCGAGTACGCAAAGACTCTCAAGCCATTTGACTTTGTCATCTACAACGGCGGAATGGACCCCATCAATGATGGAGTCACAGAAGAAGTGATCAGTTACCGCGAGCGCGCAGTACGTGAGTTCATCGGGGATACTCCAGCGATCTTCGCCCTTGCCGGCGGATACACCTGGGGCGGCCAAACATACGAAGACATCACTGCATGGCACCGTATGACCCTGAACACATGGGCACAAAACGTAAAAACAGACTCTAAGAAAGGTCAATAGCAATATGAGTAAGAAAGAGAAATTCCACAGAACTATGGGTAAGAAAAAGAAAAGCAACACCTCAGACAACAGATACTGTTGCATCCCCGAGCACGCATGGTTAGCAGTGGTTCTCGACGATTATCTTGACCGACTTGACCCGGTCAGGATCGTTAGTGGACGTATCGCACCTCATGAATATCTCCCTGAAGTACCAGATCTTCTCGTTCTCCTCACGACGAACACCATCTCGCGTAAGAACGTGAAAAAGGTCTTCGAACAATTCTTCGGTCCGGGTCAGATTAGTGACGAGAACTCGGAAAGGATCGCAGATTTTTTGACACAGAAACGAGAACACTGGTTAGTCATGACGCAGCAAAAGAAATAAACAGAACCTCGTGACACACCCTTAAGGTACTTTATACCCATACAGAAGTGCTCAGGCCGTGAGCATCTCGGAGAGGTCCATTATGCGTAATCAGTCAATGTCTACACAAGAATTCAACAACCGTTTTGAAGAAGCGATCCAAATTGTTGATGGCCCCCACCCAGAGCGCGCAGTCCAGTTACTCGAGGATCTCCTCTCGCTAGCTTCTGAACAGTGCGCAGCAGACGATCAAATTGTCATCCAGTTACGCATGTACCTTGGCAGGGCGCTGTGGCGCAGTGATATTCATGCAAGAGCAGTAACTATTCTCGAGGCAGCGTTAGAAGATGCCATTCGCACGCTGGGCTGGGAGAACAGAGATACCTTTTCATGCGCCGGCAATTTATGTCGTGCCCTGGGCGGCGCCGGACGAATAGAAGATGCTCTACGTCTCGCAACGTCGACCTACGAGAAGCGAGTCGCTGTGTTTGGCGAGCTTGATAATGGAACACTGAATTCTCTCGGTCATTTGGCGAGCTTGCACTGTGACGCGGGCTACCTAAACAAGGCCATTTCACTGGTGTCTTCCCAATACGAGAAACGGAAAGAAGCATTTGGTGAACACGATTCACGGACTCGCAGTAGCAAATACAATCTCACGGTCGTGCGAGCACGACGCGATAACAACGAGCAAGATCTTCTCGATCTCTTAGTCGAATACACCAACGAATTCGGATCAGAACACCCCAATACCATTGACATCTGGTGGCACATTGCGGCGATGTTCGAGAGAAATGGTGACCTAAAGGAAGCCCTTGCAACCTGGCGTGAGACAGAATTGAAATTCACCCATGCCTTTGGTGAAGTGGCTCTTCCCACCCTCAAAGCGGTCCGACGCCGGCTACGGGCGCAGCAGGCATTGGGCGATGATCAGGTCGCAGAACATTTAGCCATCGTGAATCACACCATCTCGAGAATTTCCGGCCAATAGGCATTCAAATCCTCTGCTACATTTTTTGTCATGAGCGACTACGAAGATGATGAATTCGACGAGGATTTCGAGGACGAAGACGACGACCAGGACGACTTCGATGATGACGATGACCGGGATGAGTTCGAACCGTGTGGATACTGCGGAGGGGCAGGCTCAATGACTGGCCTGTTGGGAGATCATCATGAAACCTGTGGCTATTGCTATGGTCTCGGCATGATGCCAAGGGAGAACAACTGATACCGAGTCATTCAGCATGGTCGCAGCTTAGATCAAGGTTGTTTGGGTCCATTCCCTAAGCGTCGGCCGGTTCTGTGTTCACGAAACAACTAGGCTCTAGTTATGGCTAATCCAAAGAACACGATTCATGTCGGTATTGCCATTGCTGGTGTCTTGGTGGGAGCTGTGTTGTCGCTGTTTACGGGTGATCCGGCTGTGGCGTTGATGTTCTCAGGTGGTGCCATGAGCAGTATCGGGTATTGGCTGGGTGCAGCTGCGCAACGTCGACATGGCTAAAGAGCGCAGCGAGGCCAAGCGCACCAACCTCGTGTTGGGGTTACTGGTCGTTCTCCTATTAATAGGTACAGGTGCAGTGGCCCTGTTTGTAGAGCCATCCTCATCTTCTGATGCAACTGTGCCGTCTGGGAATGATGCAACAACATCGGGTGTGCGGCCAGCAGAAACGTTGCGCAGTAGTTTCTCTGCCGGTTGGGGTATCGAGCAATACGACTTTCAAATGAACGTGTTGAGCTGTACAGAATTAAACACTCATATCACTACTGATCTGTGTGCTGTGGCTAAGACAAAACATGGTGACTTCATGTTCTCAGCAACAGAGAGCTACTGGGATGAAACAGACTCAGAAGCGATATTAGAAATGTCGCTGTTTGGTTTCCAAGACAATAATGGCTGGAAACGAGCCTCTGGCTTACTTGATGCACAAATGGTGCGCGACCTTGATGGCGTGCAAGTAAAAATAGATCTGTATCGCACAGTGGTGAACGATGACGAAGTATTGATTGCTCATCGCCACCCAGTCGATGACACCATCAATGGCTACGACGTGAGCGACCAAGTATTCATCATTGCTGCCTCCCCCACTGGCGCACCCACAGTTGTTGCCTGGTACAACGGCCCAGAGATGTCTTTTGAAGCAGATGGCAAGAACATCACGTTGCTATATAAGAGGTACGGCGTAGCAACAGAGTCTGGGCAGTTGCAGCAAGGCTTGAACACTCAAGTGCGTTTGTTTCCTTCTGCACGCGTGCCCTTTGGATGGGACGAACAAATCACCACCGGGCCAGCGCTACGCGATGTGAAGGATGCGGTCCCCGTAGTCCTGGTTGATTCCTACACATTTCCCGTGCACAACCGTTTGGCCGGGAAAAACCCCAACTCAAAGATGACGTAGATAGCGTTGCGGGCATGCCTCAGTTGGTAGCTCGCGGACTCACAATCGATATTGATCGGCCCATGATTATGGCCGTTATCAATGCAACGCCGGATTCGTTTTCTGATGCTGGGAAGTATGCAACCGTGGAAGCGCGTATGGAACGTACGCGTGAAGTGTTGGCTCAGGGTGCAGACATTTTGGATATTGGTGGGCAGTCGGCCATTACTGGTGTGCCAGAGATTTCCGAAGACGAAGAGATTGAACGCATTACGCCAGTGATCGAATGGGTGGCTACTAATACAGACGCCATTATGAGCATCGATACATATAGGCCAGCGGTTGCTGCTGCGGCATTAGATGCAGGTGCACACATCATTAACGACATCAGCGGGTTGCTGTACCCGGAACTGGCAGAGGTAGTGGCATCACGTGGCGCTGGCTACATACTGATGCACAACCGTGGCAGGCCAAAGGTGCGCTTAACTGATGCGAACTTGTATGAAGACGTAGTGGCTGATGTGTTGTCGTTCATGGACGACAAGTTGGCTGTGTTGTCAGCTGCTGGTGTGTCACGCCAACAAGTGATTGTTGATCCGGGCCCAGACTTTGCAAAGACTCCGGCTCAGACTGTTGATGTGTTGCGTCATGTGTCGAAGTTGTTGGAATACAGACGGCCCGTGTTGTTTCCGGTGTCTCGTAAAGACTTCATTGGGGCAATTACAGGTAGACCACCACGTGAACGATTAAGCGGCACGTTGGCAGCTATTGCCCACACGTTGACATTGACTCGTGCTGGTATCTACCGCGTGCACGACATTGAAGAAGTGCGTAACTTTCTTGATGTGTGGGATGTGTTGCAAGGCCATGCGGAACTGGGCAGCGATGTATTGCTCGACCGTTCCCTGTGGCGCGCCCCCACCACCTAACCCCTAGTCGCGGTTGGGCGCAACTAACGCGCGAACATGTGTCACGCAGACTTTAGGTAAACAGGGTCGTGTGTTTACCTTGATGTAGCGCGATGGAAATCTGCTTAGGGCAAGGTATGGCTCATGCGTAACTCACGACTAAACACAAAATCCATATCGAAGGTTGGTGCATTTGCGCTTGCTTCGCTTCTCATGCTTGGTGCATGCGGTGGCGATTCAAGTTCCGATGAAGCAGCCACAACTACTCCGGCAGCAACTTCAGATTGTCCATCAGCTGACATCAAGACTGCAGCCGACACAGAGGCTCAAGTAAACCTCATCGCTTTGCCAGACAACTGGGCGAACTACAAGGGAATCCTCGAAGCATTCCGCGTGAAGTACCCAATGGTGAAGAACCCTGTTGCTAACCCAGATGCATCAAGTGCAGACGAACTCACTGCAGTAGAGACATTGAAGGGTCAGCCAGATATGCCAGACGCACTTGACGTGAGTCCTGCAATTGCGCAAGAAGTTGACACCAAGGGCCTGTGGGAGCCATACAAGCCATGTGGCTTTGATGAAATTCCTGCAGACATGAAAGATCCTGACGGCAAGTGGGTTGCTGCGTACTACGGCGTAATGGCCATTGGCTCAAACGACACCATTGTGAAGACAGCTCCAACATCATTTGCTGAACTTCTTGACCCGATGTACAAGGGCCAAGTTGCTTTGAACGGTGACCCTCGCGAAGCTGGTGCAGCATTTGCATCAGTGATGGCAGCATCAATCGCTAACGGCGGTTCGTTCGACGACATCCTTCCTGGTATCGAGTACTTCGCAAAGTTGAAAGCAGCTGGAAACATGGCAGGCACCGACGTGACTGAAGCATCGGTTCTTTCTGGTGACACTCCAATCTGGATCGACTGGACATACAACTATCCAGGCCTCACACCAAAGTTGACCGAAAACGGCATCACTGTTTCAATCAAGGTTCCATCTGATGGCGTCTACGGCGGATACTACGCACAAGGCGTTGTTGCCGGTAGCCCACACCCGAACGCAGCGAAGTTGTGGATTGACCACATCATTTCTGACGAAGGTGCACTTGGTTACCTCGAAGGTGGAGCAATCCCCGCTCGATTCGCAGCTCTTGAAGCAGCAGGCAAAATCACTGAAGACATGAAGAAGAACTTGCCAGCAGCATCGTTGCTCGAAGGCTTGAAGTTCCCTTCACAGGCACAAATCGCAGCAGCCAAAGAAGTTTTGGCTAAGCAGTGGGGTCCACTCGTCGCAGACAAAAAATAGTGACAGAGATCGATTTTCTCTTGAAGTTCTCCCCTGTTAAAGAGAAAAACGTAACTGGAGGCCCGGCGGGTAGCCGGGCCTCCGCCACGTCTGGGCACTGGTCGCCATCGTTGGTATTACCAATACTTCCCTACTTCACTTTTGTTGGGCTGTTTCTTCTCGTTCCAACAGTGGTGTTGTTTACCAAAGCTTTTCGCCCTGTGACAGGGTCCACCACATCAGCAATGGTGGAAGCAATGAGCGCATCGAATCGTTCATCATTTATGTTTTCGCTGAAGCTGTCGCTGTATTCAGCAATACTCGGAGCAATCATTGGATTTCTCTTTGCGCTGGCAGCGTCGCGCATTGAACGGCCCCGCCGCTTGCGCAACTTAGTGACTGGGTTTTCCGGAGTTGCTGCAAACCTGGGTGGTATCCCCTTGGCCTTTGCGTTTATTGCATCGCTCGGTGCACAAGGGCTCTTTACTCGCATCTTGTACCACAACGGTATTGACCTCTACGGAGCCGGCTTCAAGATCTACGACTTCTGGGGAATTGTCGTTGTCTATTTGTATTTTCAGATTCCCTTGATGCTGCTGGTGATGTTGCCAGCCATCGACGGGCTGCGCCCCACGTGGCGCGAGGCTGCCATCAATATTGGTGCATCACCATTTCAGTATTGGCGCCGTGTTGGCTTGCCCATTCTCACTCCGTCGCTATTGGGTGGCACATTGTTGTTGTTTGCTAATGCCTTCAGTGCCTATGCAACGGCCTATGCCTTGTCAAGTGGTGGGTCACGGTTGGTGCCGGTACAGATTCGTTTCTATCTGCAGGGAAACACGATTACGGGTAAGGGCAACCTTGGGTATGCGCTTGCTGCATGGATGGTATTGATCTTGTTGTTCGTTATGACTGGCTACTTGCTTCTTCGGCGACGTGCAGAACGGTGGAGAACAGCATGAACAAGCGCCGCACAACGTGGGAATGGCCTGTCATCATTGTGGTGGGCGCATTCTTTATAGTGCCAATGTTGGCAATGACTCGCTTTGCGATGCAACGAGTACCAATGTCGCTGTTAGGTCGCGATACCTTGTTTTCCCGGTGGACTATTCGTGGGCTGATGAACACCATCAGCGATGACCAGTTTCAACCAGCATTCCTATTGAGCGTGCGATTAGGCATTGTCACTGTTTTGGTGGTTCTGGCTTTGTTGCTTCCCACTGTCTTGTGGCTTCACTTGCGTGCGGTGCAGTGGAAGATGGCTGCAGAAATAGTGTCGCTATTGGCATATGTGGTTCCGCCAATCGCGCTGGTTGTCGGAGTGTCTGGCGCCTACCGCGACACAGTGCCCTGGATAGTGTCGACCAACTACGGGCTTGTGCCATTGTATGCAATTTTGTGTTTGCCGTTTGCATACCGCACTCTTGATGCGGGATTTGCAGCTCTTGACTTGCATACCTTGGTGAACGCGTCACGGTCACTTGGTGCCTCGTGGCAACAGACCTTTCGCAAAGTATTGATTCCGAATCTTTGGACTGCAATCTTGACAACGTCGTTTCTGGCATTTGCTGTGGTGATGGGTGAATTCGCTATATCTTCACTGCTGCTGAAGCGCACTCTGCCGACATACATGGTGGAAGCCCAGGGTCGCGAACCCCAGGGTGCCATGGGAGTTGCCTTGTTGCTGCTCGTTCTGACCACTGTTCTGTTTATGGTTCTTGGCCGAATTCAGAAAAAGTCTCCGACATCATCTTCACAAGAAATCAGAATCACACCATGAGCCAACTTGAATTTGCCCACGTTACGAAAAAGTACGGTGACTTAGAGGCGTTGTCAGCTTTCACTTTGTCTGTCGAAAAGGGCGAACTGATTTCCATTCTCGGCCCTAGTGGCTGTGGCAAGACAACTGCATTACGCGTTGCTGCTGGGTTTGAGAAATTTGATGCTGGCCGATTGATTATGAATGGCCACAATATTGAACCCGTGCCACCACAGAAGCGCAATATGGGAATGGTGTTTCAGAGCTACAGCTTGTTTCCTCATCTCACCGTTGCAGAGAACATTGGGTTTGGTCTTTCCATTCGCAAGATGGATAAGAAGAAGCGTGTGTCGGTGGTGTCTGACATGCTTGACCTGGTTCGACTTGTTGATGTTGGTCATCGGTATCCGCATCAATTATCTGGTGGACAACAGCAGCGTGTGGCATTGGCTCGAGCGTTGGCCATTGAGCCAACCGTATTGTTGCTCGACGAACCGCTGAGTGCGTTAGATGCAAAGGTCCGCGTTGAAGTGCGCGAAGAGATTCGCTCGTTACAGAAGCGCACTGGCACAACCACATTGTTTGTTACACACGACCAAGACGAGGCTCTGACTATCTCAGATCGCGTGTGTGTAATGAGTAACGGCGTGATTCAACAAGTAGGTACTCCGCAAGAGGTATACGACAACCCCAGCACAGACTTCGTTGCAACATTTATCGGTGAGACAAATTCCGTGACGATAGGTGGCCATGCGGTTCTGGTGCGACCAGAACACACACGGGTTGTGAGCGATGCTGAACCAGATTCATATCGTGGAATTGTTCAGAGTTTTTCGTTTGCTGGCCCACTTAAGACTGTGGTGGTGCGTATGTCTGTTGATGAAAGCCTTGTTCGCGCGACCATGACCAACACGGTTGGCACCGAGTGGACCATGGGGCAAGAGGTAGGAATCGTTTTCGACCACATCTTGCGCCCCACCACCTAGTCGCGGTTGGTGACTTGGCCGTGCATGACTAGGCCGTAGTCGGGCATGGTGATGATTCGTAGAGCGGCGCCGGCGAGAACTTGGTCGCGGACATCTTCAAGAGCATCGTCTGGCTTGTAGCGGTTGTTGATGGTGCCCATGTCGGCTTCGACGATGCCGTCTGTGCCGACGAGGCGAAACACGTCGATGAGCATTGCGATTTCAATGCCGTATCCGGTGACAAAACTAAGGGAGCGTGCAAGGTTCCCTTCAATAGCTACTTGGCCACTGAGTGGTTGTGAGAGATACGTCAGTTGTGGTGCTGCGCGACGAAGAAGTGGACGGCCGACAAGTTCTGTTACACGGCCAGCGGGAATGTCGCGGGGCTCGCCATGTTCATCGACACGAACAAAGCCACCTTTGATGAATGAGATGTTCGGTTCGCCGATGTGTTGTGTGAGCGCAGTGATGTGATCAATACAGATGTTGCCAAGGTCAGCGTCAAGAAAGACATACCAATCAGCAGGGACGGCATGGACACCGCGATAGAGCGAATCGCCTTTACCTAAGACGGGGCCAAGTTCTGGTTGCAGGCTGGGGATGTGAAGAGAACGAATGCCGTATTGCAATGCTTCTTCTGCAGTGCCGTCGGTAGAGCCACCGTCGAGAACAGTGGCAGATGAAACAACGCCGGCATCAAGTGCTTCGCGCATAACAAGGGCGGTGCGCGCCATGGCCTGTGCCTCATTGAAGGCAGGCACGAGAAGTGCAATAGATGTCACGAAGTGGTGACGTGTGCGACAAGTGAGTCGATAGGGCCGCGTGGGTAGACGCCGTATTGCGGTAAACGATCTCGCCAATTAGATGGACAATGTTCGCTTGCAACTTCTGCAAGTGGTTCAAGAACAAAGCGACGCTCTGCAAAACGAGGGTGTGGAACTGTTAGTTCTTCACTGTGGATGGCGTAGTCGTCGTAAAAGAGAATATCGAGGTCGAGGGTGCGAGGTCCCCAACGTTCAACGCGAACACGGTGAGCATCGGCTTCAATTTGTAGCAGGCGACGCAGTAGTGCGAACGGGTCGAGGTCTGTATCGACAATGGCGACCATGTTGAGGTAGGCGCCTTGATTGTCAGGGCCACCTACCGGGTCTGTTTCGAACACTTGCGACTGTGCAATGACGTTCGACAAACTGTCGAGACCAAAGCGCAGGTAGGCAACGCGGTCGCCGAGGTTGGAACCAAGCGCAATGATGGCGCGGTGGCGAGCAGGGACGCGCATGTCGACACGGCTGCGAACAATGCGCACAGCAGATGACAAGAGGTCTTCTGGAATTGGTGGGCGAAGTTTGGTGAGAGTGACGTTTGCGACTTCCACGTGATCGAAATGCAAGACGCGGTCTGCGATGCGAGCAGCAAGACGCTCGAGCAAGATGTCTGTTGAATCGCGAACTACTTCTGCGATGGCCTGAGAGATAGCGCCGTAGTTGGCAGTGTCGTCAAGGTTGTCGGTGATGCCGGCTTCTGAGAGATCAACTTCAAGATCAACATCGACTTGGAGAGGCTGCAGACCTTCACGCTCGTGCGGCAACACACCGACTAAGGCCATGAGCCGAAGCCCATTGATATAGATATGGTCACGTGCCATGACTCTCTGTCTATCCGCATGGCGGCCCTTTTCACTACGCTCGTTTCATGGTTGAAAAAGTCTCATACGACGAGTTCTCGATGTTTCATGAAAATGCATCGGAATATGGCATTGCATATGCGGGCCCCCCAGTAGTTTCCCGAGAATTCATATCGGTTGATGGCACTCGAAAGCTGTCTGCATTGAAGTGGGGCACGGGTTCACCGCGCCTTGTGTTCTTGCATGGTGGCGCACAGAATGCCCATACCTGGGACACCGTGGCATTGGCGCTTGATGTGCCGTTGCTGTGCATTGACTTGCCAGGCCATGGCCATTCTGATTCTGCTGCCGGGTTTAGTGCAGACGCATTACCGATGCAACAGAATGCTGCGGACATTGCCACTGTGATTCGTGCGTTGGCACCTGATGCGTTGGCCGTGGTTGGAATGTCGTTGGGCGGCCTCACCACGTTGGCGTTGACGCGTGACCATGGCGACTTGGTGCGCAAGATGGTGTTGGTAGATATCACGCCAGGTGTGAACCAAGACAAGACAAAGCAGATAACTGACTTTGTAAATGGGCCTGCAACGTTTCCTTCGTTTGAAGAATTGTTGAAGCGCACGATTGAGTTCAACCCCACACGTACGGTGGAAAGTTTGCGCCGTGGCATTTTGCATAATGCATTGCAAGAAGATGATGGTTCATGGGTGTGGCGTTACCGCCGTGCCGATGCACCACCACTGCCAGAGATGAAAGCTGCCGTGGAAGATGGCGACAAGCGCCCGTCTACTGCGCCGTTGTGGGATGTGGTGTCCGGTTATGGAAAGCCGCTGATGTTTGTACGTGGAATGCGTAAGCAATCAGTAGTGACTGACGAAGACGAAGCAGAGTTGGTGAAGCGTGCGCCTCATGCGCGGGTTGAACATGTTTTGGAAGCCGGGCACAGCGTGCAAGGTGATACGCCGTTGGAATTGGCTGCGCTGATTCGGGACTTCGCCGAGCTGTAATCGGCTTTTCGTTCTGCGCCTACTTGGCGAGGAACGTGAGGGCAGCGACTGTGGTGGCGTTGTCATAGCCCACGACTAAGTGCCTGTTGGAATAGACAGGCGCGTAGGTCCATTTCATCTTCTTTGCCATCGCGCGCACGACTGAAGGTGCAGTTACTTGGTCGCCACGGGCAATGTTGACAAGCACACGTGCACCTGTGGCTAGTGTTGCCGGCTTCAGTGCTCCGAGGGGCTGTTCTGATTTAGGAATCTGGGCGCACAGGGCATAGAGCACTGCTTCAGAACCGATGGTGAACTTGTGTGGTTTTACCGCAGCGTGTGCCTGTGCAATTCTTTTTGCATCTGCGCGTGACACATCAGCACAGCGGCCATATGCATTCAACACGGTTGGTGCCGTACCAGCGAGCGTGAGAAGCGACCTCGACTCGCCATTGTTGGCGGCTGTAATTGCAGTGAACAGTTCTTGGGCATGACCATCAACAATGGTGCGTACTGCGGCACGAGCAACTGCCATTTGCGTGATGCCGGTGTCAACACGTGCGAGCCGAATGTTTCTTTTCAATAAGTCAAGCTCTTGGGCAACATTGGCATTCATGGGGCAAGACAGATGCGAAGCGCACCACCGCATGGCCGTTTCAACACCAAGCGCTGTTGCTGTGATGTGTTGTTGAGCCTGCTTGACCATTGAGGATGACGGATCAATAGGAGTATCAAGAACAGCAGCTTGAACTCTTGTTGGGTTCTGCATGATGAAGGCTGCGGCCGCGGTGGCACCACTACCCCACCCCATAATTGAAACTTTCTTTAGGTTCAATGCTAAACGAACCGCTTCCAGATCGTCTGCCATATCAAGCGTGCCAATGTTGGTTTCATTACCAACGGGCATCACTGCATCGACCTCACCACGCGGTGCAACGGAGATGACATTGAACTTTGTAATGGCGGTTCCGAATGTGAGTACGGCTTTCTCAGTCAGCGTGCGGGTATCAGGACCGTATTCGCGGTCTGGTAACAGCAGCAATGTGCGAGGCGATGAACCCGAGGTTGCTTCACGTCGGTATAAGGAAAGCGAGAATGTTTTGCTGCTGTTGAGTCCTTTAGTAACAGGAACAGAGATCTTTCCGCATTCAATAGGGCCACATGGAAGCCAGGTGATTGTGTCGGTGGTTGTCTCCACTGCCGCCGCTGGTGCAGTTGGCAGTATCCCCGTTGTCAGTGCGATGGCACATAGGAGTGCGAACGCAGAACGACGGACAGTCATTAGTTAACGAAGTGATGCAGAGCGGACCGGTAGCGACACAGACGCTGAGGAGACAAAAGCCCCGGCTACTGAAATCACTGCGGTGAAGTTTTGCTTCTTGACTTTTGAAACGGGAACCATGAAGAACTTCTTCACGCCTTTTCCGACAAGTTTTCCGTTGCGGTAAAGCGAGACTTTTGAGCCCTTTGGCGCATTGACCGTGACGCGCAATTGCTTGCCGACTTTCGTGATCTTGCCAATAGAGATGTTTGTCATTGCGCTAGTTCGTAGTGGTGCAGCAATCGGGGCAGAACTTACTTGGCTAGGAACTGGTGGCGCAGAAACTGGAGTGTCGCTTGTTGGGCGTGTTATCGGCGTTTCTTTCGCAGGAGTAGGCGCGACAGCATCATTGATCTTCGGCGCCAGCGTCGTCGTCGGAGTTTGCGGAACGCCTGGATCTTCTTCATAGACAACAATTGAAGAATCGTCTGCAGTGATGTCTGCAACCGTTTCAGTGTTTTCAACTTCTGCAGCTAGCGAGAATGAGTTAGACGATGCTGGCTGTTGGTACAGCAATGCATTGGTTGTTCCCGCTGGAAGATTGCCGAGAGTGGCCTTTGTGGCAGTCGTAACCAGCTGGGATGCAACTTGAGCCGGCGTCAATGTTGGAGCATGCCCCAACATGTTGGCGACAACTCCGGCAACGTGAGGAGCCGCCATTGATGTTCCCGACTTGCTGGAAGTAGCCGTTGGGCTAGTGATCGCGGCCGAAACTATATGCACACCCGGCGCCAAGATATCAACACAAGATCCGCGGTTAGAGAAGTCAGCAAAATAGTCACTTGAATCAGTTGCGCCAACTGTTATGGCAGAAGCTTCACTTGACGGTGAATAGTTACACGCATCGGAGTACCTGTTACCTGCCGCGACAACAAAAGTAACTCCGTCAGCTACGCCTCGGGCTACAGCATCATTGATTGCGACATCAACGCCCCCCAAGGAACCAAGACTCATGTTGGCAACTGCTGGAGTGCCAGCAACGTGATGTTGGATGATCCAATCAATGCCCGCAACAATTTCAGCAGTAGAACCGCCACCATTACAGTCCAGAACTCGGACAGGAATGATTGTTGCTTGAGTTGCAAGCCCATACTTGCTTCCAGCCACCGTTCCCGCTACGTGCGTTCCGTGACTATGGCAATCATGTGTGCCGTTCCCATCATTTATTGCGGTAAAGCCTCCAGCGACTCTGTTCACAAATTCTGCACTAGCGGCATAGACGCCCGTGTCAATGATGTAGGCAGAAACTCCTGCACCGGTACCACCACGTGTTATTTGACTGTCAAGTGGCAATGCCCGTTGATCAGTGCGGTCAAGCCCCCACGATGCTGCAGGCATTGTTGTTGAACCACTTGCGACTGGAGACACCGGAGCACTCGGCTCGGAAGCCACGCTGGTGCCAACAACATTTGTAGCTGTCACAGTGAATGTGTACGACTCACCATTAGTTAGTTCTGTCACTACACACGCATTAGTTGATGTTGTACATGCAAATCCACCAGGTGTCGAAGTAACTGTGTACGAGGTAATTGCCGAACCACCGGTACTTGATGGGGTAACCCAACGAACTGCAACACGCGTGTCGCCAGCAGTGGTGGTAACTGACAACGGAGCAGTGGGTGCAGTGGCAGGAGAACGAGGCGTGACAGTCACCATGGCTGATGCGGGGCTGGCTCCGTATGTATTGACAGCCTTCACACGCAGAGACACCGGTATGTCTGGAGTCATATTGGTGAGAGTTGCGGAAACTGCAGTTGAAACTCCGTCATTCCATGTGGACCATGCCGCAGAAGTATCAGTGCGATATTCAACGATGTAGTCCGTAACCGGAGCGGCCTTTGCGACAACTGCTGACCATGTAAGAGTGATTGATGTTGTGCTCACTGTGGCGCGTACTGACGATGGTGGGTTCGGTGTACCTATGCCACGTAGTTCCAACGGAAGAATCGAGGATGGTGCGCTAATGCCAACTGCATTAGTTGCAGTCACGCGGAATTGATACTGCACACCGTAAGCGAGGCTGCTTACTCGGACGTTACGAACATTTGCGTTAGTAACAGCGATGCTTCGCCAAGTTGCACCACTATCGGTTGACATCCATGTGGTGTACGACGTGATTGCAGACCCACCAGTCATTAGAGGACGCGTCCATGACAGGTAGGCGTTTGTTCCCGACAAGAAACCATTAAAGAAGCGCGGTTCAGATGACACAGTGGCCGCAACAGGGGTTGAATCAACTACGGACGACGTAACGCTTGTTCCGACTGCGTTGATTGCATACACACGGAACTTGTGCAGCACGCCACCCACAAGATTTGTGTACGACATTGAACGGCGACTGACAGAAATAACTTCGGAAGTCGTCCAAGTTGTCCCGCCGTCAATGGAGTACTCAGTGCGATATCCGGTGATGCGGCTTCCACCATCAGATGATGGCGTTGCCCAGTACAACGTTGCACCGTTAAACGAGGCGTACACCGCAAGCGCACGTGGAGCACTTGGAGGGTCAATCGAAAGAGGCGTGAGTACCACTGTGTTACTTGCAGGGCTTGTGCCTGTTGAATTCACTGCTTTGACACGGAATGAGTAAGCGACGGCGGAGAGGCCTGTGACCGTGAAGGTTCTGTTAATTGACACGCCATCATTAACAGTTGTCCATGTCGAACCAGAATTGACAGATGACTCGATGATGTAATCAGTGATTGCTGAGCCAGGAATTGAAGACGGTTGTTGCCACCACAGGGTTGCTGTTTGGCGGCCAACTGTGCCTGTGAGATTAAGCGGTGAAGACAACGTAGGCGCAGCTATTGGTGTAGCAGAGACAGCACTGGTCGCAATTCCGGTGCCAATCGCGTTTACGGCTGAAACACGGAATGAATATTTCGTTCCATCTGTCAGACCAGTGATATTCGCGGTTCTTATGGTGGAAGCGATGTGAGCAAAGACTGTCCATGCAGTGCTGCTACTCAACGCATATTCAATTTTGTAATCAATGATTGCTGATCCGCCATCAGACGCAGGAAGCGTCCACGCAAGTGAAACCGCTTGCGATGAAGGGGTAGCGGTGAGCGAGAGTGGGGCCGAAGGAACTGTGGCAGGAGCTGGTGCTGGTGTGGGAGCGGGTTCGAACGATGCTGAATACGCCAATTTGTTTGGTGAACCGACACCAGCGTTCGTCACCACATTGGGTGTCGCAGCGTTGATGATCGCGGCAGTGACAGCTGCTGGCGTGGCTGACGTTCGGGTTTCTAAGTAGACAGCGGCAATACCGGCAACGAATGGCGACGCCATTGACGTTCCAGACAAGGTGGCCACAGCGGTAGGTGAACCTCTGTACGCAGACGGGATGCTTGTACCTGGTGCAAAGATGTCAACGCATGTCCCGAAGTTTGAAAAAGATGAGCGCGAATCATTTAATGGAACAGCTGCACCAACGGTGATTGCAGATGGTGCACTAGCTGGCGAATAGTTACATGCATTGGCGTTGTCGTTTCCTGCAGCAACAACAACTGTGATTCCATCAGCAACTGCATTGGCAACTGCAGTGTTCAAGGATGAACTGGCTGCAGCACCAACGCTGAGGTTTGCCACTGCGGGCACACCCGCTTGATGATTGGTGATGGCCCAGTTCAAACCAGAGATAAGACCTGACACAGTTCCCGAGCC
>CAMDLK010000003.1 GCA_945901725.1 Bifidobacterium breve | reverse complement strand
ACTGCATTGATCGCAGCAATTGAACCAGCTAAGTAAAACGGCACGTGTGGCCCACCGAGTGCAGCTAGTCCACCAAGCGCGGGCCCAACGACAAAGCCGACACCGAACGCAGCGCCCAACATTCCCATGAGGCGGGCACGTTGTTCAGGTGGTGCAATATCTGCAACAGCACCCTGCGCTACCGCAACGCTTGCGCCTGACGCGCCATCGAGTATTCGGCCGAGAAAGAGAACCCACAGTGCACCAGCCGCGCCGGTAACAAAGCTGCCGACTGCCGTGCCAATAAGAGAAAACACAATGACTGGCTTACGGCCAACTTTGTCTGAGATGCGTCCGAGAATTGGAGCAAACACCATCTGTGCAATAGAAAATGAAGCAAACATGAGGCCGACTTGCAAGCCATTTGCGCCGAATCTTTCTGCATAACGTCCCAAAATGGGCACGACAATGCCGAACCCTACGAGGTCAAGTGCAACAGTGGTCCAAATTGTCCAGTAGCCCGCCGGCATTGGCGTGCGTTGTTTCTTAGCCACGTCGGATGCGCGTCCCGTCTTTCGATGTTTCGACAACATAGCCGAGTGACTGCAGTTCATCGCGCAAGGCGTCTGCGGTTGCAAAATCTTTTGCTTTGCGCGCCGCATCAAGCGCAGCACCCTTTGCAACGATGTCTGCGTCGATGTCATCACCTAGTGAGAGTTCAAGACCAAGCGCACCGAGTATTTCAATAACTGCTGCACGAACTGATGCCACCGTTGCAATGTCACCGGAATCCATAGCGGTATTGGCGCGACGTACAGAATCAAACACCAGTGCCATCACAGTTGTTGTATCAAGATCGTTATCCATCGCTGTGGTGAACTGCGAGATCAGTGATGGGTCTGGCGTGCCATCGCTATGTGCAGAAGTACGTGCAGCGAAAGAATCAAGGCCTGCGAGCGCAGACACACACGCATCAATGTTTTCTTGTCCAACACGCGTCGGGGAACGGTAATGAGTTTGCAAAAGCAGCATGCGATATGCACGTGGGTCGTATTTTTCAAGCAAGTCAATGAGGTTCAGCACGTTGCCAAGACTCTTTGACATCTTTTCGCCTTCAATGTCAACAACAAATCCGTTGTGCATCCAATGGTTTGCAAATGTCTTACCTAATGCAACAGCTTGTGCTCGTTCATTTTCATGGTGTGGGAAGCGAAGGTCTGCGCCACCGCAATGAAGATCAAAACCTTCGCCAAGAAGATCAAGACTCATCACAACGCATTCACTGTGCCAGCCAGGCCTACCGTCGCCCCATGGTGATGGCCACGACGGTTCACCAGGCTTCGAGAACTTCCATAATGCAAAGTCTGATGGGTGACGCTTATTGCTGGCACCGAACACTTCACGATCACCGCCACCGCTGAGCATGTCGTCAAGACTTTGATGCGCAAGTAGCCCGTAGTCAGGAACACTTGCGATGCTGAGGTACACGCCATCATCAGTGACATAGGCCTTGTCAGCAATGACCAACGTGTTGATCATGTCGACCATGCTCTGAACATATTCAGTGGCATGCGGAACATCGGTCGGGCGAAGAACACCGAGCTTGCCCATGGCTTCAAACCACACGGATTCGCACTTGTGAGTGATGTCTGCCCACGGGCGACCTTCTTTATTGGCGCGATCGATGATCTTGTCGTCAATATCGGTGATGTTCGAAACGAGGCGTACCGATAAACCCGTCCAGGTGAGGTACCGGCGCAGGATGTCGTAGACCAAAGTGGCTCGGCCATGACCCAGATGGGGCGGCCCGTAGACGGTAGGGCCACATAAATAGATGCTGACCGACCCCGGCTGGCGTAGTGCCAGAGGTTTCACGCTTTGCGTGGCGGTGTCGTAGAGGTTCAGCACTCTGACAAGCCTACGATTTAAGTCCTATGTCCGGTGTCCCTGAGAAGCCCTCCCTCGAAAATGTTGAGCCAAAGTGGATCGAGGCATGGAACCAGAACGGCACCTACGCCTTTGACCGGTCAGCCACCCGTGACAATGTCTTTTCGATTGACACTCCACCGCCCACGGTCAGCGGTTCCTTACATATGGGACATGTGTTCTCCTATACCCACACAGACACAGTCGCTCGTTTCTGGCGTATGCGTGGCAAGAGCGTGTTTTATCCGATGGGCTGGGATGACAATGGACTCCCCACAGAACGACGCGTACAGAACTACTACGGCGTGTCATGTGATGCATCAGTTGCATATGTTGCGAACTTCCAGCCACCGTTTCGCGGTGACCCACCAAAAGATCATCGTGCTGTTCCCATCTCGCGTCCGAACTTCATTGAGTTGTGCGAAGAACTAACTGCAGAAGACGAAAAAATCTTTGAGGATTTGTTTCGCCGTCTCGGGCTGTCTGTCGACTGGTCATTGTTGTACACCACCATTGAAGACCGCTCGCGCCGTGCCAGCCAACGTGGCTTCTTGCGCAATCTTGCACGCGGCGAGGCATACACACAAGAAGCACCAACATTGTGGGACGTTGATTTTCGTACCGCAGTAGCTCAAGCAGAGTTAGAAGATCGCGATCGTCCTGGCGCCTATCACACCATCGCGTTTCACAAGTCAGACGGTTCTGGTGATGTACTAATCGATACGACTCGCCCAGAACTATTGCCTGCATGTGTTGCGCTTATTGCACACCCTGATGACCCGCGTTATCAGCCGTTGTTTGGAAAAACAGTTCGCACGCCATTGTTCAATGTTGAAGTACCAGTGTTTGCACACCCCCTTGCGCAGATTGACAAAGGCACAGGCATTGCAATGTGCTGTACGTTCGGTGATCTTACTGACGTCATTTGGTGGCGCGAACTGCAATTGTCGATGCGTGCAATTATTTCGCGCGACGGTCGCATTGTTACTGACGCGCCAAATGGCCTCACAGACCCAGTTGGTCTTGCGCACTATGCATCACTTGTAGGAAAGTCTGCCAAGCAAGCACAAACTGCAATTGCAGAAATGCTCACCGCATCTGGCGAGATGATTGGTGAACCACGCGCAATCACACACCCCGTGAAGTTCTATGAAAAGGGCGATCGCCCTTTAGAAATTGTCACCAGTCGCCAGTGGTATATCCGTAACGGTGGACGTGATGCTGCACTTCGTGATTCACTGCTTGCACGTGGTGCTGGTTTGCATTGGCTTCCTGATCACATGCGCCATCGTTATTCGAACTGGGTCGAAGGCCTCAACGGTGACTGGCTTGTTAGTCGTCAACGCTGGTTCGGTGTGCCAGTACCTGTGTGGTACCCGCTTGATGCACAGGGTGAAACATTGCACGATTCACCAATCGTTCCCGATGAATCACTGTTACCGATTGATCCGAGCACGGATGCGCCTGTCGGATACACAGAGGCTCAACGTGGGCAACCAGGTGGCTTCATTGGTGACCCCGATGTCATGGACACATGGGCGACGTCTTCACTCACGCCACAAATTGCTGGCAAGTGGCAAGACGATAACGATTTGTTTGACCGCGTGTTCCCGTTTGATGTGCGTCCGCAAGGCCACGACATCATCCGTACATGGTTATTTTCAACCATGGTTCGGTCACACTTCGAACACGATGTCGCCCCATGGTCACATGTTGCATTGTCTGGTTGGATTCTTGACCCAGACCGCAAGAAGATGTCGAAATCAAAGGGCAACGTTGTAACGCCAGCTGATTTGTTTGATGCATACGGAAGTGATGCTGTGCGTTACTGGGCTGTTGGCGCTCGCCCAGGTGTTGATACTGCGTTCAGCGAAGACCAAATGAAGGTTGGCCGCAAGTTGGCCACCAAATTGCTGAACGTTTCAAAGTTTGTACTTGGTATCGGCGAAGTAGCCAATGATGTTGTTCCGACCGAAGCAATAGACGTTGCAATGCTGCACCGTCTTGCTGGCGTTGTTGAAGAAGCAACTAAAGCATTCGAAGAGTTCGACTACGCGCGTGTTCTTGAGCGCACCGAGGAATTCTTCTGGTGGTTCTGCGATGACTACGTGGAATTAGTAAAGACTCGCGGATACCTCAGTCACACTGAAGAAGGTGCCATGTCGGCACGCGCTGCATTGCGCCGCGCTCTTTCCACGTTGCAACGTCTCTTGGCTCCCCTACTCCCCTTCGTTACCGAAGAGGTATGGAGCTGGTGGCAGTCAGGTTCAGTGCACCAATCACAATGGCCAACGACTGCAGCGCTGACAGATGGACTAACGAGTGGACCGAATGAGGCGTTACTCGATGCCATCTGCGGCGCCATCGGTGTCATCCGTCGCGCAAAAACAGAAGCCAAAGTTAGCCAGCGAGCTGTGGTCACAGAGGCGTTATTTGTCACAAGTACCGACGCCGCATCTGCCATCACTGCCGGGTGGGCAGATATTGCTGACGCAGGTTCGGTCGAAAAGTGGAGCATCTCCACTACAGACACGAACGAGATCACAGTGAACGTGACTCTCGCACCCAATATTCAACAGGTCTAGCCTCAGCGACTGTCAGCAGCCCACGCGCGCAAGTACGGTGTAAGGGTCATGTCAGATGAAATCACTACCCCCAGCCGCTCTGGCAAACACCGGGTTTTTCTCCTCGCCAATATCACGCTTGCGGTATTAACAATTTTTTCTGGCAGTGGACTTTTATACGCCAACTGGAAACTCAACAACCGCAAAGTTGTCACCATTGATTCAGTTGACCCGAATGCAAACGGGTTTGATTTGCCAGTCGGCGATCTAAAGGCAAAAAACTTCTTGATCACTGGCTCTGACAACAACGCATGCATTGACAAAGATTCCCCATACGCGGGTGGCTTCGGCAAGCGCAGCACATACGGCGAACGCAGTGATTCGATCATGGTGATTCGTGTCAACCCCATCGATAATCAGGCCGCTGTCATTTCCTTTCCGCGAGACATGTGGGTGACACAAGCCGGCTCAACACGGCGCGGGCGCATCAACACCAACTTTGACAAAAAGAACCCAAACCGTCTGATTCGTACCATCAAAGAGAACTTTGGCATTTCTGTAGATCACTATGTCAACATCGACTTCTGTGCCTTCAAGGAAGTCATCGACGCAGTTGGTGGAGTACGTGTGCCGTTTGCGAACAAAGCTCGCGACAAACGCACCGGATTCAAGGTGCTGAAGGCCAATGTTTGCTACACCTTTGAAGGTGACCATGCGTTGGCATATATGCGTTCACGCCACTACCAGTGGTACGACCCAGCACTTCAAAAATGGCGTACTGACCCATCATCTGACTGGGGTCGCATTGCACGCCAACAAGACTTCATGCGTCGTCTTGTGAAGAAGGCTTTAGACAAAGCACGGTCTAATCCACGTGTAGCAACAGGAATTCTGAATGCTGCGCTCAAAAATGTGATCACTGATGACCGCCTGAATGCTTTGACAGTTCTGCAATTAGGTCAGGCAATGAAGAACTTTGATGCAAACACAATGGGCAGTTACACAATGCCCGGAATTGGGCAAGTGATCGACAAAGCGTCAGTCATCGTGCCAGATTTCGAGAGCGACCAATCGAAGAAGATTCTGTCGGTGTTCCAAGGCAAAGCAAGTTTGTCCAGCACACTGAAAAAGACTTCGAGCATCGCCCCTTCCGCAGAGTTCACTGAACTTGCTTCAGTGATAGCAACCACGTCTGTAATGCGAATTGCGTTGTCAAAGCCTGCTGCGGTTACAACCACCAGCACGACGACAACAACTGTTCCCGCCGTGGTTATTCAACAAGAGACCAAAGGGATTGTTCCTGCTGACGACCCCAACTGTCAGTTCTAATTATTCAAGTACTCGAGCGAGTACTTCTGGAATCTCACTCGGCCCACTTACCAATGCAATGCGAGCACCAATCCTGTCCGCAAACGCCTGTGCTTCGTCATGATCTTCTGCTGGCGCAATCACGATTACTTCATCCATACTCATGGCTGCCGCTTCTGCATCGCCGTCTACAGTGGCACGACAATCTGAGAGAAGTATTGCAACACGGCGTCCCGCACGCGAACGAGATAGTTGTTGTTGCCCAGCGAGTAGTGCACCAGCCAAGTCTGTTGTGCCGTGACCTCGCAGGGTCAACACGTCGTTAATGACTCGCTCGCTTGATTTGGGCACATCTTGTGATTTTGCAACCACTACATCTTTTCCGAATGCAATAACGCTGTAATCCTCTGGGCACCGACTCGCAATAGCTCCAGTCGCGACAGCAGATGTTGCAAGCGGCTTTCCGCCCATTGATCCGCTGCGGTCAAGAAGTAGACAAAAGGCAGTCCCCGGCTTACGCCACCCACGAATGCGTAGACGTTCAGGATCAAGCGCGATTCCGTTGCGTGCTTCACTGATGGCATCAAGGCTTGCATCGATATCGATATCACCTGCATCAGGTCGATACGCCTGTTCTTCCATCTTTCCAACGCCTTGTGGGCGTGTGCGGCCTCGGTTACCAATATCAAGCATCAGACGACCCGCAAGTCGTTGCGCTAACGCGCGCAAGGCAGGATCTGTTGCACCAGTTAGGTCAGCAAGCATGCCCAACATTTCATCGGGGCTGTTCTGCATTGCTTCATCAACAGCAACTTCATCTAGTTCGCCAACTTCTGGCGAGATGTTTTCGAAATTTTCGTGACGCGACAAATCACGTCGAGACGTGGTGCGCTTCCCGGCTTCAGCGACGGCTTGATCTGCTTCGTCGCCCTCTTTCGTTAGCGGGAGGTCGTGTCCGCCCCTATCGGGGCCGTCACTTTTCCCCCGTTGGCGTCCCCTTCGGTTCGCCCAAACACGTCTTGCCAGATTTCCGTAACAATTTCTTCAGCGGTTCGCACGCTGCCTTCGCGCACACGTACGCGACCAGACAATGCAACCAACGCAGAATCAACACCAACACTTGGGTTTTCGATCTTTGCTTCGCGGAGTTCAGCTAATGACACTGCGACTTTTGCAAAGTCGACAGCACCACGTACGGATGAGCCAACACGCAGGTCAGCGTGTGAACGCGTACGACGAACGACAGTTACGGCCTTTTCTAGCCATGCATCGGATACGCCAGAGCCTTCTGTATTGCGACGAACAATTGCAATCTCGTCTTCAGCAGATTGATACGACATAGATACTCGGCACACACGGTCGTAGACCGCGCTGGAAATTCGCGCAGTACCAACAGCGTCAAAAGGGTTCATTGCAGCCACCATGCGGAAACCGTGAGCGGCTACGACACGACCAAGGCGCGGAACATTCAATTCGCCTTCGCTCATGACCGTGATGAGAACGTTCAGAGTTTCTTCTGGAATACGGTTGATCTCTTCGATGTAGAGAAGAGATCCGTCACGCATGGCGCTAACCAGCGCTCCGTCAACAAAGATGCTTGGGTCGTATCCATCATTCAGTACTCGCGCTGGGTCGAAGTGACCTACAAGGCGCGCTGGCGTTAGTTCGGCGTTACCTTCAACGAATTCAAAACCGATGCCAAGGCCTTGGGCCACTGCACGCAACAATGTTGATTTACCTGTGCCCGGTGGACCTTCCAACAAAACGTGGCGGTCCGCAGCGAGAGCAGCAAGAACTAGCTCTACTTCACGGGTACGCCCGACGACTTGAGTTGAAAGCGCCGTGCGCAACGACGACTTAGCCATTGACTATGACGCCGCGAATATTTTCGCCCTCGCGCATTGCCCGGTAGCCCTCGTTGATTTCATCAAGCGTGTAACGCTTTGTGATGAGTTCATCAAGCTTGAGGTCTCCGACGCGATACATGTCGAGCAACTTAGGAATATCAGCACGAGGGTTAAGGCTGCCGAAAATGGTGCCCTTCACTTCTTTGTTCCACATTGCAAGTTGGAACAAGTTGATGTCTGCACTGGTTTCATCCATTGGTGAAATTGCAGTGACAACACATGTGCCGCCCTTGCCAACCATGGTCATTGCTTCACCCATCATGTCTCCATGAAGAACGCCAGGGGTCATGATGACGCGATCAGCCATTTCGCCCCATGACAATTCCATGAGATGAGGAATTGCTTCAGCCATTGAGGCATAGGTGTGTGTTGCACCGAACTCCATGGCCTTTTCACGCTTGAACTCAACAGGGTCAATAGCAATGATGCGCTTTGCACCAGCCATACGAGCACCCTGCACAGCGTTGATTCCGATACCTCCGATACCAACAACAACGACAGTGTCGCCAGGTTGTGTATCGGCGCGGTTTGTAGCAGAACCCCAACCAGTGGCAACACCGCACGAAACAAGTGCAACACAATCGAGTGGCAAATCTTTTTCAACCTTGATAAGTGATGCTTCAGCGACAGTGGCGAACTCAGAAAACGTTCCGAGCTTTGCCATCAGCTTGACAGGGCGGCCATCTTTCACGTGATGACGATGTGTGCCATCTGTGATCATTCCGCCGGTCAAAGTACCTGCACCCAAGTTGCACAAGTTCTGACGTCCAGTAGAGCAGTACCGACAACGGCCACACGATGGAACAAAACTGGCTGACACATGGTCGCCTACTTGCAAGGTCGTGACACCTGCACCAAGTTTCACAACAACGCCAGCACCTTCGTGGCCACCAATAAATGGAAAGAAGTCGTCAACACCCATCATGGCCAACAGTTCCTTTGGGGGAACCATGTCGCCAGTGACGAAATGCTCGTCTGAGTGGCACATGCCGGCCACTTTCCAATTCACCAATACTTCATTGGCTTTGGGATCATCTACTTCGATTTCTTCAACCACCCATGGTTGATCAATCCCGTACAAAACTGCTGCGCGTGACTTCATTGTTGTTTCCCCCTGGAATTGTGAACCATTTCTGGTTGCATTTATTTTTTAGTAGATCAAAACTCCGCGGATGTTTTTACCATCACGCATGTCTTGGTATCCCTCGTTGATGTCTTCAAGCTTGTATGTCTTTGTGACAAGACCGTCAAGATCGAGTTGACCTTCGCGATACAAACCAAGAAGTTTTGGAATGTCTGCGCGTGGATTACCTGAACCGAACAATGAACCAACAAGTTGCTTTTCCATCAAGGTGAGGTCAAGAAGGCTCATGTTTGCGCCGCCCATTTCAAAAGCTGGGTGAATGTTGGTAACAACAACACGGCCACGCTTTGCAGCAAGTGCCATGGCTTCGCCAATCATTTGTCCGTTGCCGACGCCCATGGTCATGATGACTTTGTTTGCCATCGTTCCCCATGTGAGGTCTTGCAACAATGGCAACGCTTCAGCCATTGAAGACGCAGTATGTGTTGCGCCGAACTCCATAGCCTTTTCCCGCTTGAATTCAACTGGGTCGATTGCAACGATGCGCTTTGCACCGGCAAGGCGAGCACCTTGAATTGCGTTGGCACCAATACCACCAACACCGACGACAACGACTGTGTCGCCAGGAGCAACGTCAGCTGCATACACAGCAGAACCCCAACCTGTAACAACACCACAACCGAGAAGACATGCCTTCTCTAATGGCACGTCTTTTTCAATTTTGATGCAAGAAGCTTCGTTAACAACTGTGTGCTTGGCAAACGTTCCGAGCATGCACATAAGTGTGAGGTCTTTACCGCCAGCGTGATGGCGCGATGTGCCGTCAGTTACTTGCATACCAAGGCCCATGAGCGCACCAAGGTCGCACAAGTTCTGGTGACCGGTTGAACAGCTTGGGCAACGGCCACATGATGGGATGAACCCGAACACCACATGGTCTCCAACTTCAAGCCAGCTGACTCCTTCACCAACAGCTTCAACAACTCCGGCGCCTTCATGGCCACCAATGATGGGCAATGCGAACGGCAAGTCGCCAGTTGTGAGGTGTTCGTCTGAGTGGCACATGCCTGAGGCGGCAATCTTGACCAAGACTTCGCCGGCTTTCGGCGCATCGAGTTCAATTTCTTCAACGCTCCACGGAGCGTTTACTTCCCACAGAATTGCAGCGGTTGTCTTCATGGAAGCCCCTTTGTTTGGCTGCCAGGTGCCTGGCAGGGTCTCCTCTGAGATTACTCATTCGCACCACATATTCTCTAGTGGGCTCTGGGGCGGGTACTCTCGTAGGCATGGATAAGGACACAACCCCACAGTCAGTACCCGAGCAGGCCTCAGCCAGCGTGGAAAGCCCCATCGTCGAGGAACTTCTCGTCGAGGAGATTTCTATCGATGGCATGTGCGGCGTCTACTAACTAGCTCGCCACCTCATGACAGTCACGCTTGAGTCCGCGTGCGAACTGCACCCTCAAGTCGCGATCCGGCCTGAACCTTTTGGTGCGCTCGCCTATCACTACGGCAATCGTCGCCTAGTTTTTCTTCGTCACCCAGACATTGTTCGTGTTGTCAAGACAATGGGTGAACATCCATCCTTGCGCGACACGTTCGTTGCTGAAGGCGTCGCCGAATCTCGGTGGCCCTCATTCATTGAAGCTCTTTCTTCACTCACTACATCGGAGATAATTCGTGTCCTCTCATAGCCTCGGCCAACAAATGAAGCAGGGGCTTGATGCTCCTATCTGTCTCACATGGGAACTCACGTATGCGTGCAACTTGGCGTGCATTCATTGTTTGTCAAGCAGCGGACAACGCGATGATCGTGAATTGTCAACTGAACAAGCGAAAGCCGTTCTTGATGAACTCGCAGCGTTGCAAGTGTTTTACATCAACATCGGTGGTGGCGAACCAATGATTCGCCGTGACTTCTTTGAAATTGTTGAACATTCAATTGCTAACAACATTGGCGTCAAGTTTTCTACCAACGGTGCGTTCATCGACAAGAAAAATGCAGAGCGCCTCACTGCAATGGATTATCTCGATATTCAAATCAGCCTTGACGGAACTGACGCAGTTACCAACGACGCTGTACGTGGCGAAGGTTCTTACGACACAGCGATTCGTGCGATGGACAACTTGAAGGCTGCTGGTTTCGGCCAGTTCAAAATTTCAGTCGTCGTGACTCGTCACAACGTTGATCAACTTGATGAATTCAAAGCTCTCGCTGATTCGTACGGTGCTCAGTTGCGCATCACACGTTTGCGTCCAGCAGGGCGAGGCGCAGACACTTGGGACGAACTTCACCCCACAAATGCGCAACAGCGTCAGATCTATAACTGGCTGCTCGCGCACGGCGAGAACGTTCTCACTGGTGATTCGTTCTTCCACCTCAACGCATTTGGTGAGTCATTGCCTGGTTTGAACTTGTGTGGCGCTGGCCGTGTTGTGTGCCTCATTGACCCAATTGGCGATGTGTACGCGTGCCCATTTGTTATTCACGACACGTTCAAAGCGGGCAATGTTCTTGAAGACGGCGGGTTCACCCACGTATGGCGCGAATCAGATCTATTCACTGAATTGCGCGAACCGCAAGGCGCTGGTGCATGTGCATCATGTGGTGCATTCGATGCTTGCCAGGGTGGCTGCATGGCAGCCAAGTTCTTCACCGGACTTCCCCTAGATGGCCCAGACCCCGAATGTGTAACAGGGCATGGCGAAGTTCTCTTGCCGTCAGTTCCCGTCTCGCTTGTCCCTCGTCCGTCGATGGACCATTCAAAGCCAGCACGAACTCTCATAAAGAGTAAAGTTTCTACGTGAATTCTTTTGTCGCAGTAGGTGCGATCATCATCGCTTATTTCTGTGGCACCCTGCCGATAGCAATTCTGATTGCGAAATCTAGGGGCATCGACATCACAACGTTTGGTTCTGGTAATCCCGGCGCGAGCAACGTTGCACGAGCACTCGGAACTAAGTACGGCATCCTTGTATTCGTTGGTGATGCACTAAAAGGTGCACTTCCGGTTGCCACCATGATCTCTGATCGTCCCGTTGCCTACGCATGCGCAGCAGCAACTGTGCTCGGTCATGTATTTCCCATTACTCGCAAGTTCAAAGGCGGCAAGGGCGTTGCAACCGGAGCGGGAAGTTTGTTGCCACTCCATCCCTTTCTCCTTATCGGCGCCGCACTGACATGGGTGATAGTGACGAAAGCAACCAAGAAGGCGTCGATTGCGTCAATTGCAGTTGTGCCGATGCTGGTCCTGGCTTTTGTGGTGAGTGGAACTCCAAGCTGGGAAATTTTTGCACTTGTTGGCATTGGTGCCTTGGTAGAAATTCGACACGCATCAAATATCAAACGACTTTTGTCTGGCACCGAGCCCCCAGTGACAGGCTCAACGGTCTAATCTCAATTCGTGCTTTCCTTTCTCGATTCATTCTTTAACTGGCTCGAGCATTATTCAGGGTCACCATGGTTCTACGTGGTGATTTTTTCCATTGCACTCCTTGATTCCGTTGTTCCCGTAGTCCCAAGCGAATCACTGGTCATCATTGGCGGAGTCAGTGCGGGCCTGCATCAACTTCATTGGTCGTTGGTAATCGTCGCAGCCGCTGCTGGCGCATTTGCCGGCGACAACATCAGCTATCAAATCGGACGTCGATTCTCAGGTGCATTACGAAGGAGATATGAAAGTAGCGCTAAAGGACAGCGGCGACTGAAGTGGGCACACAGACAAATACAGTTGCGTGGCGGCGAACTTCTGATCACTGGGCGTTTTATTCCAGGTGGACGAACACTTCTCACTCTCAGTTGTGGCATCACCAACCAAGACCGTCGTTGGTTCATGAAATGGATTGCTATCGCAACTCCAATCTGGGCCATGTACGGAACTCTTCTTGGCTTTATTGGCGGTCGCTCATTTGAAGACAACCACACAAAAGCGTTTCTAGTGGCCTTCTCAATTGCAATCGGTGCCACCGTCACCTTGGAAATTGTTCGATATCTGCGTCACCGTTTTGGGCCGTCAGCAATGCCCCTAGATGAATAGCATGCCGACTACAGGGCTGAACTCAATGATTTTACTGTTGCCGCTTGGTTCGTTTGAACAACATGGGCCGCACCTTCCTTTCGATACCGACACAATCATTATTGATTCGGTTGTTTCACACGCATTAGGCGAAGAATCGATTGAGGCAGACAAATTTTTGGTCGCACCGACTATTGCAATTTCAGCAAGTGACGAACATGCTGGCTTCTCGGGCACTCTCAGCACGGGGACTGAAGCATTGGCACAATCAGTTGTGGCTATTTGTCGATCAGCTTCTTGGTCACAGGGCGTTTGCATAGTGAATGGACATGGTGGGAATGCAGATGCTCTTGCTCACATCAGTTCAGCACTGACGCACGAGAAGATTGCACACTCCATATGGTCTCTCCCCTCATACGACGGTGCTGATATGCACGCAGGACACACGGAAACTTCGGTCATGCTTCATGTAGCTCCCGACAAAGTTCACACTGAACGAATCGAAGCAGGAACTGTCGGAGATGCGTCTGCCCTTGTGGCTCGGATGCGCACTAGTGGTGTTGCGGGCGTGTCTGACAATGGCGTTCTCGGTGATCCGACTACTGCCACCAGTGAACATGGCGTTGCTGTGATGAAGTTGTACTCGTCAAGCCTCGCATCGCATCTTGCAGCACTTTCCGCTGAATGGATCAGTGATTCCCAATGACATTAAGACTTATCCCTGATGATCAATGGTTTCGTTCGAAGAATGGCACCGGAGTACTAGCCGGTTCTCCACTTACATACTTTGGCGTTACAGATGCAGGGTCAAAAATATTGGATGCCATTGAGACCAATTCAATGTTGCCCGAAAACCACGCACAGTTAACGGATCGTATGTTGGCTACCGGCGCAGTTCACCCTGTGCCTAATAACCTCGTTGCTCTTACCGACATCACAGTGGTGATTCCTGCGTACATCACAAGTTCAGAATCACACGCGGATCTCAAGAAACTTGTTGCATCACTCGCCGGACTCACAATCATCATCGTGGATGATGCCTCGCCACATTCTGTAAACATTGATGGCGCTCGTGTTTTACGCCATGACACAAACAAAGGGCCAGGGGCTTCTCGCAACACTGGTATTGAAGCCGTAACAACAACAGTGGTGGCATGTGTTGATACAGACGTCATGGTGTCAACACAGCAGGTTGCAATACTTGCCGCTTATGTCATTGACGCTCACGTCGGAGCCGTAGCTCCCCGAATCACATGCACTAGTAATCAAACATTCATTAGTGAGTTCGAGTCTCATCATTCACCGCTGGATCTTGGCCCCACTCCGGCTCTTGTTCGGCCCATGTCTCGTGTGTCCTACCTGCCCGCAACTGTTCTTGTCTGCAATGTGCAATTGCTACGCAATGCCGGTGGATTTGATGATTCAATCCGAATGGGTGAAGACGTCGATTTAGTGTGGCGATTGATTGAGAACGGAATTAACTGCCGTTACGTACCTTCGATTGAATGCCCCCATTCACCACGTTCAACGATACGAAAAATGCTGAAACAGCGTTATGACTATGGCACCAGTGCCGCACTTCTTGATCAGCGCCACCCGCGCGCCGCGTCTCCGTTACGCGCCAATGCATTGCTATTGACAACTGCGACCACCGTATTAATGGGCTACATCTATTTCGCAATGATTCTGGTAGTGCCAACAATGGTGTATTTCATGATTTCCCTGCGGTCGACATCCATTCCTATGGCAACTCGTACTCAACTTGCATGGAAGGGTCTCGTCAGCACTACCCGCCTACTTGCACGGGCGATCATGCGAGCTTGGTGGCCACTGTTTTTCGTGGCGTCTGTTGTCTCACTACGCCTCGGGGTGATGTTGACATTCAGTGCCTTTGTGCCACCAATTGTCGGACTTCTACGAAAGAAGCCGGGCTATCCCATCCGTTATCTCGTGATGCGCATTCTTGAGAACTTGGCCTATGGAGCAGGCGTCTGGGCTGGCGCTATACGCGCACGTTCATTGCTGTGCTTGTTGCCGGTAATTACTGTGCGGCGTTCAGTCGCACGCTGATGTCATTGCACTCTTGGCAGACTGATTCAGGAATAACACCCCATCGCATAAGACGGGCGAAAATTGCACATCCGAGGCAAAAGCCAGCGAATGCCTCAAGCGAAGCAGCGCCAGCCAGCATTGCGATAACAACTCGTGACGCAGCGTGCATATCAAGAATCCAGAACACTGATCCGGCAATAGAAAAAGCGGCGCCTATTCCTTGAGCAAACCTTTTTGGCGGCCCAGCGACCAGCACATGTTTGCGCTTCATTCGTGGCGTGATGACTTCGGTAGCAATACGGCCAAGCGGGCTGAGTAGCGGGCCTGTGAGGACGCGAGCAATAAACCCGTATGTCAGAGGCACAAGAACCCACGGATTCCCTGTAACGACGAATAGAGCACTCATCAGAACAGCACCCGTGGCGACAATTCGGGCTGATGTTTCATTTACTGGATTGGGAAAGCCAAATACTTTTGCCATGACCCCACGCTATGGCGTAATTCCGATCTGACCACTGAGGAATTGTTCTCCCGAGTACGGTTCATGGAGTGACTATTCGCCTCACCGTCCGCAGAGCCGACTGGCTAGCCCACGTCCATGGCGTAGCTGATGCAACTCCAGGTCTCGTTCCAGTCGTGAAGGGCAACGGTTACGGTTTTCGTCGCTGGAACCTTATGGAGATTGCTGGTGAGTTATCTCGCGAAGTTGCCGTTGGCACAGTTTTTGAAGTGCGCGATACACCTTCGCATCTGACACCTATTGTTTTGACTCCAACACTGACTGCGCCGCCGAAGAACTTGCCGATGAACACCGTGCTCACAGTTGGGAGCCCGCATCATGTTGTAGCGCTTACTCGAGCCCAATGGCGTGGTGATGTCATTGTTAAGTTGCAATCATCAACCAGACGTTTTGGTGTAGCTCTTGCAAACTTGCAACCTTTATTGTCTGACATTGCTGACGCCCAATTCACAATTCGTGGTTTTGCAATTCATCCACCGATAGCCGGTGACATGGCAGCTCATATCGCTGACATCACGCAATGGTTAGACCACATTGATCCTGCGTTGCCGGTGTATATCAGTCATCTTGATACCGCTGCGTACGCATCGCTACGACGCAATTATCCATCACGTGACTTCCGGATGCGTCTCGGTACACCACTGTGGCATGGTGACAAATCCACCATGCACCTAACAGCCGACATTGTTGATCATCACCCAGTGGAATCAAAGTCTTTTGCTGGTTATACCCAGGTACCTATTAAAGGCCCAGGCGAAATCGTCATTGTTGGTTGCGGCACCGCTCATGGGGTATCACTTCTCGATGATGGCCGCAGCCCATTTCATTTTCAGCGTCAACGTCTTAATATGTTGGAACCGCCACATATGCATGTCTCAATGTTGTTCGTAGCGCGTGGTCGACCCATACCGAGCATCGGAGAATGGATTGACGTTCAACAATCGCTAATCAAAGTGCAAGTTGATTTGCTGCAGTGGGCATAGTGCCATTGCAGCAATGAACAATTAGAGCGCCGTTGATACCATTCGGTTGAGACCGCGCCAACCAACTGCAGCTGCACCGATAAGTCCACCTTGGTCGGCTAAGCGAGACGGAATAATCCTTGCACCGCGAGAAAACTCAAGTCCACATAATTCATCAAGTGTGCGCTGAGCTGAGTTAAAGAAAGTTGCACCGAACCCAAGCGCAACACTTCCACCGACACAGACGAGTTGAAGGTCAAGAAGATTGCAGACAGACGCCACGCCACGGCCAACAAGTCGACCCGTGCGCACCATGATCTCGTATGTTGGCTGCGTCGGTGAGCGACCCGTGATGGCTTCAATCGCAGGGCCAGACGCTTCAGCCTCAAGGCAGCCACGGCCTCCACAGGCGCACCTGCGGCCGTTTGGCTCCACCACAACGTGCCCGATATGGCCCGCATTGCCACTGGCGCCTTCCAGCAGCTGCCCATTGAGGACAATTCCGCCACCCACTCCGGTGGAAACCACCATGGCCATGAAGTTGTCGACACCACGTGCGCCGCCTACCCAGCCTTCAGCCAGAGCTAATGCTTTTGCGTCACCATCACCAAAGACCGGCAAACCAGTGATGTCAATCAATCGATCACGAAGCGGAAAATTACGCCACTGAGGAATGTTGAGAGGAGACACTGATTCAAGATTGTGAGTACTCGGACCGGCGCATGCAACGCCAACTGTCAACGGACTCTCACCATGATGTTCCCGCGCCCGTGCAAGTTGTTGTTGCACTGCTTCAGCAATGTCAGAAAAAAGATCTTCGGCGTTGTCACGTGGATTCACAGAGATAGAGGTGCGGTCAATGAGTTCGCCCTCGCGAGTAACTAAACCAACTGCACACTTGGTGCCACCAATATCAATAGACAATGACAATTGCATGATGTATCCAGTGTGCCAAAAAGTTGACAGTATTTGCGACATCCAAATATTCACCTCTGCATCTGTTTGTCTAGGATTTATAGGTCATGCAGACTTCGTACGATAAAACTGTGCATCCACAATGGAAAGAATTACTCACCGATGTACTGTCGACTGATTCTGCACAAGAAATCACATCGTTCATTTCTCGAGAACGTGAAGAATTCGCGGTCTTTCCACCCGATCATCAGGTCTTTGCTGCCTTGTCGTACTTTTCTCCAACTGATACCTCTGTTGTCATTCTCGGGCAAGATCCGTATCACGAACATGGCCAAGCACACGGTTTGAGTTTTTCTGTGCAACCCAATGTTGCAATTCCACCTTCGTTGCGAAACATTTTTGCTGAGCGTGAAAATGACATCGGACTACAACCGCCCATACACGGCACGCTCACACCATGGGCACAACAAGGTGTTCTATTACTCAACACATCACTCACTGTTCGTGAAGGCGTTGCTGGTAGCCACGCAAAAAAGGGATGGGAAGCAATCACCGATCAGATCATTCGTATCGTCAATGACAACACAGAACGATGCGTGTTTATCCTGTGGGGGGCACATGCCCAAGCTAAGAAAAAACTGATTACACAGGGCCATCACGCCATTCTTGAGGCACCTCACCCATCGCCATTATCGGCGTACCGGGGGTTCTTTGGCAGCTCACCCTTCTCGCGCACCAATGCGCTGTTACAAGAGGCTGGCCGAGCGCCTATCAACTGGAATCTCTAAGCAGGTATTTGCTGCGTGATGCAGTGAATACCGCCGCCGCCAACGGCAAGTATGCGACCAATGTCTAGCGGCACCATTTCACGACTGGGAAAGAATTCGTCGATCATCTGCACCATGTCGTTGTCGGCCTCATGACCTGTCACTGGAATAACAACAAAACTATTTCCAACATAGAAATTCAGATACGGGACAACTACCCGACCAGAATCGGTTTCCACGAACGGCAATACGGGGACAACGTCGACTTCTAATTGTTCACCACGACCAGATACAGACGAACGAGCAACTTTTTCATTAGTGAACATGCGCACATAATCGTCTTCACCCACGTCATTACATCCTTGCAATAAGACATGTCCTGGTTTGGTGAATGCAGCAACATTGTCAACGTGACCGTCGGTGTCATGATCTAGTGCAAGACCGTGCGGCAACCACACCACCGAAGTGACTCCGAGCTCATTCTTCAACACAGTCTCAATTTCAAGTTGAGACATCTCGGGGTTGCGATTCGGATGTAACAAACATTGCATAGTTGTGACCAGAGTTCCTGCGCCATCCACATTGATGGAACCACCCTCAAGAACCATTGAAACACTACGTTTTTGTCGGTTTTGCTGAGAAAGCACCCGGGAGGCCAATTGAGCATCTTGATTATGGGGAACAAACTTTTGTCCCCATCCGTTAAACACAAAATCGAGGCCTACAAGTCCCCCACCAGATTCACGCACATAAATTGGTCCACTGTCGCGGCACCACGAATCATCAATGGGGATACTTATGACAGTTACTCCTGTCCCACACAATGACTCTGCACGTTCAATATGTTTTGGGTCAACAACCATGGTCACTGGTTCATACGTTGCAATAGTGTTTGCAAGTTCGGCGTAGGCACGTTCGGCTTCGGCAATCTGGCCGTCCCAAATGTCATCACGTGATGGCCAACACATCAATGTGCTCTGGTGCGGTTCAAATTCAGCAGGCATTACCCGTGGAGATGTGGACATTCAATTTCCTCTAATTGCCGAGGTGCGAGAAATAACTGTCACTGCCGTCAAGTGTGAGAAGCGCTCCGTACAGTTCCGGGCGGCGATCACGAAACAAACCCCACGATGAACGCAAAGTTGATAATGCGGAGCGATCAAACGTGGCATGAATTACTTCTTCGGTATCACGACCAGCCTCTGCCACCAATGCACCTGTGTTGTCGGCGATGAAGGAGGAACCATAGAAATCTATTTCCGTTGTGTTTTGCACTTCACGACCAATGCGATTCGCTGCCATTACAGGTAAAAGGTTCGCTGCTGCATGACCTTGCATTACTCGTTGCCAATGACGTGAAGAATCCCACGTGGGTTCTTGTGGTTCGCTGCCGATAGCAGTCGGATACAAAATGCATTCAGCGCCCTGCAACGCCATTGCACGTGCAGCTTCGGGGAACCACTGATCCCAACAAATGCCAACGCCAATTCTGCCGTGTCGCGTAGCCCATACCCGGAAACCTGTGTCACCAGGACTGAAGTAAAACTTCTCTGAATAGCCAGGCCCGTCAGGAATATGACTCTTGCGATACACACCCATACGAGAACCATCGGCATCAACCATGACGACAGTATTGAACAACGCATTGCCTGCACGTTCGTACACACTGAGCGGCAACACCACATTCAGTTCTGCAGCAACATTTTGGAAATGAGAAATAGTTGGATTCTCATCAAGTGTTTGTGCACGTTGCTGATGTTGTGCATCTTGTTCTTTGCAGAAGTACTCGCTCTCAAACAATTCTGGAATAAGGATTATTCGTGCTCCGTCTGAAGCAGCCTGACGTACCAAACGTTCAGCTTTAGACACGTTGTCTATTCGACTATCGGACATAGACATCTGAATGGCAGCAAGGGAAAGTGTCATGTCCCTACTCTAGGGATGTTCTCATTGCCGACATGTGTGCGACAATCAGGACATGGTTATTGCCACCAAGCAGTCAGAAAAGTCCCGTCAGACTGACCTCAAGGTTGCCTACAGCGCAGCCAGTGCAGTACGCACGGTAGGTGTCGACCAGATGGCCCTAACCCGCGTAGCTGCCGACGCTGGTTTCTCAAGTGGCGCCATTTATGCCCGATGCGATGACAGATCAGAACTTGTGGTCTTGGCGTGGGAAAAAAGCTTCTGGCCGATGTTGTCAGAGATGATTACTTTGCTTGCTGATGCGGTGATCTCTAAAGACAACAGCAGCATGGGAAAAATCGCTGAATTGTTCATTCGTTCTACCGACCCAGGAATCGTGCCAGATCTTGGTAGCGCCATGGAAGTCATCATCGCTTCACGACGTGACGAAACCATTGGTGAAGTTGTGCAAAGAGACATCAACGGTCTGCTCGATGACCGTGGTGTTGGCCCATCAACAGATGGAGCGCTACGTCAATCTGTGGTGTCTGCAATTAGCACACTGTTCGGAGCATCGTTGTTGAACTCTGCGTATGTTGACAACAAGCACAACATGATTGACCCGACAGCACTAATTGAAGTCTTTACTCTCTCTGCTCAGTCGCCAATAAAGCCTACGAAATCTGCAGGCACACTGCGAAACACTGCCCCGTACCAATTCCCCACAACCTATGACGACGTTCGCGATGCACTGATCGCAGCAAGTGAATACGTCATTGCGCGTACGGGTGTTCACAAAGCCACTGTGTCTCGTATCGCTCGTCGAGCAGGCGTAAGTGTTGGCGCAATCTATGGCTTGTACGAAAACAAAGATGCCCTCGTTGCAGATTGTCTTGAAGTTCTCTTCCCGCCACAGAGTCGCCGTGACGTTGAAGAATGGTCACGAGTGTTCACCGCAACAGACCAACGAGCAGTTGTCACCGATATCTTGGCAAACTACATGTCGCCATCATTTGCTCAGTGGCGCACATTCCGCTTAGAAAGCATCGTTGCTGCGCGGCACTCCCCCGATATTGCGGCTCAACTAGCGGCCTACACTTTTGCAGCCAGACGATCACTCATGGCTGCTGCTGTCAAAGCCCCTACAGGTGCCACAATTCGCCCCGATACAGGTTTATCTGCCCGCGCAAGCGTTCTAGGGCTCTCCATTCTTGAGATCGTTGACCCCACAATCTGTCAACTCGACTGGCGATGGATTCCCATCGGCCGATAATCACTAGTCTTCGCTCATGCTCGAAGAACTATCAGCCAAAGTCCGATCCGGAGAAATCAACCCTGTTGATCTTGTGAACGAGAGCATTCGTCGTATAGAGGCAGCTTCGTCATTGAACGCCGTTGTCGCGACATATGCCGACGAGGCACGTGCGTTAGCCGAATCACATCCGCGTACAGGAGCCCTTGCCGGTTTGCCATTTTTGGTGAAAGACATGGCTCGAGTAAAGGGTCATGTCACAACGTCTGGGTCAACGTTGTATGCCGATGGCGTTGTCGATGAAGTTGATGACTCTGTTGTCTCGCGTCTTCGCGAAGCCGGCGCAATCATCATCGGCCGTTCGAACAGCCCAGAGTTCGGTGCAACAGCATTCACTTCGAACAAGGTGTACGGCGCCACTCGTAACCCATGGAATCCGGAGAAGTCACCTGGTGGTTCAAGTGGTGGTTCTGCAGCCGCTCTTGCTGCAGGGCTTACACCTATCGCCACCACCTCTGATGGTGGAGGCAGCGTGCGCGGGCCTGCATCTTCATCAGGGCTAGTTGGTTACAAACCTTCAATGGGCGCAATCGGAAGAAATGTTTTGCCTCGTTGGATTGATTTTTCAACTCAAGGAACAAGTGGCCACAGCGTTGCTGCTGTTGCGTATGAAGCAGCAATCACCCACGGGCCAGCCAATGGAGATTTTCTCGGTCTTCCCGCAAAAAGCATCGCATTGAACTCTGTGATGCCGCATCGAGTTCTTGCATGTCGAACATTTCGAACAGATGTCGACCCCGACATCGAAGCCAACTACGAATCAATGATTGATGCGTTAGTTGCAAGTGGTGTCACAGTGGAACGTGTTGCCTCACCATCAGACAACGACACAATATGGAACTGGTTCATCATGTCAACTGCACAACTCACTCAGAGTTTGCGTCATGAAGAACACCGTTGGACTGAATTGTCTGACTACGTACAGTCTCAATTGAAGTTTGGTGCCACGGTCACCATTGACCAATACATCGCAGCCCAACGAAAACGCCATGAAGTCAGTATTCGATTTGATGAATTGTTAGGAACCGATGCAGTTCTTCTCACCCCAACATCAAATGCGCGTTCATGGCCAGCCGAAGGTCCATTACCTTCGCGTGCCGGCAATACCGACGACCCAATGGTGACTTTGAATACGCCAGATGCAAACTTCACAGGCCATCCAGCCACAAGCGTGCCAATGGGTCTTGATGACAATGGAGTCCCATGTGGCATTCACATCACAGGACCAAGATTTCAAGACAATCTCACACTTGGTCTTGCTGCCCATATTGAGCGCATTAAGCCGTGGCCCCTCACAGCGCCTGGCTACACGCCATTTGGTCTCTAATCAAACACTGGAACTAAGGCAACTTTGCCTGCGATTTTACGATCTTGTAAATCTCGCATGGCTTGAACAGTTTTGCTCATTGGGTACATGACTGGTTCTACGGGGTGAAGTTTTCCTGCAGCAATTTCTGCAAGCACTTCAATCAACATGCCTTGATTTTCAACGACGTTGCGTCCAACCCATGCGCCCCAATCAACGCCAACCACTGTGCGGTTAGTGAGCAACACATGATTCGCAGGAAGACGCGGAATTCCACCAACAAAACCAACGACTAGGTACTGCCCGAATGGCGCTAGTGCACGTAAACACGGTTCAGCAAGGTCGCCGCCAACTGGGTCATACACCATGTCAACTCCGCCACCACATAATTCACGCGTCCGTAATTTCACGTCTTCATTGAGAACATCGATAGCAGCAAACGCTCCACGGTCTAACGCCAACTGCCGCTTCTCTGGGCTTGAGGCAGCAGCAATAACACGCATTCCCATTGCAACGCCAAGATCAACTGCGGCTAACCCAACACCGCCACCTGCGCCAAGAACCAACATGGTGGCCCCTTCACGCACCTGTGCACGTTTATGGAAAGCAAACCATGCAGTGAGGTAACTCTGCATAAAAGTTGCACCCTGCCCATCGCTCAACTGTTCTGGAATTGCAATCACACGACTGGCAGAAAGTACCGCTTCATCTGCAAAGCCACCGCTTGGTGAGAAAACTCGATCACCAATTTTCAGGTTCGTAACATCAGATGCAACTTCAATAACGCGTCCAACAATTTCAGAACCTGGCCTGTATGGGACTGGCGGCTTGATTTGGTATTTACCCTCAATCATGAGCGAATCGACATAATTCAAACCACTCGCTAAAACGGCTACACGTATTTGTCCTGCGACTAATTCAGGGGAATCTACTTCGACAATCTCGATGTCATCAAGCGACCCAAGTTGCTGTATTTGCAAAACTTTCATACTTGCGACGGTACTAGACAGCCCACGAGCGAATTGAACTGTGTTAACCCAATACGCGACTGATTCGCCGGCTCACACGACCAGAGAATTTCTGGCGTTGTTGCAGCGTGGCATTATCTAGGCCGTACATCGCCAACCACTCGCAACGAACTCGCCGGTGCAGCATAAGACGCACCGAGCGAAAGACAGTTCGTTTCCCCGACTCCCCTTCAAGTGCATTAACAAATTTGCCTGATCCGTGAGTGGTCACCACGATTAAGTGCCGCACATTGGTCAGAAGTGGCCGAATGCGTGCCGCGCCTTCAGGCAGTATCCACGCAACCCCGTTCATTAACACTCTGTCAAACCAACCCTTCAACATTGCGGGCTGCCCAGACCACCACGTGGGGTACACAAGTACCAATGCTTCACACCACTGCAAATCTTCGATGTGTTGTTGTAGTTCGGGAAGGGCCCGTAATTTCTCGGCCACGTCTCCCACATGATTCAAACGTTCATACGCCGTAAACACCGGACTGAAATTCTCAGCCCATAAATCATGATGACGAACTTCATGACCGCCAGTCTTCAATTCAGCAAGGATCTCCGATGAAAGAAAAGAAACAAAAGACTCTTCAGACGGATGCGCAAGAACTATGAGAACTTTCATATCTTCTGCATCTTCTTCGCAAGAGAAAGTAGGAAGTTCTTTCTACTTTCATCAGTAGCTGTATCCATTGCATACAGGCTTGATGTGGACACTTTTGTTCGCAATGACGTATTCAATCGAAATGCGCGTGCCAAAATGCGACGACCGTTGTCGTTCACAAAACGTACGTATAGCCATGGCGAGCCGAAAGTAGATGCGATATGGATACGTCGGATGTTCCGAAGACCTGGTCGCACTTTGTTGTTCTCGTTAAACACAAACGCTGTTCCCGGCAACATCACCCGCTCTAACCAACCTTTGAGTTGCCCAGGCAACCCACCCCACCATGTGGGGTAGACGAATACGATTATCTCTGCAGACTTGACTAAGGAAACATCACGTTCGAGACCGACTGGTATGTCGCCGTTTCCCTGCCGATAGGTATCCCATTCAGATGTCGACATCACCGGATTGAATTCTTCAGCTGCGAGATCAATCACATTTACCGTGTGTCCAGCGGCACGCAAACCCGACATTGCTGCATCACGCATTGCAGAACAAAAACTTCCTTCAACGGGATGACAGTAAACAACAAGGGCATTCATAAGGGTGGTCTATCGCAGAAGCAATTGGGCACTATCGATCATCAGTTATCGCGGAGGAAGTCCACACGCATTCATGCCGAGGAGACGCGATATGTGCCGACGATTACGAGCAACTAGCGAGTACACAAGCCCTGCGATAAAGAGCACTCCAGGTAATCCGATTACAACACCGACAGCGCGGTAAGCGCGAGCATCAGCTGATTTCAAGATTGCTGAAACAGCGGCAGCGCCTTCCAACCGACCATTGTCAGTGACGAACCACACAGAACCGATGTGGTCAAGTCCGTATTGATGATGCGATACAACATCAACGGCAGTCACGTGAGCAAGGATCCAACGTGCGGATGCTTCACAGATTCCACAATCGCCGTCATAGACAACCACAGGTTTCATGTCAGTGGTGCATCCAGAAGCTCAACGGGGGTCTGACTAGTTAACGTTCAACAAGTCAACAACGAAGACAAGAGTTTCTCCACCCTTGATAACTCCGCCTGCACCTTGTGATCCGTATCCAAGATGAGCTGGGATAGTGATGCGACGGCGACCGCCGACTTTCATACCTGCAACGCCTTGATCCCAACCAGAAATCACTTGACCAGCGCCGAGACGAAATTCAAAAGTCTCGTTGCGATCCCATGATGCATCGAATTGGCGCTGTGTGCTCCATGCAACACCGACATAATGCACTTCTACGTTTGTGCCGGCGACTGCTTCTTTTCCATCACCAACAGTGATGTCTTCAAGAACAAGTTCCGAAGGTGCGTCCCCTGCGGGAATGGAAAGGTCTGGTTTCATTGCGCTCATAGACACCAACCTATCTGTGCTCACAACGGCTCACACGGGCCAACTAGTGGTGTTTAGGCCTTGGCACGTGTGCGTCGCAAGATGGGGTCTGCGACTCGCAATGCACCGTCAGCAATTTTCATCACGCGACCTGCGGCACCCGGAGTATTTGAATCAATGAGATTTCCCATGACAGCCAAAGTGATGTCAGCTGCCACTTGTGTACCAACTGCAATTCGTAAACCAGGCTTCAATAGCCACGGGTGACCAATGATGAAACTAAACCGTCGCCCCGTGCGCAAGAACGCGTCAAACCGCTCGCCCACCAATTCGTTGTATGACTCAGATGCTGTATTCGGATCTGCAAGGAATCGCTCTACAGCCAACATTCCTGATTCAAGTCCGTAATCAATTCCTTCACCGTTCATTGGGTTCACAAAACCTGCAGCATCGCCAATAGCTACCCAACCTGGCCCGTGGCGTTTGGTGCAACTCATCGGCAATCTCCAAGCACGAGGCTTTTCGATGTAATCACCAAGCGACCATGATTCACGCACCAAGGTCGCATACTGATCAAGCAACGTGTTGAGATTCAATTTCTTGAAACCTTTCATGGTGCTGAGTGCGCCAACACCAATGTTGACGGTGCCATCGCCGGCAGGAAACATCCAGCCGTACCCAGGCACTGCAACACCATGTTCGTCGCTCAAGCTAAGACATGCTTCAAGATGGCGCTCCGCATGACGCGGTGTTGGTGCGTAGGCGCGAATTGCAAGACCAAACGGTTCATTAGGGTCACGTTCTGCACCCAGCATCTTTGCGGCCATTCCTTGTGCTCCTGCAGCCAAAATGGTGAATGGCACACGAAACGTTTCTGTTCCGACGCTGACGCCAACCACACGTCCATCTTCAAGAACAGGAAGTGCCTCAGATTCGAAACGGACATCTGCACCACTTGAAATCGCAACATCGAGAAGATGATTATCAAATCGTTGGCGTGGCCACACGGCCCCATGATTCGGAAAACGCACAGTAGTCGGCCATGCAAGTTCGCGTTGCTTCTTTCCCGTAATCATTCGCAAGCCATCAATTTTGTGCGCAACAGAATGGTCAATGCCCAAATCATTCAGGGCTCCGATTGCGCGAGGGGTTAGGCCATCGCCACATACCTTGTCGCGGCCGTATGGACCCTTTTCAAAGAGCACGACTTTCAATCCAGCACGAGCCGCAGTAATGGCAGCAGCCGACCCTGCAGGTCCCCCGCCAATAATGAGTAGATCGTGCTGTTGCATGACTACGAGCCTGCCAGATGCATATCCAATCTGCTACCTGCGTACCATGGGACATATGGCTCGTATGACTATTTCTGAGGCCGTCGCCATCGTGCGTCCAACGGACACCCTGGCAGTCCCCCTGGGGCCAGGTGTGCCGGGCGGATTCATGCATGCGCTGGGCGACCGAGACGACTTTGTTGACCTACAAATATCTGGTGCGCTGATGCCAGACCTCTATGCGATTCTCGCAAAAGCTGGCGTCCACTATCGCAGCGGATTTTTTGGACCGGCCGAACGTTTTTTGCGTGACTCGGGCGCCTCAATTGATTTCGTTCCAGCAGACTTTCGTCGATTCGAACCCATCCTTCAGAACATGCGACCGCGAATCATGGCAACAGCAGGCTCGCTTCCCGTAGATGGCTGGGTCAGTTTGTCCGTCCATGCTGGCGCCACAGTTGATGAAATACACAGAGCGAGCGCAGACCCAGAACGAGTTCTTCTTGTTGAAGTAAGCGAACATTTTCCACGCACCTTCGGAGTTGCCGCTCATGAACATCGGGTTCATGTTGACGCGATTGATTGCCTTATAGAAACAGACCGGACTCCGCTGAACTTGGCAGATACAGAGCCAACTGATGCTGAGCGAACAATTGCAGAGATCGCCCTGCCATTCATTCATTCGGGTAGCACCTTACAAACCGGGATCGGTGGTATTCCAAATCAAATCGCACTCTCGCTTGCTGCAAGTGACATGGGAAATTTTGGTGTTCATTCTGAAATGTTTACAACCGGTCTTATGCGTCTTCACCAGGCGGGAAAAGTTACCAACAATAAAGGCAGCAAGTTCGATGGATTCTCGCCCACAACATTTGCAGCTGGTATTCCAGAGCTCTACACCTGGCTGCACAACAACGATGCGGTTCGTTTCTTGCCAGTGAAAATTGTGAACTCACCTGAACTGATTGCCAGCAACCGCAACATGGTCACTATCAATGGTGCATTGGCTGTCGACCTTGCCGGACAAGTTGTTGCAGACACCATCGGTGGCACACAATTCAGCGGCGTTGGTGGTCATGAAGATTTCGTATCCGGGCCAGGGCTTGATGCCACTGATAGAAGTCTGATCTGCTTGCCCTCCACCACAATGATTAATGGCGTACTAACGAGTCGCATCATGGGCATTCTTCCTGCAGGAAGCGTCGTCAGTACTCCGCGCCATCAGGTAGACACAATCATTACTGAGTTTGGTGTTGCTGAATTGGAAGGCCGCACAATTCGTGAACGTGCACAGGCACTAGCAGCTATTGCACATCCGCAGTTTCGTGATGAGCTTCTTGAGAGCGCGGAATCGTGGCCTCGGGATTAAGCCCGAGCGCTGTGTACAACCCAATCACAGCAAGTAACGAAATTAAGCCCACTGCATAACCAGCCACTAGATCAGTCGGCCAATGAGTTCTAATGAGCCATGAAGATACGCCAACAATCAGACTGGCAACGACAACAAGTCGAATCGCAATTTGTCGAGCGCGCGTTCCGGCGTTGGTGAAATACCACGCAACATATCCCCACAGCGCAACGCAGTTCGCAGCGTGCCCAGATGGGAAAGCCATTTCGTCTTGACCAATCATCATTCGATTCCAGAAATTCTCATATTGATACGGAAAAATCCGTCCTACTGAAATTTTCAATGCGCCGGCAATTCCGGTTTCAAAGACAAGAACTATTGAGAAGCCCGCAATTGGCAACCACGAACGTCTCTTCCAAGACAGCCACCCAAGAATCGGTAAGCAAATTGTCAGAATGATTCCTCGTAAGCCAAGCATCACAGTAACTGAGAAGAAATCGTGCGGGGCATCGAGGTTCCGCGCTACGTCTCGCGCTGTCTTGTCAAAGTCTGACAAAAGACCACGTGACACCACTTGCTGAATCAGAACCGCCAGAACAAGACATGTAACTGTCGCGTATTTAGAGAGGCGGTGAGCAGTCAACATCAGCCACCATTTTGCCCTGTTTTTGCCCCTTCTTTGTGTCACTCGACGAAATACCACGCCAGTACAGCGATACAGAAGAACAAGTACTAGAACATGCTGATGAATAGTTACGCACCCGGAAGCCCTGAATGGTTTAATCAAGTCCAAGAAGAGGTGGTTGATCCTGGTCGGCGCATCGTGGATCCACACCATCATCTGTGGCCTATTGGCGGTTCATTGCCCTATGGACTCGAGCAGTTGCACGACGACGCAACGGCTGGCCATCTCATCGAGAAAACAGTTTTTATTGAATGCGGCGCCAGTTACCGCAAGGAGGGACCCGCGCATCTTGCTCCAGTGGGTGAAACAGAGTTCGTTGCCGCAGAGTCGCTTCGTGATCCGACGCACCTCATCTCTGGCATCGTGGCTCATGGCGACCTGAGGCGCGATGACCTCAATGAAATTCTTGACGCACATACGCAAGCCGGCCAGGGCCTTCTTCGTGGAATTCGTGATGCCCTTTCCCGCGCCGATCACCCCGAAGCTTTGGCTATTCCTGGCGGCGCACCAAAAGATTTGTACAAGGATGCAAACTTTCGACGTGGCGTGGCAACATTGGGTGCACGCGGCCTCACGTATGACTCGTGGCATTACCACTATCAAAACTCAGAATTTCTTGAACTTGCTCGTGCAGTTCCCGGCACAACAATGGTGCTCGACCATTTTGGAACGCCTTTAGGTGTTGGCCCATACGAGTCACAGCGTGACGAAATCTTTACTCAATGGAAAAAAGACATTGCTCAAATAGCGACGTGCTCAAACGTTGTTGCAAAACTGGGTGGGCTTGCGATGCCCGACAATGGATTCGGTTGGCATACAGCAGAGAAGCCACCAACCTCTGATGAATTCATTGCGGTACAGAAGAAGTACTTCGACCACACCATTGAATGTTTTGGTCCCGAGCGCTGCATGTTCGAATCAAACTTCCCAATCGATCGATTCTCTTTGTCATACACAGTTGTGTGGAATGCCTTCAAAAAAATGACTGCATCATTCACTGAAGCAGAGAAAGACGCAATGTTCCGCGGCACAGCAACTCGTATCTACTCGCTGTAGAAAATCTTCGGTTACCGCGACGCAAACCACTGTGTCAAGCGCTGAAAACCTTCATCCAAAGAAACGTGTGGTGTCCAGCCCAAATCTTGCTGAACTGCACGCTGATCAAACCAATGCGCTGTTCCTAATTGTTCTGCAATAAAGCGCGTCAGTGGCGGTTCTGATGATCGCATCATCGGCCATAGTCGTTCAACCAAAGACCCAAGCCGAATGCCCATCGCTAACGAAACATGTCGCGGTTCAAATGGAACACCGGCTGAATTACACATAGAGCGCATCAGTTCATTCACAGTGCGGGGTTCACCGTTTGAGATCACGTATGCCTTGCCGTCACACGCTGAACCAATGTGTAAAGAATCGAGCGCTGCAATGTGTGCGCTAATTGCGTTATCGATGTAAGTGGAATCCACTAAAGCGTCCCCAGTACCAATGACTGCAAGACGTCCACTTGCTGCACGGTCCACAATGCGACCGACCAATTGCGTATCACCAGGACCCCACACCAAGTGCGGACGTACCGCTACGACTGCGAGTTGTTCATTGCGTGCATTCAGAACTGTGCGTTCAGCAATAGCTTTTGATTCTGCATAATGCGAGCGTGAGCGACCAATTTCGGCTTCACCAGCGGGTGCACCAATAAGTGAATCTCCGGTGTGTGCGACCGAAGGAGTTGATACAAACACCAACCGCGAAATGTTGTGTTGTTCAGTGGCCTCAAGAATGTTTCTTGTTCCAGTCACATTCGTGTCGTAAAACTCTTTTTGTGAGCCAACAACACCAACGCGCGCTGCACCATGAATGATCGCATCACACCCATGAGCCGCCGCCACAACAGCTTCAGCATCACAAATATCTGCGAGAACTTCTTGAGCATTCTGGTGCCCGATGAATGCAGACGGCCTGCGCTGCAAACACACCACATCATCGCCACGACGAACGAGTTCACTGGCGATACCGCCAAGAAGCAGACTGCCAGTACCAGTTACTAGGACTTTCACTTCTTGGTACCAGCAAGAATTTGTGACATCTGTTTTGACACCGCAGTGCGGTCAATCTTTGAGTTATGACGAATATCAACCGGGAGCTTCTTGGTTGTCCACACAGAGGCAATTGTTAACGGAGCAAGTGCAGCACGCACGGCAAGAGTTAACTCAGCATCAGCGGGGCCGTCACTGCTGTCGATGGTTTCGATGACAATAACAATTTGTTCCACGTCAACGGGCCCCACCCCCACTGCCGCAACACGAGTTACGTTCGGAAATGCCTCGATTGCTATCTCCAAAGGAACAGGCGCAACAGGGCCGCGGGACGTGTGAATCACATGTACCAAACGTCCTTCGATCCAAACATTGCCTTCAGGATCAATATGGCCCACGTCCCCCGTGCGGTGCCACGTGACTGTGTGGCCATCTGTATTCACGACTGGGCGTGCATTGTGTTGCGTAAGCCATAATGCGTCGTACCCTGCCGACATCCACGGGGCTGACACTAAAAGCTCTGAAGTTTGGCTGTCGATGCGAACATCACAACCACTCACTGGTTTGCCAACACACACACCTTGACCAGTTCCGATGCGTACCAGGTCAGTCAACGAGACATCTGCGACTGGTAACACTTCGGTCATGCCATATGGCGTGTGAAGTTCAGCCTCGGGACATAGACGAGAAATTTCTTGCAATGTCTTAATCGGCACGGGTGCACCCGCAGACATCACAAGGCGTACTTTGCCAAGATGCTCAACATCGGCCGTTGCAGTTCGCACAACATTTGCCAACGCTGCCGGTGATGCAAACACCATTGTCGCGTCCACTCGACGACACGCATCATCAAGCGCTGCTGCAGTCAATGTTCCGGGCGACGTCACATCCATATCGGCGAGTCCTGTTGCGATACCCAAAGCCGGTCCATACAACGCGAACGGAGCAAAAGCAGCTACGAACGTATCCGTCGGAATGATGTTGTACGTTTCTTGAAGCGCGTCACGTTGTGCGTACAACTGGCGATGCGTATAACGCACCCCCTTTGCTGGTCCTGTTGCACCAGAGGTAAACAACACTGCTGCAGGATCATCAGCACCTGGTTCAGGCGCACTTACATACTCAAGCTTCGCGACACGTGGCGACCGATTGAGTGCTGATAGTCGAATTATTGAAGCATTAGGCGACCAACGCAACAAGCGTGCGGCTGCTACTGCTTTCACGGGACCGATGACGTGTTTCACACGAGACGCACCAATAGCTGACTTCAGACCTCGAAGACCAAGACCTCTATCTGCAATAACTGCGACGGCGCCAATTCGCCAACACGCATATACAACTGCGATGAGATCAATGCTGGGGGGAACCAACACCGCAATTCGATCTCCTAGGCGTACTCCGCGATGATGCAATGCTTCTGCATATGTAGCAACAAGCGCAGCAAACTCTGGTCGCGTTACAGAGGCGTCTGCGGCCGCATCTGTAATGGCAATATCGTCGGCATTCACCCACTGGTCAATGTGGGACCACAGAGTTGCTTCAGTGGCATCATTGTGCGGTAACTGCTGAAGTGGCTTGCCCGCTCCGGCTTCATTGATTGCTGCTTCAACAAAAGGAGCGATTGATGTTTCTAGCACGGTGAGATGACCAGAATCTGCAATGCGATGCAAGGCCACATTCTGGAAACGATTCATGAGGTCATGCGCAAAGTCGTCATTAAACACAGGGTCACGAGAGCCCCACACCAAACGAACGGGAACAGTCAATGTCGAAATTTTTTCAGCAACATTGGCAATGTCTTGCGCAGAGGAGTGTCGCGCAGTAAGTGGTGCGTCGGCTACAAAATCTGCAACACCATTGCGACGATTCCGTTGCCGATACGGAAACGCCAATGCTGTTCTCTGCGCAGCAGAAATTTCGCGTCCTGGAAGAAAAGGAGTCCCGCGCACAAATAGCGACGATTCTTTAGTGACAAGGCGGTGGATACCACTAGCAGCAGCAAGCCGAATAAGTGATGGAGCACGTCGATCCTGTGGAACCGCAATCCCGGTATTCGAGAGAACTAGTCCGGCGACACGGTCAGGATGTGCAACTGCATAACCCATTGCAATTGCGCCTCCCCAGTCTTGGGCAACTATCCATATCGGAGACGTAATGTTCAGGGCAGTAACCAAGTCATTGACATCTGCAACACGATCGCGATACACGCGGGTGGGCACTTGTTCCGACAAACCCATTGATAAATGGTCTGGTGCAATAACACGGAAATCTGAAATCAATTCATTTAATAAACGTGACCACAAAAATGACCATGTGGGGTTGCCATGCAAACACAGCACAACAGGTGCGTCTGGCTTGGTCCCTGGACGATCGAGAAGATGCCATCTATGCGATGCGCCATCATGACTCGGCACATCAATTATGCGCGACCATGTGGGGTCAAGTCCGAACGTCGCAAAATCAGCAACGAGCGGACGTTGTACGTTTACCAAAGAATCTCAAGCGCACTTGTATTCAGACCAGAACCAATGCCGAGACAAATGACGCGTTGGCCTGGTTTGATCTGGTCTTGCACACTTGCCAACGTAATTGGAATCGCTGCAGGACCGATGTTTCCGAAATGAGGAAACGTAATAGGAGCCTTGGCAGGATCTATACCAATACGATCGCACAACATTGTGGTGTGCACCTTGCTGACCTGATGCAAGATGTACCAATCAACATCGTCTGGCCCCCAGTGAAAATCAACAAGTCCTTGTTCCCACGCTTCGGCAGCCAAGTCAAGACCAGCAACTAATAGTCCGTGAGTATCCGTGGTCATGCGATCAAGGTCGCCCACGCACAGCGCATTGTGTTCAGTAGCGGCTCGTGCCATGCCACCAATTATTCGGTGTGTTTCTGGATGGCGTTGTGAGTTTGCCATCACCATTGCCGCTGCGCCAGAGCCAAGTGTGAGCGAGGCGAACTCGGAAAACACATCTAGGGCCGTTGACTCAGGTTGGCGAAGTCGGGCGATAGTTGCCTCTTGAGGTTGGCGGCTGCCTTCTCCGTCCACAATGAGCACATATTCAACAGAACCAGAATCAATCATGGTGGCTGCAAGATGCATGGCATTGACAAAACCGAGACATGCATTGCCGATGTCAAAGTTCAGACATGACGAGGACAACTTCAAACGATCATGAACGAGACATGCCACAGATGGTTCAAGATGCTCTTTACAAACCGATGTGGAAATCAATGCGCCAATTTGTGACGGGTCGATACCAGCTTTTTCAATGGCGAGTTTGCCGGCCATGGCAGCGGCATCAGAGAATGACACGTCCTCATCCCACCAGCGACGCTCTTCGATACCCGCAAGCCCAGCAAGCAACCCGGACCTGAGGCCATTGCGTTGGTAGACCTCAGCCAATTGCTCGTCGATCCATGCAGACGTAATGACATTTGGTGCTTCAACCGATGCAACACTCAACACGCCGGCATGCTGGTGTCGAAATACTGAGTTACCGGCCATGGGGACGCTCTTTCGGGTTGATTACGTATACAGGCTAGTGAGGGCACCGCATTTCTGAACCACGGGGCGACTGATTCAGTGATTTATAACGCATTTATGGGAAAACCAGTGCCAGACTTCCTAAATGGGCACAGACATCGGCGGTTTCACAGTCTTTGCCTGCCCACATTGCACAAAGCCACTACACCTCAACCGGCATGAGGCACGATGCGAAAATAATCACCTCTTCGATCGTTCACGGGATGGATATATCAATCTCGTTGTTGGCGGACGACTTGCCGCAACCACTACGTCTGGCGACACTGCAGAATCTCTTCGTTCCCGTCGAGACTTCTTCGCCACGGGGTCGTACGCACCGATTGCATCAGCACTCGCCAATGCACTGCAACACATCACTGGTCCAGTTCTTGATGTGGGATGTGGTGAGGGTTACTACTTCACTCACATCAATTCATCTGAAAAATACGGCATCGATATTTCAAAGAAAGCAGTGCAGATGGCGAGCAAGTTGTTGCCAGACGCCCACTTTGCAGTTGCATCGGCGTTTCGCCTTCCTGTCGTTGACCACTCGTGTGCGGCCGTGTTCTCTGTATTCGCGCCACATTCATTCGAAGAATACGCCCGTGTGTTGAAACAGGGTGGCACATGGGTCACTGTCACACCGGGCCCGCATCATCTGCAACAAATGCGCCCGAAACGCGATCAATCTATTGATGAACGTGAAGAGCGACGCAGTGAACCACCAGCGCAAGCACAACATGCAGAACGTCTTCAATTTGAACTTGACCTTTCACCCAGCACAGCCACCGATTTATTCTCGATGACCCCATTGGTGTGGCAGACCGCTGCTGATGCATCACCTACGACACACGTCAGTGTCGATGTTTGGGTCTCGTCGGGCACTTCGCTCTAACGTAACGACATGTTGAAATTCGATACTGCGTATTACAAACGTTTTTATGGTGACAACGGTGCGCACGATGCTGAGAAGATTGCACATCTCGCAACGGCGGTTCACCATCTCGCTGCATGGTGGGGAATCAACATCACTTCAGTTCTTGATGTCGGTGCTGGCATGGGAATGTGGCGCGACTGGTATCACAACTCATTTCCTGAAGTAACTGTTCGCTCAATTGATGTCAGCGAACATGCGTGTACAACCTGGAATCATGAGCAACACGACATAGCTACATGGCGTCCTCGTGGAAAATTTGACCTCGTCGTGTGCCACAGCGTTTTGCAATACCTCGACAATCAGTCAGTCATTCAGGCATTCGATAATCTCGCAGCTGCAACGCGGCACCTGATGTATCTCGAACTTCCGACTAAGTGGGACTACGAAAACATCATCGACGAATCCGGAACAGACTTGCAGGTTCATCACCGTTCTGCTCAGTGGTACCGCAAACACCTCTCCGGGCATTTCCGTCAGGTTGGTGCTGGCTTATGGGTGCCTCTGAATGGCACTCCGATGTATGAGTTAGAGGCGAGCCGCTAGCGAGAAACAGGCCGAAAGCGATACAAAGCGCTTCCTTCACCAGTGTCGTGAAACACCATCTCTACGGGCATTCCTATGTGTAATGAATCAATGTCGCAATCGACAATATTGGTCATAATGCGTGGACCATCAGCAAGCTCTACATAGGCAATAACAAATGGACCTGCGTCCTGAAAGACGCCCTTGCCCTTGCGCACAACAGTGAAACTATAAATAGTGCCCGTCTGCTGTGCATCGAATGTGGACACATCTTCTGTCCAGCACTTCGGGCAATTGCGCCGTGGGAACCACAGAACAATGTCGCACGCATCGCAACGCTGCAAGAGGAATCGACCCTCTGTAGTGGCTTTCCAAAATTCAGCTGTCGTTGAGTTGATAACGGGTGCAGGTGCTGGCAACATGGTCATGCGTCCTCTTGTCCAAGAATGAGTGTGACGGAACCGTGCTTTGAGCCAAGACTGCCGCCTGTTCCGTGCGCAAGCGATATCTGGCAGTTCGGTACTTGTACCGAAGGGTGTGCTTCCCCACGCATCTGACGCACAGCTTCGATCACTTTGGTTATTCCACCGCGGTTTGATGGATGGTTATTGCACAATCCGCCACCGTCAGTGTTGAATGGCAATTTTCCGAATGGCGCAACGAGTCCGCCGTCCATCACGAATTTTCCACCTTGGCCTTTTTCACAGAAACCAAGATCTTCAATTGTCTGCAGAACCGTGATTGTGAAGCTGTCATAAATCGAAGCATATTTAATGTCAGCAACACTGACCCCGGCTTCAGCAAATGCGCGTGGCCCAGACCACACCGCGCCTGTATACGTAAGGTCAATGCCGCCGTTGCTGGTGTGCTTGATTGCTTCGCCGTGGCCAAGAATTTTTGCTGATGTGCGATTGAGCGAACGCGCAACTTCAGGAGACACCACAACCAAGGCGCCGCCGCCGTCGGTAACAACACAGCAATCAAGACGATGTAACGGATCAGCCACTAACGGCGAATTCAATACGTCTTCAACGGTGACTGCATACGGCAGAAACGCATTCGGGTTGTATTGGGCATGAATACTTGCAGCAACTTTGATTTCGGCTAACTGCGCAGATGTTGTGCCGAACTCATACATATGGCGCTGTGCAGCAAGTGCGTACGTGTGGGGGGCACCAGAAACACCCCATCCTGATTCGAATCCGGCCTCGGGGCTTTGTGCATAAGCCACGACTGACCGACCTGTACGAGGTTTGCCCGCCAACGTGATGAGAGCAACTGAACACTTCCCTGCTGCGATGGCTGCAGCAGCATGCCCAACATGAGCAAGATACGACGAGCCTCCAGTTTCAGTGCTGTCGATATAGCTCGGATTCAAACCAAAATGTTCCACTAACGACATTGGCCCGAAGCCTGCGGTGCCATCACAGAACACCGCGTCGACATCAGTCATCGACAAACCTGCATCTGCCAATGCGCCAAGTGCAACTTCCGTGTGGATCTCAAACAGAGTGCGATCTGGGATGTCGCGGCGAGGGTGTTCGTAAATGCCAGCTACGTAGGCTGCTCCGCGAATAGTCATCGGTCGTTTCTCAGCATTGTCGTCGTCATGGGACTTCCATTAGAACAGGCACACGAATGTGTCGCCGAAGCGGACGGGTCTGCCACATGTCAGAGGCCCCTAGAAAACCAAAATCCCAACCTCTGTGGAGAGGCTGGGATTTCAGACTTTTTTTATTAGTGGCGGGGGCAAGATTTGAACTTGCGACCTTTGGGTTATGAGCCCAACGAGCTACCGGGCTGCTCCACCCCGCGATGTAGTTGAAGCATTACGGTACAAGGCGAGTGCCTCACTCACAACTTCACCCGAATTGCTTAGGATTAGTGCAATCACCATGCTTGCCCGAAACAAAAAAACCCAGCTAGCCGTAGAGGCATTACAAGCAGAAATTGCTTCTTTACGGGCTGAAATGAGCGAACAGGTGGCTGCATTGGTAGCTGAACGGGAAGTTGCACGTTCCACAGTGGATCGACTTGCAGGAATTGAAGCTCGAGTATCAGGCATGGGCTCTGAACTATCGCGTCAGTTACATGAACTTGGTACCGAGATTGAAGAACTATCAAAGCGCGCAGAAGACACTGGCGTTGCCGAAATGATGGATGCATTAAAGACAACACAAGTGCGTCTTGCAAACGAACAAGCTCGGTATGAAATCACATTCCGGCAAGACCTTGCAGCACTCGCGAACAAATTGTTACAGCGCCAACGCGCCTGAACTAGCCCTTGACTGTGGCTAAGGCTTGTTGAACAAGCCCGCGTGCCTGAGACAACTTGGATTGGTACGTAGCAAAATCTGGTGGTGATTTCGCCAATGCTGCATCAGCTTGTGCAAACAACGATTCCGCTTGTCGTAACAACTCCGCTGGTGTTGTACCAACTGTTGGAGCAACCGTGACAGGACTTCCGGCAATCGTGGTTGTTGGTGAACTTGACGAACCGCCAACACGATCACCGAGATTCACATTGAATCCGGGGAACAACTGAGAAATCACACTGGTCAAACTGTCACCAATGACTGACCTGTCACCATATCCACCGAGAATTTTTCGCACAAAGACTTGTTTGTCATTGCCATCTGGCTGTACAAACATCGGACGAATATAAACGAGCCCTTTACCGACAGGAACAAGTTGCAGATCACCGTACGTTACGCGTGAACCGCGTTGGTCGAGCGGGGTGATCGTCTGCGAAATTGCTGGTTCACTTTCGAATTGAGCAGACACTGTTGCAGGCCCTGCAGGAAGTGGCGCCTTAATGTCGTACACCGTCATTTTTCCGTATGTCTTTGGCTCGCTAGACACCACCATCAACGAACGCAATTCTTTACGACTGTCATCAGCTGAGAACGGAACAAAAGGACGAACCATTGAGAACTGACCAATGTCGGTCTTCGCATTGGGTTCGTGGAATATTGAAAAGTAGGGGCTGAAACGTTCAACCGATGAATCGGTGGCATTGATTGAATCAACTGGTGCGACTCCAGTCGCAGTTGTTCCAAGAAGTCCACCGGTGCCGCCAGTTTCTGGTGCGTTAGCAGGAGCCTGAGCAACGCTCCATGCAGCATCGCGGTTGAAGAACAACGTTGCATCGTCAAATTGGTAACGGCCAAACATATTTGTCTGTACACGGAACAAATCTTCTGGGTAACGGAAGTGCGCTGACAATTCAGCGGGCACAGTTGACTTCTTTGCGAACAAGTCTGGGTATGCAGCGTTCCACATGAGAGCAATCGGATCCTTTGTATCCATCAGATACAGAGTTACGTTGCCTGTATATGCATCAACTACTGCTTTCACACTGTTGCGAACGTAATTAAATGAATGGTTCAGACCGCTTCCAGCTGTGAGTTGCGAAACATTTGCGGACTCCGCATATGGGTAGCGATTTGTCGTAGTGAATGCATCGACTACCCATTTCACTTGGCCATCAACAACGACTGCATACGGGTCAGCATCAAGATGAAGGAAAGGGGCAATCTTTGCTACGCGTGAACGTACATCACGCTGTAACAGGATCTGAGAATCTTGCGTAATGAGGTTTGAACCGAAAAGGTTGAACTCACCAAAGTTCACTGCAAGGGCAACACGGCGAACAAAGCTGTTGACTTTGATTCCCCCATCGCCAACAAAGGATGTTTGATTTCCACCAGGACATGCTTGCTCTTTTTGAGAAGTTTTCACTACGGCATATTCACCAAGGCGATCACCAAAGTAAATCTGAGGCTTTGTGACCTTGAGATCAATATAAGAAGGACGACCATCTTCGGTAGCCAAGCTGGCTGGAGCTGCAATAACACCGCAACCATGCGTGTAAATAAGGTGACGCGATACCCATGTTCGGTTTGGGACACCAGCAAGGTTTAGTTCACGAGCCGCAACGAGAACTTGCTGCACGCGCCCATCAATTGAGTAGCGATCAACATCAAGGTCATTAACTGTGTAGAACGATTTGAGACCTTGGTCAAGAGCGAAACGATCAAGCATTTGTGTCGGATCAAGCTGGCGCACATCGCGCAGAGCCGCGTCATTCTTTTGGATATCTGCAGTACTGATTGAGCTAAAAGTTGTTTCCTTTCGAGCTACATTTCCGATTCCCATCGCAGCCTTCGTGGCTACGATGTTGTGCTGGATAAACGGCAACTCTCGAGTACTTACGTTTGGCTGAACAACAAAGCGCTGAATAATTGCTGGGTACACAGTGCCGACAGCCAAAGCGACAACGACCCAAAGGCCGATTGCAAGAACCGGCAGGCGCCAACCCTTCTGGCGAATGTTCCACAACAACAATGCTGTTACTGCGAGTGACACCAACACCATCAAGTTCAGTGCCGGCAATTGCGCATTCACATCGGTGTACAACGCACCACGCACAACGCTTCGAGTAGAGGATGTCAGTTGGTATTTCGACAACCAATAATCTGCAGCACGCAAAAGAGTTCCAATGGCAAGAAGCACCGACAAATGAACTTTGGCTTGTGACGTCACGCGTTGGACACGATCTTGAGGACGAATACTTCCATTGATGAAATGGAATGCAGTAGTAATAATTGTGACGAGAACTAGAGCACCAAACGACCACGCCACAACAAACTGTGCGAATGGCAAACGGAATACACAGAAACCAACATTGGCTTTAAACAACGGATCCCCGACTGAGAAAGCTTGACGATTGCGGAACATTGTCCACTCTTGCCATTGGCTCGATGCTGGTAGTCCGAGCATGATGCCAATCAATACAGCTAATGCGATTCGCAGTTTGCCACGGCTCTTTGCAGTCAGTTCACGAATACGAATCACTGTCTGATCTTCTGGCGTATTTGGCAAAGTCAGTGGTGCGAGACGATCTGCAATAAGAAGGTTGACCCATAGAAATAGAAAACAACCAACTGTAAATACGCCAACAAGTTCAGCTTTGCTACGAAGAATCGCCCAGTACACATCACTTCGACCGACGCTGTTGAACCACAATACATTCACGTAGAACGATGACATCGCCTTTGCACTAAACAAAAGCAGCAAGACGAGTCCGACTACAACTGAAACCACAATTCGGCCACGAGATGGCTTGCCGAGGTTAGGAAGTCGAAATACAGGGCCAGTAGGGCCGCCAGGAAGGTCTGATGAGTTACGCACGCATCAGGACGCTAGTCCTGAACGGGGGCAACAAGGCATCGGCAGCCCGCATGAGCGGGAGGATGACTGTGACCGGTGGGGAAATCATCCCCACGAACAACTGAGCCACCGAGCGAATTGTCTTCGCATTCGCTGCAGCAGTTGGTATCTGGCTCAGCCATCCATGTGATCTTGCTACCCGGCTCTAGTGCAAGGTACGCACCATGGCTGTACGACGAGCATGCAATGTCATCGACATGAGAATCGATTCTTTCCGTCTTCCAACTGCGATACACATCACGGATAAGCCCTAGTAAAACTTCGCGATCACCTTCGGCTTCACCAATTGCAATACGAGCATCTTCACGGAACCCTGCAACTAAACCTGCGGTAATAGCTGAGACAGCATGAGCGGCAATGGCCTTCTGTGTAACACGACGGCTAGAACCACCGGCTGCTTTCACAGACTTGGCACCAGCACTTGCAGCTGCCATGGAGTCTTCTGCAACAGCTTCGGCATATCGCGCACTGTGTTCGGCTTCAGTTCCAAGCACTGCATCAATATCCAGCGATGATCGCTTTGCACGAACATGGCCAAGAACAGTGTTCTGTTCGTCAGCAAGTACTCGCTTGAGCTTTCGAGCCATAGCAACCACTACAGGAGACAGTTCTTCATTACGTTCTTCAAAGCGAGCAGGGTCTACGACAGCAACAACAGGCTTGGCCTTGGCCTTCTTTTCTGCCTTTGGTGCTGCAGTTTTTGTGACTGGCTTTTCGTCTGTAGCAATTTCTGACGCTGTTGTGGTTTTTGCAGCCACGTCTGCAGTGCTACCCGCGCGCAACTTCGCAAAAATATCGTCGACAGCGACAACATCTTTCTTTCGCGCCGGAGCAACTACTACTTCATTGGCCGGCGTTTCGACTTCAACTTCGATCTCATTTTCGATTTTGATTTCGGGCATATCGGCGGACCGACGCCCACGACCAAACAGTGACACCACATTTGTTTGAGATGTTTCCGTTGGTTCTACCGCAACAACGTCCTCAACTATTGGAGTGATCTCAGTTGGAGAATGTACCGGGTGAAGAACATCGACAATCTGAACTTCGTCGACTATTTCAACGCTGACTTCTTCTGCAATGATTTCTGCTTCTGCTTCTGTTTCATGATCAAAAATAACAACATTAGTAACAGCCTCTGCTGGCTCTTCTTCAACAACAACTTCTTCGCGATCAAAAACTTTCACAGACGGATGTTCAGAATTTATGATTGGCACAGGACCAGTGGTTGGCGACAAATCAACAATGAATTCAGGCTCATCATGAGCTTCGGTGAGTCCGCCGATGACATCTTCACTGGCAATTCGCGCACGTTCAAATGCGTTCATCAGACGATCGCGGCCATGAAGAAGTTGTTCAATTTGTGAACGTGCGGCGTCACGGCGACGGGACAGTTCCGACAAGACTTTTTCGCGATACTCGCGTGCCTCATTAACCATGTCACGGCCTTGTTGCTTTGCCATTTCAATTTCAGATTCAGCATCTGCGCCAGAGTCTTCGCGAATACGAGCGGCTTCCAAAACTGCAGACTCACGTATGCGCACTGCATCTTCAGCAGCATCTTTTACAAGGCGAGTTGCGGACTCTTCAGCGCGGTCACGAATTTGAGTGCTTGCATCACGAGCAGCGGTCAGAACGCGTGCTGCTTCTTCACCAAGCAATGTGGTGACGGTCTCTTCGTCAAGTCGTCCAGGAGCCGACAAGCCCCGTGTTTGCATGGCGCGCATTTCACTTTCGAGGAACCGCTCACGCTCTTGAAGCCGAGCCATCTCGGCAGCCACCATTTTGAGAAAATCGCGTACTTCAGCCTGATCAAACCCACGGCGACTGGTGGGAAATGCAGCCGAACCCACCGCTGCGGGGGATGATGGGTCGGGTCGGGAGAAAGAGATAGCCATTACGCCTCTACAGTACGACTCCTAGGGTGCCTAACGGTGGCATTATCCACAGGCTGTCTAGGCGGTGGTTGCACTCAATGCATTGCCACCGTTGGCACGCAGCACTTGTAATGCCTCATCCAGGGTTGCAACTTGCACGATTTTTACCCCAGAACCAGCCGCTGTGCGTGCTCGCTTCATCTCATCAGCAGATTGGCCAGATGGAACGAGGAAAAGGTCAGCGCCGGATGCCTTGACCGCCACAGCCTTTTGTTCGAGAGCGCCAATCGCCCCAACAGAACCGTCATTGCTGATTGTTCCTGTAGCAACTACTTGAGACGTGCCCATCAGATTGCCGCTTGTGAGTTCATCAAGCAATGCGAGGGCAAAAGCCAGTCCGGCCGATGGACCGCCAATATCTGCGGTTGAGATTTTGACTTCAAAAGGCAAAGACACCGTCCGAGTGTCTGCGGGAACAAAGCCAATAATCGGACGAGTCGGATCATCGGCATTTGCCATTAACTGCACGGTGCGCTTTTCAGCCTTCGTTATGTCCGGAACTGTTGCGCCTGCCTTATAGGGAATGACTGTGAGTTCAACTGTGTCGCCAACAACACGGCCCTTCATCTGCTCTGCAAGGTCAGTCAACGTAGGGGTCGCAACTCCATCAAAGTGAGTAATGGTCTCCCCCACTTCGAGGTTTGTGCACGCCGCGTTTTTCTTCGGCGCACCGTCACAAACCAATTCTTCGATGACTACTCGACCGATCACAAGTTTTACGTCAAGTCCAAGTTTCTTCATTGCAACATACTCGGCAATCTGTTTTGCGCTGATCATTGCCTGAAACCCCAGACGTCGCGAAGTGCTTGGATTACTTTTCCCGAATTGTTCTTCATACGTGTTGACTTGCACGTATGGGTCAATCCACCCAAGAACACTGTCGAGGATTGATAACTGGCCACCAAATGCAGTCACAAATTTGATCCCATTTGTTGTTCGGAATCGTTCTGGAACTTTTGCTCCTGTCGATGATTTCGCAAACTCAATACGCGGTGCCACAGTCATGGCTTCCCCAGGTGCCACTTCAAATCGTTGAATACGTACAGCTGCCATTACAACTATGCCGAACAACACAAGCCACGACAAAGTAATCAGTGGCAGGGCGAATACCAGTCCACGCAATGGTGCGGGACGGCGTGGTGGGACTGGCGGTACAATTGAGTTGTTCATGAGTACGTCAATCCTTTCATCATCTTTGATTGCTATCACCGCTACCGGTGCTGGTGCACGCGCTGTGTGGGTAATTGCCCTGGCCTTGGTTGCGCTTGCGTTTATCGACCGTATGAAGCCTGCCACGCCGCGACGTACTGCGGTGGTGCGGGTTGACAATAAACCCACTCCTCTCTACGCCGAACCTGAACGCGATCAAAAATGGAAGACCCTCGCGAGTCTTTCTGGTGGCGCAATCGTCCTTGGTGCCCTTCTCGCTTGCATCCTTGGTTTCTTGTTCACCATTGCATTTGAATTCGTGGGTGGGCTCCTTCGGGCCTAGTCCGCTATGTCAGATAATTTTCGATTTGATGTCATAGCAGCTGGATTCTCTGGGGATTCTTCAGTTGCTCTCGAGGCATTGCACCATCAGGACGGCACTGTTCGCGCCAGTGCATTACGTGCTCTTGCTCGCATCGGAACTTTGACTGCTGAAATTCTTGCGCCATTTATTCTGGATTCACATATTGAAACCAGACGGACGGCGGTGGAATTAGCTGTTCCTTTTCCGGAGGTCGATGTTCATCAATGCATCGATGACTCAGATGTATTTGTGGCAGAAATGGCTGCTTGGTGTGTGGGTGAACGTACGCTCGCAAGTGATGTTGAGATTGAAACTCTCATTGATCGAACTACATCACACGATGAGGCCGTGGTTCGCGAGGCATGTGCGGCGGCACTTGGGTCACTCGGTGATGCCCGAGGACTGCCTGCAATTCTTGCGGCATGCTCAGATAAACCTGCAGTACGTCGTCGTGCAATCTTGGCACTTGCCCCATTCGAAGGTGACGAAGTCGACGCAGCATTACAACTCGCGCTTGAAGACAAAGACTGGCAAGTGCGTCAGAATGCTGAAGATCTTTTGAATCCTCGTAGCTAATTACTTACGTGCAGTAATTGTTGACTGCCGTGCAGTTTCGCATGCGCTACGAACATGACATCCGTCGACATGATCATTCACTAAACCCATTGACTGCATGAATGAGTACACAGTGGTTGGGCCGACAAATTTCCAGCCGCGCTGTTTCAAATCTTTAGACAAGGCGGTAGCTGATGGCGATATGGAGGGAACACCAGAACCATGCGACGACTCACCATCGCGGCCAAATGGAACGTCCGGTGCATAGCTCCAAATAAAGTCAGTCAAAGATCCAGTTTCGTCAATCAGATCTAGTGCACGGCCTGCGTTGTTGATGGTTGCTTCAATTTTTCCTCGATGTCGAACTATGCCGGCATCTTCCAAAAGTCGATTGATATCGCGTTCAGAGAAACGAGCAACCTCATCCATATCGAATGAATGAAATGCTGAACGAAAGTTTTCACGTTTGCGAAGAATGGTCAGCCATGACAACCCGGCTTGAAAACCTTCGAGACAGAGTTTTTCGAAAAGTCGGGTGTCGTCGAGTACGGGGCGACCCCATTCGGTGTCGTGATAATCGATGTATTGCTGATCATCACCTGGCCACCAACAGCGCTCGGCGCCATTTTCAGTAGGTCGTAGCCATTCAGTCGTCACACCTAAAGCGTATGTGGCTATTTACTTTTCGAGAATCGGGAAAAGAACCCGGGCTTAGTTGATGCAGCCGGAGCTTTGCTCGACCCGCATGAACAACGGTCTGCCTTGGCTACGTGCCCGAGCACTTGTTCAACATGCGCTCCGCATCCTGCCCAGCTTGGCTTATTGCACTTCTTACATTTCACTTGTCTACACATACCCCCTAGGGTATCATCAATAGTCACAACTCCTTACCCCACTTGCTTTGCGCTCCGTGTGACCCCAGACACCACCCGAGGGGTACGGTGAAATCATGGCTACAGAGACACTGGTTCCGGGATTCACCAATAAGAGATTGTGGATCGTTCTAGGCGCTCTGGCACTTGCCGTCATGCTGGCAAACCTAGAAACCTCCATCATTGCCACCGCGCTTCCCACAATCACTGGTCAGTTCAATGCTTTCGAAAGTTTTGCGTGGGTAGGAACTGCCTACATCGTGACCTCAGCAATCAGCACTCCCCTTCTTGGGAAATTGTCTGACCTTTACGGTCGTCGACTTATCTTTCAATCAACAATGGCCGTTTTCTTAGTCGGTTCAATTCTGTGCGGTGCATCGCAATCAATGGGGCAACTTATTGCAGCTCGAGCATTTCAAGGAATGGGCGGTGGTGGAATTCAAGCACTCGCCTTCGCAATTCTCGGTGACATTCTTCCGCCACGTGAACGCGGCCGGTACATGGGTTACTTCACTCTTGCATTCGTTGGTTCAGCAGTTCTCGGGCCTCTCATTGGCGGAATCATCATCGACCACGCCAGTTGGCCCTGGATTTTTTACATCAACATTCCTTTCATCATCATTGTTGCTGGCATCTGTCACTTCGCACTCAAACTTCCGTTCAAACGCCGCACAGCAAAACTTGACTTCATGGGTGCTGGTTTGCTTTCTCTCACCATTGCATCACTAATGATCGGACTAGAAGAAGGCAGGCACGGCTGGACCCAACAACATGTTCTAATACTTCTCGTTGTTGCACTTCTTGGTCTTGTTGCATTTATCAAAGTAGAACAAGGTGCTGAAGAACCGATGATTCCACTTCGACTTTTTTCAAATGACATCGTTCGCACATGTGCACTTCTGGGAATGTGCGCCGGTGCAGTTACCTATGGTGCTGGTGGCTTTTTGTCGCTGTACTTCCAAGACTCACTTTTGGTATCCCCTACAGAATCAGGACTGCGCACTTTGCCACAAATGCTCGGCGTAACAATGGCGACATTTGGTGTCGGTCGCATCATTGCTAAGACAGGTAAGTACAAGATTTTCCCTGTCATTGGAAGTGCTCTTTGTATCGTTGGGCTACTTGGCATCGCACAAATAACCGGAACAACTCCTTATCTGTACCTAGTAATCCCGATGATTCTTTTAGGCTTTGGTACAGCATCTGTTTTCACCACAACATCAATCGCAAGTCAGAATGCAGTCGAGTTTTCTGATCTTGGTGTTGCTACCGCAACAGTGCTCTTCTTCCGATCGCTTGGTGGCTCTTTCGGACTCGCAATATTTGGAACCGTACTGAACTCAACAATTCGCAGCGAAATACCAAAGCGAATACCCATTGAACCAGACAAAGCTTCTTCCATCATCCGATCACCGGAACAAATCGCTTCCTTGCCCCTTGCCTCAAAACAAGCAGTGGTCGACAGTCTCGCTATGGGCGTTAGTCGAATCTATTGGCTCTGTGCAGCCACCATGGTTATCGCATTGTTGCTTGCCGTAATCCTGCGCGAGCAGCCGTTGCGCTTGCGTGCCGGATTGTCTGACGCCATGGAAAAAACCGAGTCAGCAACCACGTAACTGCGACACACCCACGCTCTACGGTGTGAATGTCGATAGGAAAACCCTATTCATATTGGCTTTCTGGCCCAGTTGTCCACCTCACTGTTCTTAGGAACGAGGTTAAATGTCAGTCACTCTTCGTTCACTAACGATTTGTCCCATCGTGGAAAAAATCGATTCGCTGCCCATAAACCAGCTCACAACCGAATCAGTGCGTCAAGCGCTCGAAGGCCTGGCTCAAGTTGCAGCATGGGTCGATTCACAAAAACTTCTTCTCACTCGCCGACTTCAAGAACTCGCTGCTGCATCACCAGCTGTAATTCCAGCACAGGTCATCGCGTCAGCATGTGGGGTCACGCGTAGTGAAGCGCAACGTGGTGTAGCGCGGGTCTCTACATTGGATTTAGTTCCACAACTCGAAACTGCGCTCACAACCGGCACTGTGTCTATCGCGCATATTGATGCAGTTACGCAAGCAATGGCTCACCTGTCTGATCCCGAGAAGCAACAAGTTGCAATACAAGGCAACTGGATCAATATGGTTGCTTCGCACACCACTCCTGACAATTTTGCGCGAGCTGTACGGCGGGCCGTGCAGCAGATCCACACAGACGCTGGCCTCACTCAACTCGAGCAGCAACGTCGCCGTACTTTTTTGCGCCATTGGGTCGATCGTGATTCTGGCATGGTGTGCCTCCGCGGAGAATTTGATCCAGAATCTGGTTTGCAAATAGTAGGTCGACTACAAAATGCAGTGGAGCGGCTATTTCACGAAGGAACTGTTAACGGTGAATCTCGGTCTCCCGATCAACTACGAGCTCTTAGTTTGTGTGCCCTCGTCATCGATACAAATACCGATTCCGCTTCGCCCATTACTTCTGCCTACGGTCGGGCAGACGTCAGTGTCATTATCGATCTAAAGACACTTCAATCAGGTATACATAAACATTCCCTCGTTCATACCGGAACAGAGATCGATGTGCCGATTGAAACGATTCGGCGCATTGCCTGTGAAGCCAAGATAATTCCGATTGTGTTGGGAAATGACGGCGTTGTTCTCGATGTTGGTCGATCAAGTCGTCTTGCCACACGGCATCAGCGGCGAGCTCTCGAATCTATGCACACAACGTGTGCAATGCCACACTGCCACGTGCCTATCTCGCAATGTCAACCACACCACATTTCATTTTGGAATCTTGGTGGCACTACAGATATGGCCAACCTGATTCCATTGTGCACTCAGCACCACCGATGCGCCCATGAAGGAGGTTGGAAACTTTCACTCAATGCATCTACTCGCGAACTCACTGTTCGTGAACCTGGCTCTGCTCGTATTCGTACTGCAGTTCCCGAATCTGTTCGAGTTCACTCTTCTGGCTAGCAGTTATTGAGGGTCAGCTATCAGAATAGGAATTACACGCGACGTTTTTGTCTTGTACTCGTTGTACTGAGGAAACACGGCAGCAGAACGTTCCCACCACGCGTTGTATTCATCACCTTTTACTTCACGAACTGTGACGCGAAATGGTGCTGGGCCATCTTGAACAAGAACTTCAGTTGGGTTTTCGATCAGGTTTGTATACCAATCAGGATTATCTGGGGCTCCGCCACGGGATGCAACGAGGGCATACGAGCCTTCATGCTCGACACGCATCAATGCAATCTTTCGCACGTTTCCGCTCTTCGCTCCGCGCATGGTGACAATGATTACTGGAATACCGGTCTTAAGGAGCGTGTTTCCTACAGTGCCACCAGACGTTTCATATTCTTCGATTTGATTGCGTACCCATTCGCTAGTGCTGGGTACGTACGTGCCTTCAAGTTGTTCCATGTCTTCACCATATCGTGAGACGAGAATCCTCTATAGCTCGTGTCGATATACGTTTGTTTCGCGGGCTACAAAGCCAAGGCGTTGATACAAACGATTTGCGGCTTCACGAGATGGCCGTGAAGTCAGTTCGACAGTGATCGCTCCGCGATGACGTGCCTCCAGAATCGCTGCTTGATTCAATGCCTCACCAACGCCATGGCCACGTGCGGCTGCATCAACGACAACATCTTCAATCCATGCACGAACTCCGGTGGGAATGCGAAATGTTGCGAGGGTGAGTGAACCAACAATATGTTCGTCGTGTCGAGCTATGAAGAGGATGGTCGATGGCGACGCGATGATCTCGGCCAACTGCTCTTGGGTAGGCGGCTTGTTCGAGGTTGACAGTTGCGGAATAAGACGGTTGAAGGCGTCAATCAATTCGGCGTTAGCGATGGTGGCTTGTTCAACAACAACGGACATATACCCACCTTGCCACATTTGCCCCAGTAATCGGGATACATCGCCCGGTAGTTATTCTTCAGACATGTCATCCACACATATTTCGCGAGTATTAGCAGGCGTTCTTGAACCAGTAACGGGTCAGGTGTACTTCTCCCCCGAGTGCCATAGCAACTACCAAAAATTGGGCTTCGGTGCGAGTCCACGTGAACTGAACGGAGTTATGGCCCCCGACGGTCCGGCCTACTTCACCAGTCGCGGATCAGTCATGGGGCAAGTACCAGGGCACGTGGTCGCTGCAACATTTGCGGTGTTCAAGCCAGAGGTAGTGCTGCCATCCGTTGCATACGGTTGGACACTGACGGATGCCACAACAATTTGTGCTGCACGTGATGACGGCGCGATTGGGCAATTGCATCGCATCATTGGCGAGAATCCGGAAGGAGCATCTCGTGCGAGAACATTGCTTTCACGCGCAACTGCTGTGCTTCGTCCAGAAGGTCGCGCGCTTTTTGCAGGCATGAGTTCGCTTCCAATGCCAGGTTCAGTTGTCGGAGATGTGTGGCGACTCGGTGACATGCTGCGCGAGTATCGAGGAGACAGTCATACCGCTGCCTGGATCAGTGCCGGATTCACCGCATGTGAAATTGGGGTTCTCAGTGAACTGTTCTGGGGAATGCCCATCAAGACATACAGCCGTAGTCGAGGTTGGGACGAAGCAGATTACGACGAAGCGATTGATCGCCTGTTGCGGGACCGTCTCATTACAGATGACGGAACCCTCACCGCAGAAGGGCGCGCCCAGCGTGAATTGGTGGAACAAAACACCGACAAACAAATGGAATGTGTCGTGCGCGCTCTTGGCTCTGATATCGACGAATTAATCGCCATTTTGAAGCCGTGGGGAGCCTTAATTCGCGAGAAAAAGGGCTATCCAGCAGCTGGTCCGCATGATCTGGCAGATGCAGCCAATTAGTCAATTGTCGCCTATTTTCGGCGATAGATTTTGAAGGAATGACGGCCTCAGATCACGTCCGCTGGTTATCGCAACCAACACTTCGCAGCCCTGCCGTCATCGCGGCGTTTAGTGGCTGGAACGATGCCGCCGACGCCTCAAGCACTGCAGTTCGCACGCTTATCGATGCTTGGAATGCTGAACCTCTTGCTGAAATTGATCCAGAAGAATTCACCGACTTCGCAACAATTCGCCCATCCATTCGCTTGCTCGATGGAGTTACTCGCACCGTTGTTTGGCCAAAGGTCAGCCTGTGGCATGCGAGCACACCTGGTGCAGATGTCATTCTTATTCTCGGTCCAGAACCAAGTTTGAAGTGGCGCTTGTTTACTGAACAGATCGTCAGTGTTGCTGCGCGTTTTGAAGCATCAATGGTGTTGTCTCTTGGTGCACTACTTGCTGATGTTCCGCACTCGCGCGAAGTTCGTGTCATGGGCACCGCAAATGACCAACCAACTATTGACAGATTCGATCTGCAACGTTCGCGATATGAAGGACCAACCGGAATAGTTGGCGTTCTCCACGATGCATGCTCACAAGCATCGATTCCATCGGCCTCGCTATGGGCTGCCGTGCCCGCATATGCGTCTCAGATACCTTCACCAAAGGCAGCAAGTGCTCTCATGGCACGTGCCGGAGAAATCATCGGCACACCTGCTCCGCTTTCCGCTCTACATAATTTTGTTGTTGCGTATGACAACAAAGTCAATGAACTCATCGAAGACGACGACGACCTTCGCGAATATGTTGAACGTCTCGACTCTATGGGCGATGACATTTTTGATCAAGAAGATTCACCGCAACTTGAATTTGAATTCGGGAACGACGACGGCGAAGATACAGAAAACAATGCGCACTTGTTAGTTGACGAAGTCGAACAGTTTCTGCGCGATCAAGGTACGAACTAGTTAACTAGTGTGATCGCCGCGCCACATGTGCTCGCGCGGAGCATCAAAAGTAGCTGGGTTAATGTCACCAGCAATGGCTGCGAAAGCCATATCGCCCCACCATTGCGCACCAGCTGTTGGAGTTGGCAGTTCATCGGGTCCGAACCAGCCCACATCGCCAGTTTCTAGTGGATGTCCCTGTAGTTCTCCGCCGGTTGCGCGCAGATGAAACAACAACATGTACATGCCAAAACGTGAGAAGCCCATACGCATGCCATCAACAACGCCAAGTAGTTGTAACGGCTCGGCGATAATGCCGGTTTCTTCTTCTACTTCTTTCATGGCTACTTCTGCTGGTGAATACCCAACATCAGCCCACCCAGTGGGATACAACCACACTCCACTGTCTTTGCGTTGAACGAGAAGAATCTTTCCTTCTTCATTTCCAACAATTGCGCCGATAGCAACTTTTGGAGTGACATATCCGGGAATACCTTCACCAACAGATTCCATCCACTCTTGAACAAAGTGATCTTGTTCGCGACGCACTTCTAAGGCATCATCAGCCGCAATCTTGATATCTGCAGCAACTTTCAGTACTTCTTCGTACCGTTCCTTTTCATACAAGCTCTGCGTGAATCCCATGCCGGTTCGCGCGATAGCCGCAAGAGTTTCGCTCCATCGAATGAGGTCTTTGGTGAAATACTGCGGTTCGGCGTCGCTCATGGTTTTCACCTTACTTGGTGGAAGGCCAACTACTTCTCGCTGAGAGAGTGCAAAATAGCGCGAGAGATTTCATTCTTATATGCGTCATCATTGATTCGGCCACCATTAGGTTCGCGCACATAAAAGGAGTCGACAACTTCGTTTCCAAGGGTCAAAACCCGGGCATGACGAATGTCGAGTCCACAATCAGCGATTGCCTTTGTAATGCGGTGCAATACTCCGACCATGTCTGGTGCTCGTACCTCAAGGAATGTTGCATTCGATGACGCAGAGTCATCGAAACGAACTGTCGGTGCTGCTGGCGCTAACGCAGATGTTGCTCGACGAGGCCGTGCATTTGCTGCACGATCTGCAAGCCGTGAATCAAGCGCGAGTCGGCCAGACAACGCAAGTCGCAGATTTGTTTCAATCGGTTCCCAATCAATTTCACCGTGTTGACTTGAGACACGAAACTCTGAAGCAGCCATCCCCTGTTCATCAGAATGCGCTTCAGCACCTAAAACATCCATGTTGTACAACGACAGAACTCCGGCAACGCGACTGAAGGTTCCGGGTTTGTCAGGACTAACCACAGTGACGCGGTCTGGTTGTGTTCGGATTGCAATATCGCCAGTAGCCATTAGTTCCAGCACCGCTGCATCAGGGAAAAGTCGCCACATCACTTCAGTCATGTCACCACCACCTAATACATGTCGTGCGCGTTCGACCAAGAGCGCAACGAGTTCTGCTTTCCAATCACTCCATGCCGATGGGCCTGTAGCCAACGAATCTGCTTGCGTCAGCGCGTGCAGTAAATCTAAAACAACTGTTGATTGCAAGTGCCCGGCCACCATGGTGATGGTTGCATCATCCGACAAGTCGCGCCGGGTTGCCGTATCAGCAAGTAATAGGTGATGCTCGATTAACAAACTGATGATGCGCTGATCAGACTCAGACATTCCCATGCGTGTTCCAATTTCGGCGAACAACTCGATGCCAACTTCGGTGTGATCTCCGGGGTATCCCTTACCAAGGTCGTGAAATAGTGCCGATAGCACCAACAAGTCGGGGCGAACTACTCGATGCACCAACTCTGCAGCATTCGCAACTGTCTGCCACAAATGACGGTCGACTGTGTAGCGATGAAACGCATTTCGTTGAGGCTTGCTGCGCACGGAAGCCCATTCAGGCAATACTCGCACTAACAAGTTGCGTTGATCCAATGACTCGAGAACCGGAATGGCTGCTTCGCCTTCAAGGAGAAGAGCAACAAGGTCATCACTAGCTCCTGCTGGCCACGGGTCTGGCCACTGCGGAGACAAGTCTCCCAGTCGGTTCAGTGATGTTCGATCAATGCGTGCCCCCAGTCGTGCTGCCGCAGTTGCGACTCGTAGCAATAGCGTCGGGTCATCAGCAACATTGACTGCTTCATCAAGATGCACTTCACCATTTAACAAATGCACGCCAGGTGCAAGTGGTTGAGCGATAGGTGAACGGTCTGCTGGTGGGTCTAATTGCGCCCATGCTTCATCGGCAATCCACGCCACTTCACGTCCTACTTCAGCAATAGCCGCCATCAAGGCATCATCAGTGGCGTATCCGGCCATCGGCGCTACTGGTGCTTGATCTTCCAATCGTAAAATCTCACTTGCTCGACCAACATGACGATGAAGCGCTACACGTACTCGAAGAAGAATGTCATTACACCGAGTTAACTGCCTACGGTCATCAGCAGAAAGGTCTAGCCCTGCTTCAACGGCCCACTGTAAAGCGTGAATATCACGCAAACCACCAAGTCCCTCTTTGAGGTTTGGTTCGAGAAGAAATGCGACTTCCCCATCTTTCGCGTATCGCTCAATGATTCGCCGGTGTAATTGCACGAGCCATTGACGGCCCTCTTTCTTCCAACTGGTAGACGCATCACGAATCAGTTCATTTCCAAGTTTTTGATTTCCAGCAATAACCCGAGCAGTCACTAGTGCAGTGGCCGTATCAAGATCTGATGTACATAATTGAATTGTTTCTTTAGGAGTACGTACTGAATGACCAAGTTTGATGCCAGCATCCCAAATCGGGTACCACATCTTTGAAGCGATTTCACCAATGTTCTTTACGGATTTATGCACCAACAAAATGTCAAGATCGCTATGTGGTGAAAGTTCGCGTCTGCCGTATCCGCCAACAGCAATCAGAACAATGTCGTCACGTTTCTTTTCTCCTGCAGTAGCCGCATTAAAAATCTCTATCAACCAAGAATCGGTGACATCCGATAACGCATGACATGCAGTAGTACCACCTAGTGAAAGGTCTGCGATTACTTCAGCACGAGTTGTCATGACGGGATGCTTCCATCTGCGCGCCGACGAGTCAGAATTGTCGCCGCCTTCCAGGCACCCCAAGAAATACCTGCATCATGAACCTCTTCACCCATGTCTCTCCATGTCAATGGTCCGATGGAAAACAAATCATCAGGCATTGCTCTGATTTCGTACTCATCTCGTTGAGCAGGCGTGGCACCAAACGTCTGTAAAAGTTGAGTAGCAGAAGTTGTGGAAGCGCGCAGTACATGTAGTGGGTTCGATTGTTGAGCATCGACATCAGTTGCTAACAACATGAATAAATCCTTCGACACAACTTGAAGAGTGTGCTCAGCAACATCAGCTAACGCAGATGTAAATTCCTTTGATGTCTCATTGATACTCAGGGAGGCAATTTCTGCTACTTGCTTAGTAATCCAACCCGGAAGCGCACTGATTACAGCCTGATACAAATCATCGGGATAAGGCTCTAGTTCAAGTGCTTCAGGCTGGTTGACCATATCTCTATGGAGTGTATGTAGCCAGAACAAGCCACGCCTCACACGAAACAAAGTTGCAACAATTACCTCAGGCCCCGAAACGACTAGACATGTGGCATGACACATGCATTGGTATTGGCAGGCGGCGGAGTAACGGGTGTTGCATGGGAAACGGGAGTCTTATTGGGATTACGTGATGCTGGCCATGACATCATCGGCAACCTAGATCTAGTGGTCGGTACCTCAGCCGGATCCACAGTGGGCGCCCAAATTCTCTCTGACACTGACCTTGCTGACCTCTACGCATCACAGACCGCGGAAAGCCACCATGAGATTTCCCCTCAACTTGATCTAGACGCTCTAGCAACCATCTTTGGTGAAATGGCATTGGGTGGAACCACAACTGATGAACAACGCGTTCGCATCGGCGAACTTGCACTTGCTGCAACAACAGTTGATGAAGCCACTCGACGAGGCGTGATTGAAAAGCGACTTCCCTCTCACGACTGGCCAACCATTCCACTAATCCTCACCGCTATTGATGCTGTCACCGGAGAATTCGTCACCTGGGCGAAAGACAGCGGGGTCTCACTTGTTGATGCAGTTACTTCAAGTTGCGCAGTGCCGAGCGTTTGGCCGTGCGTCACCATCAATGGCCGTAGATATTACGACGGCGGATTACGCAATAGTGCAAATGCATGTTTGGCCACGGGGCACGCTGATGTCATCGTGATTGCGCCAATGACCAGCGGACCTTCTCCTATCGTCGATGCCGAACTTGACGAGCTTCGAGCCTCTGGAAGCACGATTCGCATGATTGTCGCCGATGCTGAAGCAATTAAAGCAATGGGGCCAAACTCACTTGACCCACGCTTTCGTCGCGTTGCAGCCGAACACGGACGCCGACAAGGCCGTATCGCTACATTCTGAACGCACCACATATTCCGACGGCATTAGCAATATCACTACAATTGCTTCACCACCTACGGAGGTTTTTATGACGTTCAATCCCACCACCCCCCAGGGATTTCCCGGCACCATTGGTCGCACGCTCGCTGAATCAACCCCGTATTTCCCGTCACATGACGGCGACGGCTCAAAGCCAAATATTCTGATCGTGTTGCTTGACGATGTCGGTTTTGCGGACTTCGGTTGTTACGGCTCGGAAAACGCAACACCTGTCATTGACTCCATCGCACAGCGTGGTTTACGTTTCTCAGGATTTCACACCACCGCCATGTGCTCTACAACTCGTGCAGCAATTCACACTGGTCGTAACCACCACTCTGTCGGTGTCGGATGCCTTGCAAACTTTGATAGCGGTTACCCCGGCTATCGCGGAAAGATTGCAAAAGAAGCAGGCACTCTTGCTGAAATGTTGCGCCCCCACGGTTACCGCAATTACATGGTGGGTAAATGGCATGTCACACCACTTACCGAAACAGGACCAACTGGCCCGTTCGATGGTTGGCCACTTGCACGAGGCTTTGATCGTTTTTACGGATTTCTTGATGCCGAAACAGATCAGTTCAGTCCTGAAGTAGTACGCGACAACTCGCATGTCACTGCACCCGGAACATATTGGACCGGCTATCACCTCACAGAAGATCTTGTTGACAACGCTGTCACTTACCTTGCAGACCACACAGCTGGCGCACCGAACTCACCATGGTTCATGTTGCTCGCACCAGGCGCATGTCATGCTCCGCACCAAGCGCCAGTACCAATTATTGATCGTTGCGAGCAGTACTACCTAGATGGTTGGGACGCAGCACGCGAACGTCGTCTTGCAAACCAAATCAAACTGGGTCTTGTGCCGGCGGGTACTGAACTACCTGCGCGCAACGATTTTGTCTTGCCATGGGAAGATGTGCCAGCAGAACAAAAGCCTCTCTTTGTTCGCCTCATGGCTGCATACGCCGCAATGTTGGAACACTTTGACGAAAACTTGGCGCGCGTTATCAAACAACTTGAAGTCTCCGGACAGTTGGACAACACCGTCATCATGGTCATGAGCGACAACGGAGCTAGCCAAGAAGGTGGCCCGTGGGGATTCATCAACGCAATGGGACCTTTCAATCTGATTCCAGAATCAATCGAAGAAAAGATTGCAAAGGTTGGAGATATTGGTGGCCCTGACACTCATAGCAACTTCCCATGGGGTTGGGCCATGGCTGCAAACACTCCACTAAAGCGTTACAAACAAAACACTCACTCGGGTGGTATTCGTGATCCGTTCATTCTTTCGTGGCCTGGTGTTGTGAAAGATGAAGGCGGACTTCGCCATAACTTCTGCCATGCAATTGACCTTGCGCCCACCATTCTTGACATGCTCGGACTTGAAGCGCCAAGCACAATCAACGGAATAGCGCAGATGCCAATTGAAGGAACATCTTTTGCTCCAGTTCTTTCAAACGCACAGGCCATCGTCAATCGCGGCCCTCAATACTTTGAAATGTTCGGTCACCGCGGACTGTGGGAAGACGGATGGAAAGCAGTCGCCTTCCATCAAATGGGAACTCCATTTGAAAATGACAAGTGGGAGTTGTACAACCTTGATGTTGACTTCAACGAATGCAATGACCTAGCTGAAGTAGAACCTGAACGACTTGCTCGCATGATTGACAAGTGGTGGGAAGAAGCAAACAAGCACAGTGTTCTTCCTCTTGACGACAGATTCGCTCCTCGCTTTGCTGAGAACGCAGAACGTCACACCGGTGAACGTACCAACTACACCTTCTGGCGCGGCATGGGCCACTTGCCTTCAGATGTTGCGCCTGACTTGCGAAGCCGTTCGTACACAATCTCAGCGGTTATCGATGTTCCGAAAGACGGATGCGAAGGCGTCATTATTTCTCACGGCGACCTCACCAGTGGGTACAGCCTCTTTATTCGTGATGGTCATTTAGAACATGACCTCAACATTGGTGGCTCACACCAGATGCTGCGTTCTGACAAACCAATTACACCAGGTGCCCACACTGTTGGTGTGCGAATGAAGCGCAACGGCAACGAAGGCACACTCACCATGTTTATCGATGATGTTCAAGTGGGCACGATGACCACAAATAACATCTTCTGGATTCTCATCTCATGGTCAGGTCTTGATATTGGTCTTGATCGCGGAACACCCGTCAGCAATTACGAATCACCGTTCTTGTTTACGGGTCATCTCACAAAAGTGGAAATCAGTCTTGATAATGATCAAGTGCTCGACTTCCATGGTGAGAGTCGCGCCACCATGTCGCGCGACTAACTACAGCGTTACTTCCTGCCTGAGGCAGGAACTTCACTGAACGGCATATCGCGATCAATTTGCGGCTCTTTCGGCAAGCCCAAAACCAATTCACCAATGATGTTGCGTTGAATCTGATCTGTGCCGCCACCGATTGATGTGAAATAGGCATTGAGCTGCGAATAGTTCGCATCGCGAGCACGAGGATTCTGGTCGCCATCAAGTGCACCCTCAGCGCCAAGAAGTTCGCCTTGAACATGGCCAGCGAAATGCAAAATGCCAGACATGTTCAATTTGCCAAGTGACGCAAGCGGAGATGAGCCACCTGTTTCTGCAACTGCTTTTGCGCGGTCACCATTCCAGTCGTTGGTTAACCGCATGCAGTACAACTTGGCCAACTTCTGGCGCATAGTTGCATCAGTGTTTTTGCCAACCTCTTGTGCCAGTTTTACCAATGACAAATCAGGAGACGGAATATTGCCGTGCGCTGATGCAGTAGCTCCGCCGGGGCCACGTGGGCCGCGACGAGATATACCCATCACGGCGCGTTCATACGCCAACGCAGTCTGCAACACCCACCAACCTTTATTGAGGTCACCCAACAAATGTGATTCAGGAATTCGAGCATCGGTGATGAACACCTCATTGAATCGCGAGTCACCTGTGGCTTGACGTAAGGGACGCACGTCCACGCCATCTTGTTTCATGGGCATCCAAAAGAATGAAATTCCACGGTGCTTTGGTTGGTCCCAATCTGTTCGCGCAATCAGCATGCCGATGTCGGCATCTTTTGCACCAGAGGTCCATACCTTCTGACCATTGACCACCCATTCACCGCCATCACGAACTGCAGTTGTGCGAAGACCAGCAAGGTCAGACCCAGCACCAGGTTCGCTGTACAACAAACACATACCGACTTCGTCAAGCAGAAGTTTTCGCAAATACAACGACTTCATTTCATCATTGCCGTATGACAACAAAGTGCCCGCCCACAAGTTTGATTTATCTTGTCCCGGTCCCGGCACTCCGGCTGTGCGGAAGACATTTTCAACTTCGGTTGCTGTGTCATCATCTAGTCCGCGACCAAACCATTCTGTTGGCCAGCGCAATGCGGCCCATTTTGAATCAACTATTTGTTCGCGCCACGCAGCCAAGTCATTACTTGGTTTCCAATTCTCTGCCAGAAAGGCTTGCGCCTCTTGCACTGTGCTGTTCATCTCGTGCCTCCGCAATTCGTGATGAATTGAGACTAGACCGCTGATTGCATGTTGGTCTACTTGGTGCGACCCGCAGTTGCAGCCAACAGGCCAAGCCCCACAAAAAGACTGCCAGATACGTACCGCTGAATAAACGGCAGGGTTCGACCGCGCAACAAAAGGTGCCGTAGCCCACTTGCCATCAGAGAATACGAGCCGTTGAACAGAGTCGCCAACACCACAAAAATTGCTCCTAGAAACAGTGACTGAAGTTGAGCATGATCAGATGCCGTGTCAATGAACTGAGGAAAGATTGATAAGAAGAACAAAGCCGTTTTCGGGTTCAGCGCGTTAACAATTATCCCCTGTCGAAACGCTTGCTTAGTCGAGACTGCAGCTTGATCACCATCAAGTGCGACTGGTACACGCATCAAGGTACGAATTCCTGTGTACACCAGATATGCAACACCAGCCCACTTCACAATGTTGAACAATGTTGCAGACGCTGCCAATACCGCACTTAACCCAAGCGAGGCAAACAACACTTGAATCGCATCACCAACTTCTAAACCGCCAACAGCAGCAAGCCCCACCTTGCGCCCATCACCGATACTGCGATTCAGAATGTAAATAACTGCCGGCCCTGGAATCAGCAACAAGGCAACCGTTGCTGCACAGAACGCGAGAATGGTCGACAACTCAGGCACGACCCCACCGTAGCAACACTACGATGTCGGTATGCGTGCTCTAGTACAACGAGTTCTGAATGCATCAGTCGATGCTGAAGTTGATGGCACCACTATTCGCGCTGGTGAAGTAGAAAAAGGACTTCTTGTTCTTCTCGGTATCACTCACACTGATACCGAAGCCACTGCAAAGAAGATGGCAGAGAAGATCTGGAATCTTCGCATAATGGAAGATGAGAACGGCGTGATGAATATCTCCATTGCTGATTCCACTAAGAGCATCTTGCTCATCAGCCAATTCACGTTGTACGGCGATACGAACGCCGGGCGCAGACCCACATGGACCGCTGCAGCTAAACCTGAATACGCAGAACCATTAGTGAACAAGGTTGTAGCAGAGCTGCAACAACTTGGCGCGCATGTTGAGACGGGCCGCTTTCGCACCTACATGCAAGTGTCTTCAGTGAACGATGGTCCAACCACCGTGTCGATTGAGATTTAGATTTGGTGAATTAGTTCTTCAACGGGCGTCACCATGCCCACGTAGAACGCACCGAATTCGGCGTAGACAGCAGATGCTTCGTCGTACCGCATGGTGTACACCACTTCTTTGAGATCGTCAGGGTTCACAGCAAACAGCGTGACTCCCCATTCGTAATCATCAAGTCCGGTTGAACCAGTAACGAGTTGAATAATGCGGCCAGCAAACGTACGTCCGCTCTTGCCGTGTTCTTCCATGAGTTCTTTGCGCTTGTCGAATTCAAGTGTGAACCAGTTGTCTTTGTGTTCACGACGCTTTGACATTGGGTAGAAACACCATGCGTTTTTCCCAGCAGGTGGAAGCTGCGGATACAAGCGCGCATTCAGCATTTCTTCTGGCATGCCTTTTGAGTACTCAGAAACTTCTGTTAGCGAGATATAGCTATCAACAATGTCGAGACCAGCGTGTTGAATGCCTGTTTGCAGTGCCTTCAGCTCGCGCATGTCAGCAGCAACGCCCATAACTGCAACATCGGCCTTATGGCCCAACATGGCAACGGTGATCACAGTGACACCAGCGCCTTCAGCGGCTTTCACGGCTGCAACAAGTGCATCACCGTCGTATTCAAAACTTGGCTTGCAAAAATAGTGGACTACTGCAAGACCAACTGACGGGGACATCGGTTCGCTCATACTGTTAACGCTATCGGCGAGCCATCACGGCGGCGGCAAATCGTGAAGGTGCCTCGTGGTCTACCTGCAGGAAAAATGACGGTTCTGCTAACTCCAGCTCCATCACGACCGGAACCCCGGCTGATCCCCGCACCACATCAACACGGGCATACAGGGGGTACTCGCCCCACTTCTTCTTCACAAAGGTCATCACGGCTTCGCCCAGTTCACGCTCTTGCCCACTGGCCGTACGAGGCGCAATTTCTTCAACCGTGAAGAGCCCATTTTTTACGTTCTCGCCGGTAGCCAAGATGGCGCCTTTACGGAACGAATGGCTGAGTTGACCGTTGAAATACACCATGCCTGTTTCGCCACGCTCGTCGATGAAACGTTGATACGGCTGCACCATTGCAACAAACCCAGCGTCAAGCAGAAAACCCAAGTGCGCTGCTGCTTTTACAGGCGACTCTTCATGTCGTTCTGTGTTGTTTGAACCTGCACTGATAGTGGGTTTAACCACAATGTCGCGCTCGAGCATGCCTTCATTTGTGATGGTGACTAGTTCTTCTGCTGAATGAACAAATGTTGTTGGAACAATGCCAATACCGGCGCCGGCCATTTCAGTCAGATATTCCTTATTGGTGTTCCACCGAATGATCTCTGCAGAGTTTTGCAACGTTGTTGCAGCCGACACAGCATCAAGCCACGTAAGAAATTCTGGATATCGACGGTGATAGTCCCATGGTGAACGAACAATCGCCATGGAATATCGCGACCAATCAACAGACGCGTTATCCCAATCAACAACTTCGGCGATGATGCCACGATCGCCTAACGCGCGTGACAAGTACGGTAAGTCTGTATCGAATTCTCGCGCTTCGGCACCGCTAACGAGAGCGATGACGCGCGACATCAAAAAGGCTGGTTGAAGTACTTCTAGACGTTGGTCTAGAAGTCGTCCATTCCGCCGCCGTGGTCATGTCCGCCGCCAGCCGATTCAGGCTTGTCAGCAATAACAACTTCGGTGGTGAGGAACAAAGCCGCAATTGATGCTGCGTTCTGCAATGCAGAGCGAGTTACTTTTGCTGCGTCGATGACACCAAGCTTCACGAGGTCTACATATTCGCCAGTAGCAGCATTGAGGCCTTCGTTGCCCTTCAAGTTCTTCACGCGCTCAACAACAACGCCACCTTCGAGGCCTGCGTTTTCGGCGATCTGCTTGAGTGGACCTTCAAGTGAACGAGCAACCATGCGGGCGCCAGTTGCTTCATCACCAGTGAGCTTTTCAGCAGCAGCGATAACAGCAGCTTGTGCACGAAGCAATGCAACGCCACCGCCAGGAACAACGCCTTCTTCGATGGCAGCCTTTGTGGTGCTGACAGCATCTTCAATGCGGTGCTTCTTCTCTTTGAGTTCTACTTCAGTAGCTGCACCAACTTTGAGGACTGCAACACCACCGGACAACTTTGCCAAACGCTCTTGGAGTTTTTCGCGGTCATAGTCAGAATCGGTGTTCTCAATTTCAGCCTTCAATTGGCTGATGCGGCCCTTGATGTCGTCCTCTGTACCAGCACCTTCAATGATGGTTGTCTCATCTTTTGTGATGACGATCTTCTTTGCTGTTCCCAACAAATCAAGAGTGACATTTTCAAGCTTGAGTCCGACTTCTTCGCTGATGACTTGGCCACCAGTAAGAATTGCGATGTCTTGCAACATTGCTTTACGACGGTCACCGAAACCAGGAGCCTTGACAGCAACGCTCTTGAAAGTTCCGCGGATCTTGTTTACAACCAAAGTTGCAAGTGCTTCGCCTTCGATGTCTTCAGCAATGATGACCAATGGGCGTCCGCTCTGCATTACTTTTTCAAGTACTGGCAACATGTCACGAACGTTTGTGATCTTGCTTGAAACCAACAGGACGTAGGCATCGTCAAGTGATGCTTCCATGCGATCTGTATCGGTTACGAAGTATGGCGAGATGTAGCCCTTGTCGAAGCGCATTCCTTCTACAAGGTCCATTTCCATTCCGAATGTTTGGCTTTCTTCAACGGTGATAACTCCGTCTTTGCCAACCTTGTCGATTGCTTCTGAAATCATGCGGCCGATTTCTGGGTCAGCAGCTGAGATAGACGCAACCTGAGCGATCTGCTCTTTCGAATCAACTTCTTTCGCAAGTGCACGAATGCTTTCAATTGCAGCAGCAGTTGCAGCTTCGATGCCCTTCTTCAGTGACATGGGGTTTGCACCCGCAGCAACGTTGCGAAGTCCTTCGCGAACCATGGTCCATGCAAGAACCGTCGCTGTTGTGGTTCCGTCACCGGCAACATCGTCAGTCTTCTTTGCAACTTCCTTGACCAACTCAGCACCAATGCGCTCGTATGGATCTTCAAGATCGATTTCTTTTGCGATTGAAACACCGTCGTTTGTGATGGTGGGTGCGCCCCACTGCTTTGCAAGAACAACATTGCGACCCTTAGGTCCGAGCGTGACGCGAACGGCGTCAGCCAACTTGTTCATGCCGGCTTCAAGACCGCGCCGTGCTTCTTCATCAAATGCAATGAGCTTTGCCATGGGATTTTCCTCCGTAGGTATGGGGATTGGCCTGTTCGGGAGGCGTTTTCACACCAGAACAGACGACTAGCACTCTACCGTTGAGACTGCTAACGCCACTACCTGACCCCCCGTCAGAATGGCGGGGATTCCCAACGGCGGGCTGTAAATAGTGTCTAATAAGGGGATGCAAAAACCCCTTTTCTCGTGCCTGGCCCTATTAGGGCTCGGACTTCTGTCGGCCTGCAGCGCCACTTCAGGCGCCGACTCCACTTCTGAATCTGACGTCTCAGCCCCTAGTTCTGTCGCGAGCACTGACCCTGAGACTCTCAGCACACCAACGACTACTGGTGCGACAACAGGTTCGAGCAAATCAACTGCGACCACAGCAAAACCAAGTGCCAGTCCAACGACTTCAACAGCACCGAATAAATCAACGACCTCCGTTACGTGTGGTGCTGATAACGCTGTGTTTCCAAATCTCACTCAAGTTGCAGGAGCAGGCAGCGGATACGAATTACCCAAAGTTGCTGTCACGTGCGGTAGTGACACTTTGAAAATGACCTCAAACGGGATGATCAGTTATGCGTTTGTATCGAAAACTCCGAATGGTCTGAAATCACAAAATTTCTCCTGGACTATTACTACGAAGCCAAAGATTGCAGCACAACAAACTTCAATCAAAACAACAATGGGAACAATCGCTTTTACTGTGACTGGTATTCCTGTCTATGGCCCAATGGAAGGTCCAGTGCCTACGCAAGAAGCGTTTGGGGATCCTGTTTTCAACAATATTCTCGATACATGTGGTGGACACACTGGTTACAACGCCGATTACCACTACCACACGATTTATTCAGTTTCTGATTGTTCTCTACAAGAAACAATTGTTGGATATGCCCTTGATGGCTTCCCCATTTATTCGAATCCTTCGTACAAGTGGAAAAGCGGTTACGAGAAAACTGGTAACCCAAAGACGAATTCTTGGGATGCGTACACCTACAAAGGCGGGACAAGCACGCTCGATGAATGCAACGGTCAAAAACAATCTGATGGCTCGTATCGCTACTACGTCACCCAGTCATTCCCGTACGTAATCGGTTGCTACACAGGAACTGCGCAAGCGCAATCTGGTGCAGCAGCGCAAGCAATGCCCCCGATGGGCCCGCCGGGTCCTGTCGGCAAATCATCAGCGATTCGCGACCTTTCAACTGGAGTCGCACAATCTGTGACGCCAACCACCATTCTTTGCATCATTAAAGAGGACATCTAAACGCTTGAAGATTGCCGTCTCCTTAACAAGTTAGGGAGACCTTGCATTTCTTGTGCACTTCGTGCACAATAGACACATGCAAAAACGTATATTTCCTTGCCTTGCCCTTCTCGGTCTCGTGTTCGTATCAGCCTGTGGTTCATCTTCTGACTCCACCAAAGTAAAGAACGCCCTCAAGAGCGGCAAGACCACGACCACTGTCGCTGCAACGACCACAACTGAGGTGACAACCACAACTGCTGCAACATCAGAGTCGAGTGGATCATATGACTCTGTCATTTGTGGTGCAGACAACGGAGAGTTTCCAGATCTCGCCCAGTTTCCTGGAGCTGGCACTGGATTTGACGCACCAAAAGTAACGGTCACGTGCAACAGCGACACCATGACAGTTGCATCTAATGGAATCATCAGCTATCCGTTTGTCAAGATAACGCCGGCTGGTTTGAAATCACAGAATTTCTCATGGACTGTCTCGACAAAACCAACAATCGCGTCAACTCAAACCTCAATTGAAAACAAGATGTCGGCTGTCGCATTCACGGTGACCGGATTGCCTATCTATGGACCTATGGAAGGACCAACGCCAACAGTAGAAGCGTACGGCGACCCTGTGTACAACGATCTACTCGATACATGTGGTGGGCACACTGGCTACAACGCTGATTACCACTACCACCAAATTTTTGCAATTTCCGCTTGCTCACTTGAGGAAACAATTGTTGGTTATGCACTCGATGGTTTCCCCATCTATTCGAACCCTTCATACAAGTGGAAGAGCGGATACGAGAAAACTGGAAATCCGAAGTCGTACTCGTTCAAGGCCTACACATACACCGGCGGAACAAACTCGCTTGATGAATGCAATGGTCAAAAACAAGACGACGGTTCATACCGCTACTACATCACGGAGTCATTCCCGTATGTAATTGGTTGCTACACAGGTACTGCTAAGAAACAATCCGGAGTAGCGGCGCAATCAATGCCAGCGATGGGCTCAGTGAGCAAATCATCTGCACCACGTGAAGATTCAACGTTGGCCTCACAGTTTGTGACGCAAACAACGATTCTCTGCAATATCAACCAAGACGATCTAGATCGTCTCTAATCAGAATTACAGTCCGCCGGCAACAGCGGGGATGATTGAGACGGTGTCTCCGTTGTTTACAGGGGTATCAAGTCCTTGTAAATAACGAACATCGTCGTCAGACACGAAGACGTTTACAAACTTGTGCAGTTCCCCTTTCGCATCGAAGAGGCGCTCATCAAAGCCTGCATGGGCTGCGTTAAGAGCTACAAGTACATCACGCAAGGTTGCTCCTTCGACAGAAACGGTGGATGCGCCACCTGAGATGGGGCGCATATTGGTGGGGATTCGAACGGTCACGGCCATATCCAAACCCTACCGAACTACTAGGAATTCGCCACCAGAGGAGCGACCTTGTCACGCCACGGC
>CAMDLK010000002.1 GCA_945901725.1 Bifidobacterium breve | reverse complement strand
TCTTTCAGGTACACCTTTTCTTTGCCAACTTCCGTTGAATACAACGGTGGTTGTGCAATGTAGATGTAGCCCGCTTCAACCATTGGTTTCATCTGGCGATAGAAGAATGTAAGAAGCAATGTACGAATGTGGCTTCCGTCAACGTCGGCGTCTGCAAGCGCGATGATCTTGTGATAGCGCGCCTTTGATGCATCGAACTCGTCGCCAACACCGCCGCCGATTGCGGTGATGAGTGCGCGAATTTCGTTGTTGTTGAGCATCTTGTCGAGACGAGCACGTTCAACGTTCAGAATTTTTCCGCGGATTGGCAGGATTGCTTGCGTACGAGGATCACGTGCGTCAACTGCGGTACCGCCAGCTGAGTCACCTTCCACGATGAACAATTCGCTCTCTTCGGGTTTTCCGCTTGAGCAGTCTTTCAACTTGTCTGGCATACCGGCACCGGCAAGTGCAGTCTTTCGGCGCACAGCGTTACGAGCATTCTTGGCGGCGAGGCGAGCCTGCGCAGCAGACACAGCTTTTTTCACAACGCGGTTTGCTTCGGCGGGGTTCTCTTCAAGCCACTCAGCCAAGTACCTGTTTGTGGACTTCTGTACGAATGAACGCATGGGAACGTTACCCAGCTTGGCTTTGGTCTGGCCTTCGAACTGTGGTTCGCGCAATTTCACCGCGATGATGGCAGTAATTCCTTCGCGAATGTCTTCACCAAGAAGGTTGTCGTCTTTTTCTTTCAGCAAGCCTTTGTCGCGTGCGTACTTGTTGATGACAGAGGTAAGAGCTGTTTTGAAACCTTCGACGTGCATTCCGCCTTCAGTGGTGGAAATACCGTTGGCGTATCCGTGGATGCCTTCGTAATATCCGTTGTTCCACTGCATGGCGATGTCAAGCTGCATGCCTTCTTCTTCGTCTTCATCTTCGAATGCAGCAACTTTGGCGAACAACGACTCTTTCGAATGGTTGAGGTGCTTCACGAAGTCAACAATGCCGCCCTTGTATTGGAACGTGACTGTTTGTTCACGACTGGCGCGCTCATCAGTGAAAACAACTTCAAGGTTCTTGTTAAGAAAAGCCATGGTCTGTAAACGATCCATGACGGTTCGGGCAACAAACTCAACGCCTTCAGACGCGAAAATTGTTGGGTCTGGATAAAATGTGACAGACGTTCCAGTCTTGCGGCCGCGCGCAGGAGTAGAACCGGTTTTTTCTAACTTGCCCTTGAGTTTTCCGCCATCAACAAACTGCATCGTGTAGCGATCGCCGCCACGGTCGATTTCCAGCAAAACCTTGCTGGACAAGGCGTTTACAACGCTGACACCCACACCGTGGAGTCCGCCCGAGACCTTGTAACCCTCGCCGCCGAACTTTCCGCCGGCGTGCAAAACGGTGAGAACAACTTCAGCTGCGCTCTTTCCTTTATGCGGACCAGATGGATATGGATCGACAGGAATACCGCGTCCATTGTCATCAACTTTGCATCCACCGTCGGCCAAAATTGTGATGCCGACGCGATCGCAGAACCCGGCCATTGCTTCGTCGACAGAGTTGTCGACGACTTCCCAAATGAGGTGATGAAGACCAGCGAGACCAGTTGACCCGATGTACATACCGGGACGTTTGCGTACGGGGTCTAAGCCTTCCAGAACCTGAATATCTTTAGCGCCGTAATCGGCGGATGGATTGTTAGAAGAGGCTTTTTTAGGTGCAACCATGGCTCAAATATCCTACCAATTAGGGGGTGCTGTTAGCGGGAGCGTCGCACTCGAATCTCAAGAGATTCAACTTCATCGCCCACGCTGTCTCGTAATGTGGCGATGAGTTGTGATTCGAGGAACTTTAATTGTGTAGCCCACGCAGGGTCATCAACTTCAACAACCAGAACTCGTTTTTCGAGTCGCTTTGGAGCGACATGATCAGCGATTGTGTCTCCGACAATTTGTCTCCAACCGGAGAAAAGTCCGATCGCACTCGATTGATCTGACACGCGCATGCGCCGAAGAACTTTGCCCAGCACCTCATTGAGAGCGCGAGGGGGTTTGCCAGGTGGAATGTCATCTTCGTAAAAACTCATAATTGCTCCGATGGCACGATTGTGCCGTTTGCAATACGAATGATGGTGTCTGGGTGTGCCGCGGGGGGCAAAGGGGCCGCCGTAGTGATCAAAACTTGGCCGGGGGGCAGATGCTGCAAGAGGGCCTCGCAGCGTCCCGGGTCTAATTCAGACAGGACGTCGTCGAGCACCAGCAGAGGGGCCGTACCGACCACTTCAGTGACCAACCGGTGGATTCCGAGGCGTAGGGCAAGGGCAAGGGTTCGGCACTCCCCCTGCGACGCGTGGGACTTGGCTGGCATGCCTTTGATGTGGAGAACCACATCGTCGCGGTGAGGGCCAACGGTGCTCATGCCTCGGCGAATGTCGTCGGTGCGTGCCGCAGCAAGGCTGGCAGTTAAGCCCATGCGACGCCATTCGGGTTCATACACCACATCAACGGGCGTTGGTTCGCGGGCAAGTGATTCGTATGCCTCGCTGACAAATGGAGTCAGACGAGCAACAAGTTTCGCGCGTGCTTCACCAAGTTGTGTTCCCTTTTCGGCGAACTGCGCATCCCACACGTCAAGAGTCATCTCAATGTCGTCTGTCATGCGCCCGTTTGATTGTTTCAACAACACATTGCGTTGTCGAATGATTCGATCAACTTCTAATCGCAGTGCATCATTACGCGTTGCTAATGCAACAAGGGCATCGTCCAACATGTCTCGCCGTACAGACGGTCCTTCATACACCAACTGCAAATCAGTTGGTGCAAATACGGTGCATCGCACCACGCCTAACAAGTCACGCACGCGCGCAAGCCTTTGTTTATTGACTAATACTTTGTTGCGGCCGGCACGATTGATTTCCGCTTCCACCAAAATTTCGCGGCCGTCATCGTGCACAACTAATGCTCGTACATATGCAGTGTCTGCACCTTCACGAACTAACGCATCGTTCGCAACGCCGCGAAAACTTTGCAGTGTTGACAAATAACTCATTGCTTCCGCAAGACTTGTCTTTCCTTGGGCGTTCAAGCCCATCACTGCGGTGACGCCTGGATCTAGTTCAATGACAGCGTGTTTGTAGATTCGAAAATCTATGAGTTCAATGCGGCGGATAACCATTTAGTGGCCCGCTTTACACTCGTGAACCTGCGGCCTCGTCACGTCAGAGACGTTGTGGCATCAGTAGGTAAATGTACGTGTCATCGCCAACTGGGCTAACAATTGCTGGCTTATTTGGCACGCTCGTTGCAACGTTGATCTCTTCGCTTGCGCATGCTTCAACACCATTTGCCAAGTACTCAGAGTTGAATGCAACCGTGATGTCTTCGCCAGTGAATTGTGCATCAAGGTCTTCAACACTTGTGCTGCCGTCGGTGAGTTGAACGGTGAGACGAATTCCTTCTGAGGACATACGCACACGAACTGGCGCCATTTCAGAAGCAAGAACGCGGGTACGACGCAACGCATCAAGAAGCTCTTCGCGATTCACTGTTGCAGTGTTTGTGTTGTTCTTCGGAATGATTGTTTGATACGGAGGATATTCAGCGTTAATCAAACGTGTTGACAAAGTCATTGTTGGTGACTGGAACGTTGCATCAAGATCATTGAAACGAATGGTGATTTCGTCTGACATGTCGAGCAGGCGCAAAAGTTCAACAAGTGCAGGGGCTGGAATCAAAAACGAATCGGGTGATGCTGCGCTGGTGCCGACAATGTCGCGCATGGCTAAGCGATAGCCGTCTGTTGCAACAAGACGAATGCCTTTGTCTGTTGAAGCGAGCAATACAGCTGACAGGTTGTGCTTCTGCGCATCTTTGCTTGCTGCAAGAACAACTTGAGCGAGAGCATCTTTCAATTCTTTTGAAGCAATAGTTACGGGTTCACCAGACGGCGGCTGCGTACGTGGAAATTCAACTGTGTTCAGTGTGGGAATTGTGAATTGTGAACGTTGCGCCGAAATTGTTGCGTTGTCACCAGCGAACTCGACCGTAACTTTGCCGGCCGGCATAACGCGAATGATGTCGTTCAGCATGCGCGCACTAACAAGACCTTGTCCGTCTGTGTCGCCACCCACTGGCAAAGAAAATTGCAGAGAAATATCTGTGTCGGTACTTGAAGCCGTGAGCGTGTCACCTTCAAGGCTCATCTTGACGCCGGACAACGCCGGGGTTCCAGCATTTCGAGTGGAGGCAATTCGAGCAAGGGCCCCTAAGGCCTCGGCAAGGATTCCTTGTTCGCTTCTGAACTTCATGCTGGGACTTTCACTCGGAGATTGTCAGTGTAGAACGGCGCGATTAGAGATGCCGAAATGTGATGTATAAATCTATTAATAGTAATAAGTGCTGTGGATTGTGGACGACGAGCATCTGAGCCATACGGGTACTGAAAAGACCATGTGCACGGCGAAGGACTGGTTAACACAGGTTGCGCGCGTGTAATTAATGAAGGTGTGGACGACGTGGTACTTATACCCATTCGTCCCCAAGAGGCACACAGGTTCATCCCCACGAGATTCACAGCCTGGTGAGTCATCGAATTATGAGTTCTTGATCCGGGCGGTGATGGCTGTGACGAGGTCAAACGTGTGCTTGTCTTCGCGCATCAGACGCTGAGTTTTGTCAACTGCGTGAATAACGGTGGTGTGATCTCGGCCACCGAAGAGGCGGGCAATTGCCGGGTAGCTGAGCTCGGTCATGTCACGGAATATGTACATGGCGATCTGGCGGGCTGAAACCAGCGGGCGCTGGCGAGACTTGCCTTTGAGGGCTTCGACCGAGAATCCCATGAATTCGGCTATCTCGGCCAACATTTCTTCGTCCGTGCGGTTCTTTGGGGCCGTTGCAGTAAGAAGGTCGGCCAACTGATGCTGTGCCATCTCTACTGATGCTGGCTCACGGGTGAGGTTGGCATAGGCGGTGACGCGAATAAGGGCACCTTCAAGCTCACGAATGTTCGAGGTGATGTTGGTGGCGATGAACTCAAGGACGTCTGCTGGCAGAGGGGTGTTGTCTCGCTCGGCCTTATTTCGCAAGATTGCGAGGCGGGTTTCGATGTCCGGAGGCTGGATATCGGTGATGAGGCCCCAACGGAATCGGCTGCGGAGGCGATCTTCCAGAGTTGGGATGTTGTCTGGCATCCGGTCGGAGGAGATAACGATCTGTTTGTTGGCTCCGTGGAGCGAGTTGAAGGTGTGGAAAAACTCCTCCTGGAGCCCTTCTTTACCCTCCATAAATTGGATGTCGTCAATGAGCAAAACATCGACGTCGCGGTAGCGCCTTTTGAAGGCTGCGGTGGTGTTTGTACGAATCGCATCGACGTATTCGTTCAAGAAAGTTTCTGTCGAGACATAACGAACTTCGTAGTGCGCGTAATGGTCATGCACGTACCAACCTATGGCTTGCAAGAGGTGAGTCTTACCTAGTCCGGCCTGGCCGTAGATGAAAAGGGGGTTGTACGAACGCGCTGGAGTTTCAGCAACACGCAATGCAGCAGCAAGTGCGAATTGGTTAGACGCACCTTTCACGAAGTTGTCGAAGGTGTAACGAGGATTAAGACCTACTGCCAAACCCTTGCCGTTATTGGTGTTTGTGGCTACTGCTGCGGTCTCTGGTGATTCGACGATTGCAATGTCGGTATCTGATGGGGGTTGAAGATCGCTGATCTCGATAATGAGCTCGCGATCGCTTTCACCGATCTCGTCGAGTGCATCAACGACGAGTGGGTGGTAACGAGTGACGATGCGGTCGCGCACATGCGCGTTAGGAACTTGAAGACGAAGCGACTCATCGGTGCTTGTGAGAGCGACAACGTCGTTGAATGTGGAGTACCACACACCTTCAGACACTTGTGCTTTGAGGAGTTGTGCTGTTGCATTCCACACTGCTTCGTGGTTGCTCATTTGTGGCTCCTTTTTACTCATCCACAGCACAATCCACAGGCTGTGGATGACTGCATGGGGGAATTCCCCTGGGTAGACGACCGTAGCAGGAGTTGTGGATAAGCCAAATTTGGCGGGTCGCGGTGGGACGGGTCCTGAGCCCGTTAGCCTGAGACAGACGTTCGTCTCGTACCGCTGGTACAGGTTCGTTCTCATAATCCGCGCTTCTTTGCAGAAGCTTGTCCCAATAGGAGGCGCCATGAAGCGCACCTTTCAGCCCAACAACCGACGCAAACTTCGTAAGCATGGCTTTCGTTCGCGCATGAGCACACGTGCCGGCCGCGCAATCTTGAAGAACCGTCGGGCCAAGGGCCGTCACCGCCTCAGCGCTTGATCGGCCGCATCCAGAGCCGATCGACCTTTCAGCGCGTTCGCGCAGAAGGGCGCCATGTTCGTTCTGGTCCGCTGTCCTGCACCATGTTGCTTGACTCCACTCTCTCTCACCCTCACGTGGGCTACGCCTTAGGGCGCGGCTACGGGTCTGCCGTGCGCCGCAACCGTTTGCGCCGCCAACTTCGTGAACTTGTGAAAACCCGCGAGGCTGCAATGCCGGCAGGCGTGTATGTCTTTGGCGCGTCGCCTCGGGCTCATGGAGTCGCCTTCACAGAACTCGGTCGCCACCTCGATTCCCTTCTGGCCAAATGTGCAGGAGCCTCGAAATGAGCACCGACGTCTGCGCCGACCATGAGCATTTCACAAAACCACAAAGTCTCATGTTGAAGGCCATTTCGTTTTACCAAGTTGCTCGCGAAGGCCGTCCTTCGCCATGCCGCTTCTATCCCAGCTGTTCTCACTATGCGGTGGAAGCCATTGAAACCCACGGATCTGTCCGCGGGCTATGGCTCACTATTCGCAGATTGATCCGTTGTCGACCATTCGGGCCATCCGGAGTCGACCAAGTACCTGCCCCGCGAGGGGCTGCCTAGAAAGGCACCAATATGTTTCAAGCAGGCGCATGGCTCATCGACACCACCTACGGGTGGGTGCACAGTTACGCGGTAGCAATTGCCATTGTGGCGCTTGCCATCATGTTGCTCATCACCCCGCTCACAATGAAGAGCACCAAGGGAATGTTGGAAATGCAACGTCTTCAACCAGAGATGAAGAAGCTGCAGAATCAGTACAAAGGTGATCGCCAAAAGCTGAACGAAGAGATGATGAAGCTCTACCAAGAGCACAAGGTGAACCCGCTGGCTTCGTGTTTGCCATTGCTGGCCCAGATGCCCGTGTTCATCATCATGTTCCGCGTTTTGAGCGGTTTGACCAAAAAAGACCCAATGACTGGCCTTTTTGACCCGCATTACATTTCGGATAGCTCTGACTTATCGATTGCTTTGCGTCAGGTGAACAAGATGATGTCGTTTGGTCTTGACCTTGCGATTACCCCGGCTGATGCAATGAGACAGAACTTTGCCAGTGGCATTTGGTATGCCCTGCTCGTTGTGCTGCTCGGCGGCTTGTATCTCGTTCAGCAGCGCATGGTGGCTAGTCGCACACCAGCAGGCGCTGGCATGTCAGCCACTCAGGCCAAGATCATGCAGTACATGCCCGTTGCATTCGCACTGTTTCAAGTCTTTTTGCCAACCAGCCTCGTGGTGTACTACCTCACCCAAACTGTTTTCCGCATCCTTCAACAGGGATACATCACTCGTCGCTTCTACGGAGAAGATGGCCTCGGCCGTCAGGCTCAAGCCGCCAGCGCATCCGCGCGCGAAATGGGCAAGGATGACGCTAAGCCCAGCAAGCAGAAGAACGAACAATCGCAAGCACCCGCTCCCATTCAGAGCAAGAGGGTTACCCCGAGCAAGAACCGTCCCGCACCAAGCGGTCGGCCGAGTCGCCCGGTTCCACCCAGCAAGCGAAACAAGTAACGCGTCACGCTGACGCACTATTCACACACAGAAATTGAGGACACCATGGAATGGGTAGAAACAACAGGCAGCACACTCGAAGAAGCCAAGGAAGCCGCGCTCGACCAATTGGGCGTTGCAGAAGACGACGCTGAATTCGAAATTGTTGACGAACCAAAGGCGGGCCTTTTCGGTCGTACCCGCGGCGAAGCTCGCGTGCGTGCACGCGTTCGTCCGGCAACACCACGCGGTAAGACCGAGCGTCGCCCGCGCAAGCAAGCAGCAGAGAAGTCATCAGAGCCACGTGAACAGCGCCCCCGCAAGGAAAACGCTGAGCGCGGAGAGCGTCGTGAGCGCGCACCACGCGAGGATCGCCCACAACGTGAGCCACGTGAGCCACGCGAAAAGATTGAAGTTGATCCCGAAGAAGTGGGCAAGGCAGCAGCCGAGTTCCTCAATGGTCTCGTTACAGCCTTTGGTACCACGGGTTCTGTAAAGGTCAGTCGCGTTGAAGAAGAGATCGAAGTACTGGTCGACGGATCAGAACTTGGGCTTATGGTCGGACCTGGCGGCGCAACATTGCTCGCCATCCAAGACCTCACTCGCGTCGCTAGCCAGCGCCGCCTTGGTGACCAGGACACTCGTCTTCGTATCGACATCGCGGGTTACCGCGAGCGTCGCCGTGAAGCACTCAGCCGCTTTGCCCAAAAGGTTGCTGCTGAAGTGAAAGAAACTGGTTCACCGCGCATGCTTGAGCCAATGTCATCAGCAGACCGCAAGATCGTCCACGACACCCTCATGGAATTTGAAGGCGTGATTACCCGCTCTGAGGGTGAAGATCCTCGCCGCCGGGTGGTTGTAGAACCAGCTGAATAACCACTCTTTATTGTGATGGGCCCGCCGTATGGCGGGCCTTTTGCATATTCGGCACTACATTCATGACGTGCCAGAACCCCGTAGCCTTGAAGACGTCCTAGGGACAGCCCAGCGTCTCGGCACCCTTGGCGCACTGCCAATCCCTGACGTCATTGCACATTCACGGCAATTTGTTGATGGCCTTGTTGGTGTCACTGGGTCGGTAATGGATATCGGAACGGGGGCCGGAGTACCTGGTCTCATCATCGCTGTCGACCGCCCCGACTTGAGATTGGTACTAACTGATCGACGTGAAGCCCGGATGGATGCACTTGCCCGCGGGGTTACCGCAATGGGAATTCGCGACCGGGTGAAGGTGCTGACCGGCGACGTGGCGGTACTTGGCCAGAGCCCCGAGCATGCCGCCACCTACGACGCGGTGGTCTGTCGAGGGTTCGCTTCACCCGAAGTCACGGCCACCCTCGCACGACCCCTCCTAAAAAACGGAGGGACGTTAATCGTCTCTGAACCCCCCACTTTTGACCCCACACGATGGCCGTCAGACCTCCTGAAACGGCTCGGTTTTGACCCCCCTGAATACCGTCCTGGCGTGGTGTGCCTCACGGCAAACCCTTAAGTGACTTGGTTGAGGGTTTGTTTCACGTGAAACAATCGGCAGACCAAAAACCTTCAGATGTTTCACGTGAAACATTCTGAGACCACCCCGCCTGAGACCGATGTTCCACGTGAAACATCGGGCAACATCCACCCGTTGTCCACAGCCTCCACCTACACTGGCAGTGTCCACCCCACCACCACAGAGCAAGGAGACACCCCTTCGTGAGCGATTCAGATACAACAGTCCTTGCCATCTCCCTCCAGAAGGGCGGCGTCGGCAAGACCACGACCGCCATCAATTTGGGGGCAGCTCTCGCTGAGTTGGGCTTTCGGACCCTGATCATTGACCTCGACCCGCAGGGCAACGCATCATCTGGTCTCGGCGTGAGGCCACCAGAAGACGCGCCGACTATTGCCGAAGTGTTGCGCCGTGAGGAAACCCTCGACAGCATTATTGAGCCAACTGCGGAAAAGAACTTGTTCGTTGCTCCAGCGCCAACCGGCCAGGCACTAGCAGAAGTTGAAGCCCAACTTGTGGCAGAGATGTTTCCCCAGCCGCGTTTGAAAGACGCCATTGATGCCTGCCGGGATGACTGGGATTATATGTTGCTTGACTGCCCGCCCACGCTTGGTCGTCTCACAGTGAATGCCTTTATGGCCGCTGATGCCATTTTGGCCCCTGTGCAATGCCAGTACTTTGCTCTTGAAGGCCTTCGTGATCTCAGTGAAGTGGTGAAGCAAGTGCAACAGGCGCTGAATCCAACTCTTGAAATAGCCCATTATTTATTGACTATGTCTGAGGGCAGCAAAAAGCTGTCATCAGAAGTCGAAGCGGAATTGCGTTCTGCATACGGCACCAAAGTCTTTCGCAGTTCAATTCCGTACAACGTGAAGTTGGCCGAAGCTCCATCAATGGAACGGTCGGTCTTGAAGCACGCCAGCACCTCAAAAGGTGCAAAGGCATACCGCGACGTAGCAAAGGAGTTAAGCCATGGTCGAACGCCGAAAGCTAGGTAAGGGTCTTTCGACTCTCATCCCCACAACTAGGGAAGACGCTCCAGCGCCCGCTACAACTGCGCCCGCGTCAGCCGCGAAGCCTGCAGCACCGCGTGAAGAATTGCCGGAGTCTGCATTGCGTGATGTGCCCACATCATCTATCGAGCCGAACCCACATCAGCCGCGTGTTCATTTCGATGAGGAATCATTGAGTGATTTGGCAAAGTCGATTAAGGAAATTGGCATCTTGCAGCCATTGCTTGTTCGTGAGAAGTCACCGGGCAAGTTCCAGTTGATTGCGGGCGAGCGTCGTTGGCGCGCAGCACAGAAGGCAAAACTGTCTGTTGTCCCGGTCGTGGTTCGCGAGATCAATGAACTGGGCTCAGTAGAACAAGCGTTAGTTGAGAACCTTCATCGCCAAGATCTCACGGCGCTCGAAGAAGCGTCTGCCTACCAGCAACTTTCTGAAGATTTTTCAATGACGCACGAGCAGATTGCGAAACGTGTGGGCAAGAGCCGTGCTGCAATCACCAACGCATTGCGCTTGTTGTCACTGCCTGCTGCCGTGCAGGGGTATTTGGCAGATGGTCGACTAACAGCGGGTCACGCCAGAGCATTATTGGCGAGCAGTTCAAGTTCTGTGATGGAAGAACTCGCAGCACTGGCTGTGAAGGATGGCTGGTCAGTGCGAGCCACTGAAGACGCAGTGAAAAACGGAGTTCCCGGTGTCGATAAGCCAAAGCCAGCAACAAGTGGGGGAACCACTACGTTGCGTCCAGCTGGCTTACTGGAACTGGAAAACCTCCTGGCTGAATTCCTTGATACGAAAGTCAGCGTGTCAATGGCGGGCAAACGAGGACGGATCAGCATTGAGTTCGCAGATCTGATTGACCTTGAGCGTATTTATCGCCATATGACTGATTAATCAGCCGGTTCTGGTTTCAAATACCAACGGTGTAGTTATCCACACCGCTATCACCCTCAACTGTGGGTAGAGACTTTAGAGATACGCACAGCTGTGGATTGCCTGTGGATAACTAGATCTCGTGCAGTGGATCTTCGCGCCAGGCATCAAAAGCATCCGTAATAGCCAAAGCAAGGGAGCTTGTGGTCAAGGCCACCATGTCAACTGGGCCCATGGAACACAAAATTGCCGGCATTCGCGTTTCACGAAGAACCGGATGACGAATTCCAATGGCCCGAACAGACAATTCAGGCACACGTGATGAAATTGCAGCGGCAACACGTAACGCAAGGTTGCGTCCGCCGACACTGACAAACGTTGGTACTTCATAGAAGTAAACAATGCATCCATCATCGTTTGATACTTCACAACCGATGTACGCATCTGCAACAAATTGATTTGCAGCTTGCGCTTGTGACGATGCATCTGCATCAACAGATGTAGCTAGAGGGTGAGTTTGTTTTGCGCGACGAAGAATTGCATGCGCAAGTTGTGCACCACCAATGAAATAACCAACAACTAGTCGCGCATCATCGCGTGCATCGGTGTTGCCTAAATCAATTGATTCTCGTACTGCAGCAACACCAGGACCTGCTCCAGATTGCGAACCCATCTGCTTCAAAAAGTCAATGAATTCAGGGCTACAGACGCCATTTGCAGCGATGCCCATATTGCGCTGAAACTCTGAAACGGCATCCACTGCTTTCTGGCCGTAGATGCCATCAACACGTCCACAGTTAAAACCAAGACGGTTCAGTTGTGTTTGTAATTCGGCAACATCATCCCCACGAATGTTGGGTGTGCGAAGAAACAACAAACGTTCTCCCAGAGTCCACGACGTTTCAATTAATGCCGACCACGTTTGCTCATCGCATTCACCGGTAGCCGCAAGACCGTATGAATCTTGAAATGCTAGAACAGCACTGTGTGTGCGCGCACAGAAGTTGAAATCTTCAGCTGAGCCTGGAGCAAGAAAACCTGCAGCCGAGAGTCGACGTTGTAGATCATGCACCGCTGGACCGCGGTGCCCTGGACCTATTGGGAAGCCGGAAGAAATTTGGAAAGCTCCTCGAGCATGCGACCCTTTGGCATCGCACCAACAATTTTGGTTTTGATCTCGCCCTTGTCGAACAACAACATGGTGGGAATGCTCATGACATTGAATCGACCAGCAATGTCGCCATAGTCATCAACATTGAGCTTTGCAATGGTGATTTGGGTTGGCATCTCTGCACCGATTTGATCGAGGATGGGCGCAATTTGCTTGCACGGTCCGCACCATTCGGCCCAAAAGTCAACCAAAATCGGTGTATCTGAACTGTTGATTACCTCATCAAATGTGGCACTTGTAAGTGTGATAGCCATAGCCAAACCTCTCGTCATTGCCTATGTTACTGCCGCAATGTTTAGTGAGGGCGATACGTGCCAATGGCGGGTATCAACTCGATGGAAGGTGCGCCAATCACGCTTAAACAATCGGGGACTGCGGCGATGACTGCACCGAGGCATTCCGCAATAGCAGTGGGTTTGCCTGGCAAGGTGATGATGAGAGCCGAACCACGAATGCCTGCTGTTTGACGGGACAAGATGGCGGTGGGGATTAGACCAATAGACACCGCCCGCATTGCTTCACCGAATCCCGGGAGCATCTTGGTGCATACCGCTTCGGTTGCTTCTGGCGTTACGTCGCGGGGCGATGGACCAGTACCGCCCGTAGTGATGACCAATGCGCAATTCTCCACATCGATCAGATCAATCAGTGTTGACGAGATGGTGTCGAGTTCGTCTGGGATCAAGCGATTGACGAATTCAATAGGAGAGGTGATGCAACCCGTGAGGAACTGATGGATCGCAGGAGCACCTTTATCTTCGTACACGCCGGAAGAGGCACGGTCTGAAACCGAAACGACTCCGATGCGCGTAGTCATGACTAGTGCTGGTGTTCGAGCCAGCGCTCGCAATCAAGAGCTGCCATGCAGCCTGAACCAGCAGCGGTGATTGCTTGGCGATAGGTGTGATCTTGCACATCACCACAGGCAAAGATGCCTTCGATGTCTGTGTATGTAGAACCATCACGTGTTAGCAGGTAACCGGAATCTTCCATGTTCAACACGTTCTGGAAAATTGCTGTGTTTGGTTTGTGGCCAATAGCAATGAACAAGCCAGTAACAGCAAGTGGGCTAGTTGCACCAGTGACTGTGTCGGTAAGAGTGACACCAGAGAGTGATTGTTCACCGTGCAGTTCAGACACTTTCGAGTTCCAGTGAATTTCAATCTTCTCGTTAGAGATTGCACGGTCTTGCATGATGCGAGATGCGCGCAATGCATCACGACGAACAATGAGGTGCACCTTTGATGCGAACTTTGTAAGGAACGTTGCTTCTTCAACTGCAGAGTCACCGCCACCGACAACGACAATTTCTTGACCGCGAAAGAAGAACCCGTCGCATGTTGCACAGGTGGAGACACCATGCCCAATAAGCTCGGTTTCCTTAGGTAAATCAAGCATTAATGACTGTGCACCTGTTGCAACAATGATTGAGTTCGCACTGTATTCAGTGTCGCGAATCCACACTTTGAATGGGCGAGACGAGAAGTCAACCTTGGTTACTTTTTCAGTAATGAACTCTGCACCAAAGCGTTCTGCTTGTGAGCGGAAATTCATCATGAGTTCTGGTCCCATGATGCCTTCAGGAAAGCCCGGGAAGTTTTCAACCTCGGTTGTCAACATGAGTTGACCGCCAGGCTGATCGCTGCTGGAACTTGGTTCACCTTCAATGACGAGTGGCTCAAGTGAGGCACGCGCTGTGTATATAGCTGCAGTGAGTCCGGCAGGGCCAGAGCCAATGATGATGGTGTTACGAACGTTGCTCATTTATTTGTCTTCTTCTGTGTAACGGCGGCGCATCAGTAGGGCTCCGAGAAGCCCAAAGATTGCGGCCAGGATGAAATATGAAATCCACACGGCTGCTTCGTGGTTTACGACGGCATCAAGTGCTGCTTGCAGTCCGCGGGTAAGACCCACAACGAACAAGACCACCATTGCCACGACACCGAAGGCACCAAGCAAGCCAAAGACAATGCCTCGGGCCGTGGTGACGAGTGGTTGCGTGGTGTACCGGCGAATGGTGCTGACGACGCGGTCGATGAAATCGACAGAGCGGTCCGCCCATTCAGGATCGGTCAGAGGGTTTGACACCATAGGTTCAGCCTAACGGCGACACCAAGTGGGGCAATGGGCTTACGGCTGTAGAGGAAGTGGATAACTGGCAATAACAGCACATGAGCCGTCGCGGATCTGTAGTTCACTTGGCGTTGCGACAAGCACGAATTCTGCGCTCGCGACTGAGTAGGTACCCACCCACTGAACACCTTCGGGCGCAAAGGACGTGAAAAAACCCTCACATATCTTGTCGCTCGCAACTGCGGCGGGGTGCGTGAATGTGTCGAGTTGGGTACACGAGGTTTGGTCAACAACTGTGAGGTCTTGTTTGGAGCTCCATACTTCTCGCACGGACCCGGCTGTCGAATAGGCACCAACGAATGTGTAGTCAGCCAGATCTGCGCCACACACAGAACCTTTGACCGGAACTGTGGTGGTGACTATGCCATTTCTCGGGGTCACGTTCGAGTCAGTGGACGGGGAAAGTGATGCGTAGAGAGCATTGCCACCAACAAGCAGGACGAGAACTGCAGCTGCCGCACTAAGCCATTTAGTGCGAGACCGAGCCCCGGCTGCTGATATTTCGGCAAGGGCAGCGGCGATGTGCTTGTCGCGTAAGGCACCAGATGCCGGGGCAATATCACGAAGGGCGGCCATAACCTCTGGGTCTAGTTCATCATCGTTCATGGGGCACTCCCTTCGGGCGGCGCAGTGGTGGTCATTGTCTGACGATCTGACGACGCATTTTGGTTCCCCAGAATTTCGGCTAATTGGGCGCGACCACGGGCAAGGCGAGACCGAACAGTTCCGACCGGCACCCCTTGAATGGCGGCAATCTCTTCGTAATCAAGATCGGCAACGTGGCGAAGAACAATGGCGGTGCGATATTCCTCTGGCAAATGGGATAAGGCACCCGAAACATCCATTTGGGCATCAACGGCACCGGTTCGGTCGCCAGCGGGCGAGTCGTAGACCGACTCCTTATCTGTAGGAAGAGGACGACGTTTGATGCGGCGCACTTCATCAAGGGCCGCGTTTGTGGCAATGCGATAGACCCAGGTTGAAAACTTTGAGCGACCATCGAACGAGGGAAGTGCGCGAACAATGGACATCAGAGCCATTTGGGTGGCATCTTCAGCGTCTGACTTATTGATGACAATGCGGTGACAGACAGCCCGCACGGTGTCGTAGTGAACACGTAACAGGGCATCAACGGCGCTTTGGTCGCCACGCTTGGCACGACGAACGAGAATGGAATCATCAATATCTGTGATGACAACAGACTAGTTAGTTGATTGAGTGCGCTATTTCCCTGATGTGAACGAAAGGTCAGACAGCATGCCCTTATAGGGATTGCTGTTGCTGCACGAGGTGCTCCGCCCGGCTTCGCGCATCAATAGCAAGACATTTCGAGCCGGTGTGGCGACCGGGAACGTTGCAGCACCTGGCGCAGGGCCATTTGAATCTGCAACGCGAGGGCCCCAACCGTCAAGCGTGGTGGGAATTGCTTCACTTGTTGACACAAAGACATCGGCATTCCACGGGGCAGTTGCGAATGTTGCGGCCAAAGAGCCAATACCGATGCCAGATAACTGCACGACCACTCCGACCCCACCTTTAGAGCCGAAGTATTGGTTTCCGTAACACACGGTGGTCCATGAAGTGGCCGGATTGTTGTCAGTGAGGTTAGGAATCATGGCTTCGTTCTCTTGCCCATCGTCACCATTGGGGTCATAACTTCGTAGGCCCACTACCGACACGGGACCAACGACAATGTCATTCACAACGACAGGCGCAACACCGCCAGGAACCGATTTTGTGTTTTGTAATCCACGCCACAACATCACCGACATCACTAATGCAGCAACAAGCAGCAATGCAATGGGAATGTACTTGCGCTTTGTAGACGTTTGTTGCGAGGGAGGCAATGACTTATCTGTGCGTACAATTCCGCGCGGTGTTATGTCTCGCTTCGCAACAGGCTTTTGTGGTGTGTCGTCATTTTCTACTACCGAAAATTGACGCGGTTGCTTTTTTGGCATCAACGGATCATTGAGATCTGGACGTGATCGCGAAGTTGTTGGCGCACTGCCTGCAGGTGAGAGACCACCGACTGGCGTCATCGCATCATGCACATTCTTAATGGCAAATTCAAGAGCTTGTGCTACTTCATTGCAATCGTCGTAACGATGCTCAGGTTTGCGGCGCAACATCTTGTTGATTACTGCAATGACATTGCTTGGTACATCAGAGCGAATTCCGGTGAGCGGAGTGGGGTCGCGCTGCAGACGAGCGACTGCAGTTGCTTGATCGTTATCTTCCTTAAAAGGAGCATGTCCTGCTAGGCATTCGTACAAAACGAGCCCCAGTGAATACATGTCTGCGCGACCATCAAGATCACGGCCTTGCACTTGTTCAGGAGACAAATACTTTGCAGTTCCCATCATGATGTCAACACGCGTGAGGTCTGTTCCATCTTCTTTTGAACTCTTTAATGGCTTGGCAATACCAAAATCTGTCAGCAACACCTCGCCTTGTTGCATGATGAGAATGTTGCCTGGCTTGATGTCGCGGTGCACGATATTTTCTGCGTGCGCTTTAGCAAGTGCAGCTGCAATTGCGCGACCAATGTGCACAGTGAGATGAACGCTGAGCATTCCCGCTTGGTCTGAGTCATTTGCTTCATCGAGTAATTCGCGCAACGACTTACCTTCGATGAGTCGCATGATTAATGCAACTTGACCATTTTCTTCGACGCAGTCATACACCGGAACAATGTTTGGATGAGTGAGTCGTGCAAGAGCGCGAGCTTCGCGACGAAATCGCTCGGTGACGATTGGATCATCCATAACACTTGCGCGTAAGAGTTTTACAGCGACTAATCGACCAAGATGCAAGTCAGTTGCACGCCACACATCAGCCATGCCACCAGAAGCAATCGTGCTCTCAAGACGGTACCTATTACCTATGAGGTCATCGGAGTGTCGTGCTGCAGCCATTACTGGGAACAAACGCTACTTCTGAAACACCCCCTAAGCGGGGTATACCCCTTATGCAGAAAGGAGAAAAACGATTCCGATAGTTCCCTGACCGGCGTGAGTACCGATAACTGCACCGATGTCACCGACAATAATTTCGCCGGTGTAGACCTCTTTCACCATTGCAATAAACGAATCGATGTCCGCACATTGTGCATTCAGAACGGCGAGTCGCTCAATGGGAACTTCTTGGTTGCGCAAAATGTCAACGAGGTGAGCAAGTGCTTTTGATCGTGTGCGCTGTTTCCCAGCTTCTTCAACAAGACCATTCGTAATTGAGATCAATGGCTTGATTGACATCACGGTTGCGAGCATGGCCTTCGCACCACCGATTCGACCACCCTTTTTCAAGTTGTCGAGAGTGTCGAGAGCTGCAAACACGCGGGTGCGAGGAATGACTGATTGTGCACGCGCAACTACTTCGTCGGCAGATGCGCCGGTCTTTGCTAGTTCGGCACAGGCGAGAACGGTGAGTCCGAGGCCCATTGAGGCATTGCGACTATCGACGATACGAACATCGATTCCAGGGGCAACGGCGCGAGCAGCAAGCTCGGCGCTCTGCATTGTGGCCGACAAATCGGAGGAGAGCGCGACCACAACGATGGCGGTTGCGCCTTCTGCAGCAAGACTTCTGTAGGTTTCCTCGAAGGAACCAGGCGAGGGGGCTGCGGTTTCAGGCAATGTGGCAGACGCCGCACACTTTGACCAGAACTCGGTTGCGGTGATGGTGGTGCGGTCGATGTATTCGGTGTCGCCGAAACGAACACTGAGAGGAACAATGCGAATTCCCAGAGCGTCAGCCATGGCTTGTGGAAGGTCGCAGGAAGAGTCGGTCACGATACGTACGGTCATGAATTAAACCGTAGTCGTGTTCAGCCGTTCGCGTCGTGCTGACCGACGGTTCGACCACCACCATGCAAACAGCAAAAGTAGGAGAATCAGGCTCACAAATTGTCCGTACGCAGCTATGGCATTGACATTGGCAGAGATAGTGATGGGGTCGACGACGGACAGGCTTCCTTCTGGCGTCGACACCCAGATCGAGATGGGGATCTCACCGCTTGCGCGAGTTGTGGCTGTCACATTGAGTTCCGTGGTGCCGCCTTTTGTGAGCACAACGACTCGGCTTGGATCAGTCAGAGTCAATTTGGCACTAGTCAAGCGCACTCGCACCGTGAGGTCTTGGTCAGAGTCATTGCGCACTTGGATACGAATCGCTCCAGTGCGGCTAGAGAGCGTGACTGACTTTGGAGTGGTAACAGTGACTGCGTCACGTGTTGCACGCATGGTTGTACGCAAGGAAGTGATGTAGGCGCCAGGGAAGGACGTGATGGTGGAGGTACCGAGCGAAAAGAGAGAGGGCCAAGTCTCACGGCGGACATCATCTGGACCGAGCATGGACACGGTTGCGTCTAGGTCCCTGCGGGTTGCACGAATACTTGAGGCTCTGCTGATATCAAAAGACGTGCTGTTTGGTGCGAAGGCGACTGCTGGGGTGATTGGGTTGACAACAAATGTGCCACCAAAGTCATTCATAGAAAAACCACTTGATTGAGACAAAACTCGTGTTGCGGTGACGGCTGCGCCAGACTCCGCAACATCGTTAAATGGAGCAACGACACCCATCTTGATTTCGGTCGGAGCGTTTTCTTGGGCTAGCAAATCATCTCGTTCCACTAAAAGCTCAGCAGCAATTTTGTATGCAAGACGCTGTGAGCCTTCTGGTTGCGTGTGCTTCAATTGCGCTGCACCATTCAATGGACTGACCACGGAAATCATTTCGTTGCCAGTTCTTGTCGCGCGACCAAGCAGCGATAATGACCGTTCGCTCGTTACCAAAGTCTGTGCAGAAGGCAGCAAGATAATTGATGTGATGCCGGCAGACTTCAACACTGACATTGCTGGGGCATCGATATTGTCAGCCGCAACCCATGTCTGACGTTGAATCGTGACTCCGGGCAGAAGTCGATTCAGTATCTTTTCTCCAAATTTCAATTGCGCAGCAAATTCCGACGACAAATTCATTGCGGCAAAAAGTGAAGGATTAGACGGTGCGAATGTGGTGTTCACTATTGTTCGATCTCGTAAGAGATCTCGTAATCTTGTAAAGAGTTCAACGTCCCCCGGCACCGTTGAATTGGCAAATGCAGCAATGATTTCAGGCTGAATAGAGATGGTGACGTTGTAACGAAACGTAGAGAGAAAATCAATAAGGCGTGTAATTGCATCGCGTGCATTGTCAGTGACGATCGATGGACCATTTGGCTCCAACGATGGAGGGCTAGTGAGTGAAACGACTGTACTGAACGGAACAACTGGAGTTTCAAGTTTCGGGTCGCGACGATTCAAGAATGTCATTACTGACGTAACAACATCACCCGTTTGTGAATCAACGATACGAATAGTGAGTGGGTACACGCCCTCAAATGGAATTGACAACGCTGCGCCTGGTTTGTCACTGGTGCTGATGGGGACAACTGCGACGAGGTGGCCTTCATCATCACGAGTAATGCGCGACAGGCGAAAACTGATTGAGTCAGTCACGCCTGGGATGACATCACCGTCGGCGATAGAACGAAACGAATCGCGTGATGCAACGCGACGATGAAGAAGAAATTCAAGCCGATCATCTGCGGCAACGAAGGTCTCGAGGTCGGGTGACAGAACAAAGCGTGAATTAACTGTGGTGAGAACATTGAATGGTTGAGAAACAATCTTCAATTCGGGTATTCCCAGTGCCGTTGTGTGGGTGCCTGCCTGTACGTGAGTCACGGGCGACGCAATGCCAAGTGCAATAAGGCATACCGCAAAAAATCGCAAGAATCTCATACAGATAACTGCCGTTCCATCACCAAAAGGTTGTAGTCAAGGGGTACAAATCCATTTTTTTCATAAATGGATAGTGCGGCGTCGTTCGAGACCTCAGTGTTCACAACTGTTGACCGGCAGTCGCGTGAGTGAATCCATGACAATGAATTCTGCACCAAAGAACCGGCAACTCCGTGGCGTTGAAAATCGGGGTGAACTGCGAGTCGCTGGATGAACCCGTATGAGTCCGTGACGCCGGCGATGACAAAACCAGTCAATTCGCCGTCGTCGTGGGAAACAAATATGCGAGCCCGTTGTGTGGCATGAAGTGCTTCGCGAAATGTCTGCTGATCCATCATCCACTCGTCGCCGAAGGCTGCGCGATCAATGCGAAGAATGGCCTCAACCACTGATGGGGCAGGCATACGGGACATGGGAAAACGTGGACGAGCGGAACGCAACGGCTGGGTGACGACGACTGGCTCTGAATGAAGTCGTTCCAACAAAGTCAGCTTTTGCGAAGTGTTGAAACCAACCGCCGAAAGAGCGGTTGCTGCAATGGGGGCAAGGGGGGAAGTGCGAACACTGTCGTAGCCCCAGCGAGACAAGGTGTCGACCCACGACTGCAAAATTGGGGTGTCAGGTAACTGCACGGTCGGGCTGTGTGAGCCACCTATTAGTAGGACAGCTCGGGTCGGCACCTCTGGCCACGGCCGGGCCCGGGCAGTGGTGGCGCCTGACCAAATGACCCCTGCTCGGGAACGTTGCTCGACCAAACTCACCCCATGACCGTAGTGCGACTGGTCCCCGCGATGCCGAAAACTGGCAGAAACAGCGGGTACCACCTGTTCGGGCGCTCGGGTGCCTAGCCTTCATTTGTTATGTTTCCGCCGCGCTTTGCCCCAATTCTTCAGGAGATGGAGCCCCTTGCTGCCCTCTTTCGTGAAGCGGGCCACCGGCTCTTTCTGGTCGGAGGAAGTGTGCGCGATCTGTTCATTGGCGAATCCGATGCCGGCACAGACCTCAGCCTGATTGACTTCGACGCAACGACGACGGCGACCCCCGACCAGATCAAGAAAATAGTGAGCCCAATCGCGGACGCTCTGTGGACCCAGGGTGAGCGTTTCGGCACCATTGGCTTGAAGATTGGTGAACGCACCTACGAAATCACCACCCATCGCGCAGAGGCCTATTCGCCTGATTCACGTAAACCTGAAGTGCAATTTGCAACTGACATTGAAACTGATTTATCTCGTCGTGACTTCACCATCAATGCAATGGCATTGGAACTAACGACAGACACTCCTGAACTTGTTGATCCGTTTGGTGGTCTTGCAGACCTCATGGCCCGCGTGTTGCGTACTCCTTTGTCAGCAGAAGAGTCATTTAGCGACGACCCATTGCGCATGTTGCGCGCAGCCCGATTCATTTCGCAGTTAGAAGTTGCGCCAGACCCATCAATCACAGCGGCAGTAACTTCAATGGCGGATCGTCTCACCATCGTGTCCGCCGAGCGAGTGCGTATTGAATTCGACAGGTTGATGACAACGAAGCGACCAACATTTGGTTTGTGGTTCTTAGTTGATACTGGCCTTGTTGATCATTTCCTTCCAGAAATGAAACTGATGCGCCTTGAACAAGACCCTATTCATAGGCACAAAGACGTATTGACGCACACGCTTGCAGTTGTTGAGAACGTGCAACTTGATCCGACTCGTGAATTCGATTTTCGCATCACTCGCCTTGCAGCGTTGTATCACGACATTGGTAAACCACGCACACGTGGTTTCAAAGAAGGCAAGGGCGTTACCTTCCATCATCACGAAGTTGTCGGTGCACGTATGACGCGTGAACGCATGAAGGCAATGAAGTACCCGAATGCCGATATTGAAGCAGTATCCGAATTAGTAGCAATTAGCGGCCGTTTTCACACGTATCAAATGGGCTGGACCGATAGCGCTGTGCGTCGTTATGTGCGCGACGCTGGTGAATATTTAGGCGAGCTCAATGTGTTGGTGCGCTGTGACTGCACAACACGCAACGAAAAGAAAGCAAAAATTCTTTCGCGGCGTATGGACGAAATGGAAGCACGCATTGCAGAAGTTGCTGCGCGCGAAGAGCTTGCATCACTACGCCCAGAAATTGACGGACAACATGTAATGGAATTACTTGGCGTTCCAGCTGGTCCTGCGATTGGTGCTGCACTCGAATTCCTTATGGATATTCGCTTGGAAGAAGGAATTCTTGGCGAAGAAGTAATCGTGGCTCGCTTACGCGAATGGTGGGCAACCAACGCTGATGATGTGTCGAAACTGAAACGCACTCGACGCGCGGAGAATCGCTAACTACGAACCAAGCTTGCGCGCACGTACAACAAGTGTTGACGGCGCAACTGCACGAGGCTGATGCAATGGCGTTAGTTCGTGCATCACGTCAATAGAAAAGTTTGCGCGTTGCAACGCCATTGTTAATTCGCCAATTGTCGGCGTGGTGGAACCGTATTGACGTCGAGCTGTGGGGTCATTGTTGTCAAACACCGCAGACATCGGGTGAGTAACTGCAAAAACCAATCCGGCTTCTGGGCGCAAAACGCGGTGTACTTGGCGAAACAGGCGGGCAATGTCAGTTTCGGAATTGATCTGATGCACACAGACCGCAAGGTCGATGACTGCGTTCATGAGAAATCCGAGGTCAGCAAGATCGCCTTCATGGAATTCGACCACTACTTCTGAATTGCTGGCAGCTACCCGAGCCCGGGAAATTGCCTCGCTCGACGGGTCGATGGCGATGCTTCGGGCACCTTGGGTGGCCATGGCCACGCAATTCGGTACGGTGCCAAAAAGTCCAAGTTCCAGCACTCGTTTGCCGCGAAGATCTCCGCACACGCGCAGTTCGCTTTCGTTGTGGACGGTGGAACCAAAGGAGATAGAGCGGCCATCGGTAACAGTGGAACCAGCATCTGACATGACAGGCATCTTATGACTAACTTATGGAGGCATGGGTTTCTCAGTTGACATGTTGCGCGGTGGTACCGGAGTTATTGATCACCAACTGTCCCGTCGCTCCCTTATTAATGAGGTGAAACGCGGTCGTGTCAGTAAGGACTCTGTGTGTGATGCGCACCCCGAACTCATTCGCGCTGCTCGCAACATTGGTGAACCATCAAAGACCATGTGCCCCATTTGCGAAGAAGTCAACGTGGCTCTCGTGACCTATGTATTTGGACACGGCCTGCCAAAGAACGGCAAGTGCGTCACCGACCGCAGTGACATTGTGAAATTGCAGCGCACCGGCCACGAATACACCGCCTATGTAGTGGAAGCCTGCCCGCAATGTCGGTGGCACCATCTATTACGGGTTCTGCCAATTGCGGTACCGAAAAGGCCTCGGACAGCTGCAAAAGGCTGAAATTCTGCCAAAAACTGCCATTCCTGGTCCACATCAGGGGTAATGGACACAGGCTGGACTTCAGTGAAACACCCCTGTGGGAGGGTGAATCTCATCAGGTACGCTACGCAAGTCACTTATTCACCCTGCCCCCTCGGGGGCCCCGGGATCGTACTCGGGTCCGAAGGGAGGTCACACGCAATGCGTGCATACGAACTCATGGTCATTATTAGCGGGAAGCTCGACGAGAGCGCAGCCCATGCATGGATTAAAACCATCTCTGCCTCAGTGGCAGGTGTTGGTGGTCAAATCCACGGCAATCCCGATTGGTGGGGCAAGCGTCGCTTGGCTTATCCGATCATGAAACAAGATGATGGCTACTACGCCATTTTCAACCTCTCTGCTGAAGGTGGCGCACTCGATGAAGTCGAGCGCGGATTCCGCCTTTCCGATGACGTCCTGCGTCATAAATTGCTCCGACTTCCAGACGACGAGGCAGCTCGTCGCGGAATGATCTCGGCGGCGTAAGCCGTCCTTATCGAGCACAGCGCTCTCTTCATCTTTAGGAAGGAACCATCACCATGGCCGACAACACAATCACACTCGTAGGGAACCTCACCCGCGATCCAGAACTTCGTTTCACTACAGGCGGCAAGGGCGTCGCATCATTCGGCATCGCCGTTGGTCGCCGCTACCAAGTCAACGGTGAATGGCAAGAACAAACCTCGTACTTCAACATCGTTGCATGGGGCCAACTGGGCGAGAACGCCGCAGCAACCTTCACCAAGGGAATGCGAATCATCGTCTCTGGTCGCCTCGAGCAGCGCGAATACCAAAACCGCGAAGGCGAAAAGCGCACCGCGATTGAAGTCAACGCAGATGAAATTGGGCCAAGCCTTCGCTGGGCAACCGCATCTGTCGAGCGCACACCTCGTGCCGAAGGTGGCGGCAACGCTGGCGGCGGTGCACGTGGTGGTTCACAACCAGCAGGCGGCAACGCCGGCGGTGGCGACTACTTCCCATCTGACGAAGAGCCTTTCTAGGCTTTCCATTTTCTACCCTTCACACCTTCCCTGATACAAGGATCACACCATGACAAGTAAAACGAACAAAATTCGTAACGCCCGTGAGGCAAACCGCAAGTTCAAAAAGAAGGCCAACCCATTGGCCATCGAAAAAGTTGTTTTCATCGATTACAAAGACGTAAGCCTCCTTCAGCGCTTCATGTCAGATCGTTCGAAAATCCGTGGACAGCGCATGAGCGGCACAAACGTGCAGCAACAGCGCGACCTCGCAACGGCAATCAAGAACGCTCGCGAAATGGCATTGTTGCCATACACAAAGCGCACCGTCAGCACCCGTGCACCTCGCCCAGGTAAAGAAGGCCGTGAAGACGAAGCAAACTTGGAACTCGACGAGCAGCCAACAAGTTCATCATTCGTGCCTCGTGAGGACGAAGATGATTCAACAGATTCAACCGAAGCTGTCGCAGAAGAAACTGCTGCAGTTGAAGCCGAAGTAGAGGCATAATCATGAAAGTCATTCTTCGTCAAGACATAGCCGGAGTCGGCTGCCGCGGCGACATCATCGCTGTTGCTGATGGCCATGCTCGTAACTACTTGTTGCCACGCGGACTTGCTCTTGTAGCAACCGACGGCGCAGTACAGCAAGCGACATCAATGCGTCGTGCACGTGACCTTCGTGAAGCATCAGACCGAGCATCTGCTCACACTGTTGCTGAAACGCTCATGGCTCGCTCATTTACTGTCAAGGCAAAAGCTGGAAACGAAGGCCGTTTGTTCGGTTCAGTAACCACTGCTGACATCGTTGCTGCACTCGCTGCACAATCTGGCGTCATCCTTGATCGCAAAAAAGTGGTGGCTCAGCCAATTCGTACAACAGGTGCACACACGGCAATTGTCCGCTTGCACGCTGATGTCGAGTGCACAGTGAAATTGTCAGTGGTTGCCGGCTGATAGCCAGCGCTGCTTACACACTTGTTATCCACAGTTGTCGGGCTTTGTCCCCAGCGCTATCCACAGTGATTTCGCAGGGTTATCCACTAGCAATCCACAGGCATTTACAGGCAAGGTAGAGGATCTCTATGAGCGACTTTTCCGACAGGCCTGAACGGTCCTCAGCACCACGTACTACTCGTACGGATAGTCGCGTACCGCCGCACAACTTAGATGCAGAAGCTTCGTTGCTCGGAGCCATGTTGCTCAATGAAGAACCAATTGGTTTGGCTATTGAACAGCAACTTGTGCCGGAAGATTTTTACAAGCCAGCACACGGTCATGTATTTGCAGCAATCAAAGTATTGTCGCAAGCTGCTGACGCTGTTGACGTTGTCACTGTTGCCGATGAATTGCGTCGTCACAATCTCATCGACGAATTGGGCGGACTGAACTTCCTGCTGGAACTGCAGAACGCAACTCCATCAATCAGTAGCGCGGGCCGCTACATCCGCATTGTGCGCGATACATCAACGCTTCGTCGTCTGATTCGCGGCGCAAGCGAAATTGCAGACATTGGGTATTCAGCTCCTGCCGATATCAAGAATGCAATTGACAAAGCGGAACAAATTGTGTTCGATATCGGTGATGAACAAATCGTCGACTCATTAAAAAAACTTCACGAACTAACCGGAACAGTCGCACAAATTCTGGAAGATCGTTACGATGCAAAGTCCGATGTCACGGGTATTCGTACTGGATATACAAAACTCGACAAACTATTGTCTGGTTTACAACCAGGAACCCTAAACATTGTTGGTGCTCGCCCTGCTATGGGTAAGAGCGCATTTGCATTGGGTATGGCAGTCAGTGCAGCGCGTACAACCAACCGCCCTGTGTTGTTCTTCTCATTAGAAATGTCAGCCCCAGAATTAACGCAGCGAATTTTGTCTGCGGAAGCACTAGTTGATTCAGATCGTATGCGTACCGGCAATTTACAAGATGCCGATTGGACCAAGATTACGAACGCAATCAACCGTCTAGAAATTCCTCTTTATATTGACGACACATCCCAAATTACGGTGACGCAGATTCGCCAGAAGTTGCGCCGTGTTGCCGTGTCAGATGCGGCGCCTGCTCTTGTTGTTATTGACTACCTTCAGCTCATGGGTGGCGGCAATAACGAAAACCGCCAATTGGAAGTCAGTGAGATTAGTCGTGGTCTCAAAATGCTCGCTCGAGACTTTGGAATTCCTGTTGTTGCGCTGAGTCAATTAAGTCGAACTATTGAAACACGAGCTGACCGCCGCCCTGTTCTTGCCGACTTGCGTGAATCCGGTGCACTCGAGCAGGACGCCGACGTTGTTATGTTTCTGTATCGCGAAGAGGCAGCAAATGCTGAAGCGCGTAACAATGACAAAGGCTATGCAGACGTCATCGTGCAAAAGCATCGTTCAGGCCCTACAGGTGATGTGCGCTTGTTGTTCAACAAGGCGTACACCCAGTTCGTTGACGAACCGGAATAGTTAGTGCGCAACCGCCACGTTTGTTGGCGGGTGAATAGTCACAGAGGCATCTTTATCCATTGGTGGATGCTTGTGAACTAACAAGGCCATCGCTTCTATTTTTTCTTCGTCAGTAAATTCGCGAACGTCGTAACAGAACTCAACGGTGTTTCCATCCGGGTCACTTGTGTAAATGCTGATGCAGAACTCATGGTTCACTTCAGCCACCATGTGTCCATGGTCTGTCCAGTTCTTGCGACGCTCATCAAGAAATTCACGCGATGGTGCAAAGTACGCAAAGTGATTCACCCATCCAGGTAGCCCGGCCAACTTATTAATGTCGGTGGGGTAGCCGTCTGCCCATTGCGCATCATGTAGATCCCAAAATGCAATCATGCCCGTTGAACCGGTGTCGTAAAAGACGTGACGAGCCCAACCTTCTGGGGAACCTGGCACCGGGCCAATAACTGTTTTCACTAATGAAAAGCCCATCACCTCTGTATAGAAGTGGTGTGTTGCTTGTAAGTCTTTAGTGGCGAGTGCGACGTGATGAAAGCCCATGCGCAGAGTCTGCCACGCCTAATCTGTAGTGATGTTCCTCGGAGAAAACCTGCTTGCTTATCTCGTGATGGCGCTTGGGTTTGCGCTCTCGGCTGGCAACATAATGGCCCTCATCAAACCACCGCCAAGGGCTCGCGCAGAAGGCGACTTGGCCGAAGCACCCAAAGCCCGCAGCTACCTGATGATTGCCATAGGTGCCATTGCCGGCCTCTGGGCCTTGGCCAGTCTGATTCGTTGAAAGACGCCACGAGTACTGTTTCGTTTATGGCATTCGGACAACCAGCTGGCCCACCAGCAACCGCAAAACAAACGCGAGAACTTCTCGAACTCTTGAACGCTGCTGGCCATACAGACTTTCGTGATGCCCGAGGCCCCATGGGTTTCAACCAACGCCAAGCAGGTGGCAGGTTCACTCGCGACGAAGCCGATGCCTTCATTGCCCAACTTCAAGAATGGGCCGAGATCGCCGAATCAGCAGATGCCCTACCCACCCCCGTTGCCCCAACTCCCCAGGCCATCAAACCCAAGGTCACTGCAGCTGAACGATCATTGAAATCCGTGCCTGCCGAGGTTCTGGCCGCTGAATTACAGCGCCGGGGCTGGGTTGTGATGGAACCGTAACCAAGCTTTCACACGACGTAAAAAAGTTTCTTCGCTGTTCCCTACTAGGGTTAGGCACTATGGCGACTGAGTTAGATACCCGCTCAAAATTGTTGAATGCCACCATCGACGCCATCTCCTCAGGTGGTGAGGGGTCTGTCCGTGTCAGCTCAGTTGCAAACGCAGTCGGGGTTCGCGAACCATCGGTGTACCACTTCTTTAAAAACCGCGAAGCCCTTGTGGAAGCCGCCCAAATCGAGCGCTATCGCCGCAGTTACTCAGAAATGATGGTTCCATTCGAAGCAGCAGCCCTGATGTCCGATACCTGGGAGGACTTCGAACGCTCAGTCCGCAAAATATTGGCTGCCGTCTATTCACCACAGCGTGCCGAGATCAGATCAATTCGCATGAACGTGATGGGTGCAGCTCAAACCAGCCCAGCAATTGCCGCTGCAGTCATTGAGATCAATCACGAATCCGCAGAATCCCTTGCCCGCGTCATGATATTTGGCCAAGAAAAAGGCTGGGTCACGAAGGATCTTGATGCCATGGCCCTTTCATATTGGGGCATCGGTCAGCTCAATGGCCGGGTTATGGCCGAAATGAATCCTTCTCAAGTCGACCTCGAGGCCTGGAACAAGGTCTCAATCGAGGCAGTTCTCGGCGTATATCGCTGGAAAGAAACCAAATAATCCAACTCTCAAATCAACGGAGACCCACAATTCATCGGGGTGTCAAGAGCCCCGTTGGGTAAGGTTTCATTCGTGATTCTGTCTGACCGTGACCTCCGTACCGAACTGGCCGCTGGCCGTATCATCATCGAGCCTTTCGATGAGGCGTGCGTGCAGCCAAGCAGTATCGATATCAAGGTGCACAACCTGTTCCGGGTGTTCCGTAATCACACAGCCGGCATCATCGACGTGAAGAAAGACATGACTGACCTCACCGAACTGGTTGACATTCCCCTTGATGGCGTCTTCATTTTGCACCCAGGCGAATTTGTCCTAGGTTCCACGCTTGAGCGCGTTGCGGTACCGAACGACTTAGTGGCACGTGTTGAGGGCAAGAGCTCACTTGGTCGCCTTGGCCTACTTATTCATTCCACTGCAGGTTTTATTGATGCTGGCTTCGATGGTCACGTCACATTGGAATTGGCAAACGTGGCCAACCTTCCGATCACCTTGTACCCAGGTATGAAGATTGGCCAAATCAGTTTCATGAAGATGACATCGCCAGCAGAGAAGCCATACGGTTCTGGCGCAAAGGGTTCGAAGTATCAGGGACAGCGCGGCCCAACACCGTCGCGTTATTTTGAGAATTTTCAGTAATGACTCAGCCCGACATCAAGCAGTCAGACAAGCTTGAACACGTTCTCTACGACATTCGTGGGCCAGTGCTGGAAGAAGCAAAGCGCCTTGAAGAACAAGGACACCGAATTACCAAACTAAATATTGGTAACCCTGCGCCGTTTGGTTTTGAAGCACCGCCTGAAATTCTGGTTGATGTCATTCGCAACTTGCAGGAATCACAGGGCTATTCCGATTCGCAAGGTATTCGTTCTGCGCGCACTGCAGTTGTGCAGCATTACCAAACAAAAGGCATTGACATCACAGACCCTGATGACATTTGGTTGGGTAACGGTGTCAGCGAACTCATTCAGTTGTCGTTGAATGCGTTACTAAATGGCGGCGATGAAGTTCTGATTCCTGCGCCGGATTACCCGTTGTGGACTGCATCAACAAGCCTTGCGGGTGGAACGCCAGTGCACTATTTGTGCGATGAAGACAATGAATGGAATCCAAATCTAGACGATATTCGTTCGAAGATTACGAAAAAGACTCGCGCCATTGTTGTTATCAACCCAAACAACCCAACAGGTGCTGTGTACAGCAAGAAGATCTTGCGTGAAATTGCTGACCTTGCAATTGAACACAACCTCGTTGTTTTCGCCGACGAAATCTACGACAAGGTTCTCTACGACGATGCGGTGCATCATACGTTTGCAGCCATTGCACCTGACTGTCTTGTCTTTACCTTCAGCGGATTATCAAAGGCGTATCGTCTTGCTGGATTCCGCTCTGGCTGGATGATGCTCACCGGCCCACGCAAGCACGCCGCTAGCTATATCGAAGGCATTCAGATGCTGACCAACATGCGTTTGTGTGCCAACGTGCCAGCGCAACATGCAATTCAAACTGCATTGGGTGGTCGTCAGAGCATTCAAGATTTGTTGCTTCCGGGCGGACGTTTGCTTGCACAACGAGATGCGGCAGTTACTGCGCTACGTGCAATTCCGGGTGTCAGCGTGGTGGAACCGAAAGGCGCACTGTACGTGTTCCCGAAGATTGATCAAGAGATGTACCCCATCAAAGATGATCGCCAGTTCGTGCTTGATTTCTTGCGTGCCGAACATGTGTTAGTGGTGCAAGGTTCAGGTTTTAACTGGCCAAGCACAGATCACTTACGTATTGTCACGTTGCCGTGGGCAAAGGATTTAACAGAGGCCATTGGCCGTCTAGGTAATTTCTTGTCTTCGTACGTTCCCCAAAAATAGGGAAGAACTTATTCGCCGACTGAACCGGCGAGTGGTGCGTTCTGGTTAGCCAGTTCGCGCTCGCCGTTTTCCAATGCATCAAGCAAGTGAATTGCAATGTCTGCAACCTTCACGTCTGACTCTTCCTTGCCGGCAGCCTTTACGCCGTCGTCAAGCATGATGTAACAGAATGGGCACGCAGTAGCGACACGGGATGCACCAGTGCTGATTGCTTCTTGTGCACGTTCATCGTTCACCTTGGTGCCAATTGACTCTTCCATCCACATACGTGCACCACCGGCGCCACAGCACATTCCTTGTGTGCCGTTGCGTGGCATCTCGACAATTTGTACGCCCTTGATAGAGCCAACAATTTTACGAGGAGCCATGTACACGTCGTTGTGACGACCGAGGTAGCACGAGTCGTGATACGTGATGCGATCTTCAAGTGATGCATTACGGATATCAAGCTTGCCTGTATCAATGAGGTGTTCGAGGAACTCACTATGGTGAACAACTTCGTAGTTGCCGCCCAATTGTGGGTATTCGTTCTTCAATGTGTTGAAGCAATGTGGGCACTGCGTGATGATCTTCTTCACGCCCATGCCGTTCAACATTTCAATGTTTGGCAGTGCGAGCATCTGGAACAAGTATTCGTTGCCTGAACGACGTGCAGAGTCACCTGTGCACATTTCGCTTGGTCCGAGAATTGCAACGTCAATGTCTGCGCGCTCAAGTAACTTGGCCATGGCCTGCGTTACTTTCTTGTTCTTGTCGTCGAATGAACCGGCGCAACCAACCCAGTACAAGTACTCATGGTTGAATGCAGCGCCCGGGTCTACAACGTCGACGTTGAGGTCCTTGGCCCAATCTGCACGGTCATCCTGGTTCATGCCCCATGGGTTGCCTTGGTTTTCCATGGCGCGGTATGCGTTACCAAGTTCAGCAGGGAAGTTACTTTCCATGAGCGACAAGTAACGACGCATGTCGAGAATCTTGTCGAGGATTTCAATATTGACTGGGCAAATCTCATCACATGCGCGACATGTGGTGCATGCCCACACTTCTTCTGATGTGATGCGCTCGAACAATGAGTTGGCACCAATCTTGATTTCAGAGTCAACAGACAATGGCGGAGTAACTGAACCATGAGCTGCAGTAGCTGCCATGATTTCGCCAGTCTTCAAAACGATTTCACGTGGGTCAAGTGGCTTTCCTGTTGCATGTGCAGGGCACACGCTGGTGCAACGACCGCACATGGTGCATGAGTCAGTATCAAGAAGTTGCTTCCATGTGAAGTCTTCAACAACTGAAGCACCAAACGTCTCAAGCGAAGTCTCTGTGAGGTTCGGCATTGCGCGCATTGCGCCCTTTGGACGATCACGATCTTTGAGGTACATGTTCAGCGGTGATGTGAAGATGTGGCGCAACATTGTGAGTGGCAACAATGCAAGGAACCCGATGAATGCAACGACGTGCAATACCCACATTGATTGGTGCCAGTTTTGCAATGACTGCAATGATCCACCGTCTACAAGTTGTGACAATGGGTAGCCAATGAATGACCAACTCTCAAACGACATGTCTTTGCCTTCAGCAGTGCTGACGGCGATGCGGAACATTTCTGCGCCAAAGCCAGACAGACCAATCAGCAACATGCACGCAAGAATGATGCCGTGTTCGGCCTTTGTCTTAATGCGAATGCGGTATGGCTGTTGTACGTAACGGCGAACAATTGCCCAGACGACACCAATGGTGAACATCAGGCCAGCAAAGTCACCGACCAAGACATAGCCCTGGTACACGCCACCATGAAGGAACTTCAATGACTCTGGCAATTGGTGGTCAACTTCAAGAACCGTGGTGACACCCAAAAGAATAAGGAAACCGAAATACATCATGGAGTGCATCAGGCCCGCCGCGCTATCACGCAACAAGGTGCGCATGTAGACACCTGCGCGGTAATCAGCAAGACGGCGCTTTGCATTTTTCGGAGTAGTGCGACGGCGGTCTGGTGCTCCACGTTCCCAGTTGCGCATGCGATCAGCAAACTTGAATGAGCCCCAAATGATCATCGCGGGAAGAATTGTGTAGAACGCAGCTTGCAGTGGTCCAGGAATTCCTTCGAATACCTCACGCGACATTTCGGAGGTTCCGTGCCAATGAGTGAACTGCGGGATGATGCCCGAGAACAAGGTGAATGTACCCATGCCAACGCCGATGGCAATGGAGATTTGGTACGGGTGAAGACGCTTAGGTGTCTTCTCTGTGGGGGCGGCAGCGTTGGTGCTCATATGAGTTACAACGCTAGTGGGCGAAGGTCCGCAGAGTCCGATTCGTCGGGTAATTCACCCGATCACGATGAGTATCAGCCGTAATGTGCGCGGTCGAGTTCACGAACGCGCGTAGCAAGGGCCTTGAGCAACTTGCGTGAAATGGCTGGGATGTTGTCGATTGCGCCTTTGAGGGCACGCTCTGAGATGACGAGCAATGTGACATCGGTATCAGCGATCACTGCAGCTGTACGAGGTCCACTGTCAAGTAGTGACAACTCGCCAACAACTGCGCCGGCCATTGCGGTACCGATCTTTTTGCCGTTGCGCTTGATGGTGGCTGAACCTTCAAGAATGACGTATGCCTCACGACCTGTTTGGCCCTGATCCATGATGATGGTTCCTGCTTTGAGAACACGCTCAGTGGAGTTCTTAACTACGAGTCCGAGTTCTTTTGCAGAACACTCAGAAAAAAGTGAGATGTTGCGGAGGGAGTCGACGGTTGATTTAGTACTTGCCATGTACCCAAGTGTACTTCTATTGAAAGTGCCTATTTACCAGTGGAGCTATTTGGCTTTTGCCTGGTTCGCCACAGCATCCGTTGCTGCTTTGATTTTCTCGGCATCTCCGAGGTAGGTGACTTCATTCACGGCTAGGGAATCCGACAATTTGTATAGGCGGGGCACCCCAGTAGGGATGTTCAATTCGGCAATGTTTTCAGATGAAATGTCCTCCAGCGCCATGACCAAAGCGCGCAATGAATTGCCGTGTGCCGCAACTAACACGTTCATGCCCGCACGCAACTGGGGCACAACGGTGGCGTGAAAATGTGGCACGACTCTTTCGACCACATCTTTTAAGCATTCGGTAGCCGGCAGGTCTGCAGGGTTGACCAAGCGATACCGAGGATCACTTACGGGGTGCTCGGGGCTGGACACATCAACGGGAGGAGGCGGTACGTCGTAACTGCGACGCCAGATTTTTGTTTGTTCCTCGCCGTGTTGGGCAGTAGTGGCGGCCTTGTCGAGACCTTGCAATGCCCCGTAGTGACGCTCGTTCCATTTCCAATGACGTTCAACCGGCAACCAGACCTGACCCATGCCAGAAAGCGCTAGATGGCAGGTCATGACAGCGCGGGTTAATAAAGAGGTATGAGCAACATCGAACACAAGGCCAGCTGCAGCCATGGTGGGGCCAGCGGCCGCCGCTTCCTGTTCGCCTTGGGCTGAAAGGGGCACGTCGTGCCAGCCAGTAAAGAGGTTCAGTTCATTCCAGGTACTTTGACCATGGCGGAGGAGGACGAGATTGCCGAGCACACCTTCATCGTAGGTCTGAGCCCATGCTGGCGGGGAAATCTGAATGGAATCACAGGTAATTCCCCCATGTGACAAATGTTGAGTCACCTCGTATCAACTTTCCTATATCAAAGGTTGGTATCTCTCAATGGACCCCTTATTGTGAAGTCACCCCACCCGTATCCGGCGTCCCGTCGGAACCAAGTACAGGAGACATAACCCCATGGCAAAAGCAGTCGGAATCGACCTCGGAACCACAAACTCAGTTGTTTCAGTTCTTGAGGCTGGCGAATCAGTCGTCATCCCCAACTCAGAAGGTGCCCGCACCACGCCGTCAATCGTTGCCTTTTCAAAGGCCGGCGAAGTTCTTGTTGGTGAAGTGGCAAAGCGTCAAGCCATCACCAACCCTGATCGCACATTCCGCAGCATCAAGCGCCAAATGGGAACTACCTGGACCTCTGCCGATATTGATGGCAAGAAGTACACGCCACAGGAAATCAGCGCACGCACACTGATGAAGTTGAAGCGTGATGCCGAGGCTTATCTCGGTGACACAGTCACAGATGCAGTCATCACTGTTCCTGCGTATTTCGACGACGCACAACGCACCGCAACAAAAGAAGCTGGCGCCATTGCTGGTCTGAATGTTCTGCGCATTATCAACGAACCAACTGCAGCTGCACTTGCGTACGGCCTTGACAAATCAACACAAGATGAAACCATTTTGGTATTCGACCTTGGTGGCGGAACGTTCGACGTTTCCGTTCTTGAAATTGGTGATGGCGTGTTTGAAGTAAAGAGCACACACGGTGACACTCACCTTGGTGGAGACGACTGGGACCAGCGCATCATTGATTGGTTGACACAACAGTTCAAAAGCGCTCACGGTATTGATCTTGCGCAAGACCGCATGGCAATTCAGCGTTTGAAAGAAGCGGCTGAAAAAGCAAAGATCGAATTGTCACAAACACAACAGACACAAATCAACTTGCCCTTCATTACTGCAACAGCAGAAGGCCCGTTGCACCTTGATGAATCGTTGACTCGTTCAAAGTTCCAGGAAATGACTGCTGACCTTGTCGAGCGTTGTCGCGTGGCATTTGATCAGGCAATCAAAGATGCAGGTCTTACAAAGAGCCAAATCGATCACGTCATCTTGGTTGGTGGCTCAACTCGTATGCCAGCAGTGCAAGAACTTGTGTTCAACATGACTGGCAAAGAGCCAAACAAGTCTGTTAACCCAGACGAGGTTGTTGCTATCGGTGCAGCTGTTCAGGCCGGAGTGTTGAAGGGCGACGTTAAAGACATCTTGCTCCTCGACGTCACACCGTTGTCTTTGGGAATTGAAACTAAGGGTGGCGTGATGACAAAACTCATCGAGCGCAACACAACAATTCCAACACGTCGTACAGAAGTGTTCACTACTGCAGATGACAACCAGCCATCAGTAGAGATCAATGTTCTCCAGGGCGAGCGCGAAATGGCTAGTTACAACCAGTCACTTGGCAAGTTCAACTTGGTTGATCTGCCACCTGCTGCGCGCGGCACGCCCCAAATCGAAGTCACATTCGATATCGACGCAAACGGAATCGTGCATGTATCGGCCAAGGACCGCGCAACAAGCAAAGAACAGTCAATGACCATCACAAGTTCTTCGTCACTCAGCAAAGAGAAAATCGAAGAGATGATTCGGGATGCCGAGTCTCACGCTGAAGACGACAAGCGTCGTCGTGAAGAAGCAGAGGTGCGCAACAATGCCGACTCCCTTGTGTATCAGACCGAAAAAGTTCTGAAAGATCAGGGCGACAAAGTCACTGAAGAAGAAAAGGCAGCTGTTGAAGGCCCACTCGGAATTCTGAAGACCGCAATTGCCGGAAACAATATTGATGACATCAAGGCAGCAACAGAAACACTGATGGGGGCCAGCCAGGAATTCAGTCAGAAGTTGTACGAAACAGCAGCTCGCGACAGTGAAGCCGCAGGCACATCTGCATCAGGCGCTTCGGGTGCACCAAATGACGATGACATCGTTGATGCTGAAATTGTAGATGAGCAGTAATTCATGTCAGAAGACAATGTTGATCAACCAGAAGATGCCATTGACGCTGAGATAGTTGAACTTATCGAGCACGACATTCACGCGCTTGTCCAAGAACGTAACGAGTTCAAGGACATCGCTCTTCGTCTGCAGGCAGATTTCGAGAATTACAAGAAACGCGTCACGTCAAATATGTCTGACGAAGTAGATCGGGCCACCGGTCGCATCGCAGATTCAATGTTGCCAGTACTTGATGCATGTGAAGCAGCCTTTGCGCACGGCGCAGATGGTGTTGAACCTATTTGGTCGGCTCTTCTCAAGGCTCTTGAGAAGCAAGGTCTTGTAGCGCTTGATCTTTTGGATAAGCCGTTTGACCCAACTACTTCAGAAGCTGTTGTTCATGAAGAGGGCGACGGCGGAGAACCAATCGTGGTTGAAGTGCTTCGCACTGGATACGAATGGAAGGGCCGTGTATTGCGCGCTGCCATGGTGAAGGTGCGGGGATAAGACATGTCCGGTCAGCGCGAATGGTACGAAAAGGACTATTACGCAGTGCTTGGCGTGTCGAAAGACGCAACTGTCAAAGACATTACGAAGGCATACCGGCGACTTGCGCGTCAGTATCACCCTGATGCAAACCCTGACAACGTAAAAGCTGAAGAGAAGTTCAAAGACATCTCAGCTGCATATGACGTTGTCGGTGACGAAAAGAAACGGGCAGAGTACGACGAAGTACGACGCGTTGGCCCAATGGGCGGATTCGGCGGCGGTGCAGGCGGACAAAACATTCGCTTCGACATGGGTGGCGATGGTTTCGGCGACATCCTTGGCCAAATGTTTGGTCGGGGCGGCGGCGGCGGGCGCCGTGGTGGTGGCGGATCAACAGGTCCACAACGCGGACAAGACATTGAAACCACACTGACACTTGATTTTGTCGATGCGGCACACGGCATCACCACTTCGTTGCACCTCACTGCAGATGCACAATGCTCGTCATGTTCTGGTTCTGGTGCCCGTGCAGGCACAACACCAAAAACATGCGCTGCTTGTGGAGGCCGTGGTTCTACTGCAGACAATCAGGGAATGTTTTCGTTCTCTCAGCCGTGTCGTTCCTGTAGTGGCAACGGCATCATTATTGAAAACCCGTGTTCCACATGTAGGGGAACTGGAATTGAACGTCGGCCTCGCGAAGTGAATGTGCGAATTCCGGCTGGTGTTGATAACGGTCAACGCATTCGTTTGAAAGGCCGAGGAACTCCTGGTCGCAACGGTGGTCCTGCTGGCGACTTGTTTGTGGAATGCAATGTTGCACCGCATCCATTGTTTTCACGTGAGGGCCTGAACCTATTAACCCGAGTTCCTGTGTCATTTACAGAAGCAGTATTGGGCGCAACGATTGCAGTGCCAACCCTTGATGGCAGCGAAGTGACATTGCGCTTGAAAGCAGGAACACAAAGTGGTTCACGTCACCGCGTGAAAGGCAAAGGTATTGAATTGCCAAAGCAAACGGGCGACCTCATTGTTACTGTTGATGTAAACGTGCCAACGAAACTCTCTGATGAAGAGCGATCCGCAATCGACAAACTTAGTGAAGTACTAACTTCACCACGTACGTCAGGCAATGTTTCATGACCCACGACGAGATGCGCGCTCTATATGTCATTTCGGTCGCGGCCGAACTTGCAGGTATGCACCCACAGACATTGCGCATTTATGAGCGACGTGGTTTGCTAACGCCTGCCCGTACGACTGGTGGAAATCGTAGATACAGCGACGCAGACATTGCGCGACTTTTGCGCATTACAGAACTTGCAGCTACCGGCATGAACTTGGAAGGCATTCGCCATGTCATGACCTTGGAAGCAGAAGTAGTGCGCCTTCGCAGCGAGGTAGAACAACTGCGCCAAGGCCTGATGCATGCCATCACTGAAATTGAATCGCGTAGTCGCAGCAACATTGTTCCGCTGCGTCAAGCAATGGCCCGCTTCGGCGAGCGCCCCAGCATTTTTGACCCCGACCGATAAGGAAACACAGACATGGCTATCGACCCAAAGAAATGGACTACTCGGACACAAGAGGCGATTGCTGCGGCAAGTGATTCTGCGCGCACTCTCGGTAACCCCGAAGTCACGGTTGATCACGTACTCAGTGCAGTGGCGGGACAAACCGACACTATTGTCCCTGCGTTCTTACAGAAGTTGGGTATTGCTCCGGGCATGGTGCAATCAAAGGCCGATGAAGTAGTTGCCAAACTGCCACGCGCAACTGGTGGCGCTGAACCACGTATGAATCGCGAACTTGCCAATGTTCTGACAAATGCAGACTCAGCTCGCAAAGACCTTAAGGACGACTACGTCTCTGTTGAGCACCTCGTCCTTGCAATGAATCAACGCATCGGCATTGGCAGCGAAGAAATGTTGCAGGCCTTGAGAGAGGTACGTGGTTCACATCGCGTCACGTCGCCAGATCCTGAATCTCAGTTTGCAGCCTTAGAGAAATACGGCATTGATCTCACGGCTCGGGCACGTGAAGGAAAGATTGACCCTGTCATTGGACGTGATGAAGAAATTCGTCGGGTGATTCAGGTGTTATCTCGTCGTACAAAGAACAACCCTGTATTGATAGGCGAACCAGGTGTTGGCAAGACTGCAATTGTCGACGGACTTGCTCGCCGAATTGCTGATGGCGATGTACCAGAAGGCCTGAAAGGGAAGCGCTTGATTTCTCTAGACATCAGTTCGTTGGTGGCTGGTGCGAAGTACCGTGGCGAATTCGAAGAGCGTTTCAAAGCAGTCCTTAAGGAAATCACTGATGCCGAAGGTGAAGTGATTACGTTCGTTGATGAGATGCACACAATGGTTGGCGCTGGTGGGGCTGAAGGTGCAATGGACGCGGGAAACATGATCAAGCCGATGCTTGCACGCGGAGAACTACGCATGATTGGCGCAACGACTCTTGATGAATATCGCAAATACATCGAAAAAGACCCAGCTCTCGAGCGGCGTTTTCAACAGGTATATGTCGGTGAACCAACGGTTGCTGACACCATCGCAATTTTGCGTGGTCTGAAAGAACGCTATGAAGTCCATCACGGAGTACGAATTCAAGACTCTGCATTAGTCAGCGCAGCTGTGTTGTCGAACCGATACCTCACTAATCGATTCCTGCCAGACAAAGCGATTGACCTAATGGACGAAGCAGCAAGCAAGCTGCGAATTGAGATTGACTCGCTGCCAACCGAGATTGACATAGTGCAACGTCGTATTTTGCAATTAGAAATTGAGAAAGTTGCACTGGAAAAGGAAACTGATTCCGCATCGCGAGATCGCTTAACCACTCTGGTGGAGGAACTCACGTTATTGCAGCTCGAAGCTGACGTGATGAAAGGGCACTGGGATGCTGAACGTTCAGCAATCTCTGCAATTCGCACATTGAAGGAAGAACTTGAGACTCTGCGTTCTGCTGTAGAACGAGAAACTGACCTCACTAAGGCCTCAGAAATTCAATACGGTCGCATCCCTGAACTTGAGCGCCGCATCAATGATGCAACAGAACATCTTGATCAACTGCAATCAACACAGCGAATGTTGAAAGAAGAAGTTGATGCTGAAGACATTGCCGAAGTGGTATCAAAATGGACCGGAGTACCCGTCAGCAAATTGCTGGAAGGCGAGATGGCAAAACTTGTGCATCTTGAAGACCAACTACATAAACGTGTTATTGGCCAGAATGATGCAGTGACTGCAGTAGCTAACGCCATTCGTCGTAGTCGTGCAGGTTTGTCAGATCCGAACAAACCAATTGGTTCTTTCATGTTTCTTGGCCCAACCGGTGTTGGTAAAACCGAATTAGCACGTGCACTAGCTGAATACTTATTTGACGATGACAAGGCAATGGTTCGCATCGATATGGGTGAGTACATGGAAAAGCATTCCGTGTCACGCCTCATTGGTGCGCCCCCGGGTTATGTCGGGTACGACGAAGGCGGCCAACTCACTGAACTTGTTCGCCGCCGCCCGTACAGCGTTGTGTTGTTAGACGAAGTGGAGAAAGCACATCCTGAAGTGTTCAACATTTTGTTGCAGGTACTTGATGATGGTCGCTTAACTGACGGCCAAGGTCGTACAGTTGACTTCACCAACGTTGTTTTGATCATGACAAGCAACCTGCCAGGTGAACCTATTGAATATTTCCGACCTGAGTTTGTGAACCGTATTGATGAAATCGTGCGATTCCGTTCGTTGACGGAAGATGATCTCAGCCACATCGTAGGTATTCAACTTGAGCATCTGGTGCAACGCATGGCTGAGCGTCGATTGGTTTTACAAGTTTCTGAAGCAGCGCGGCTGTGGCTCGGCACTCGTGGATTCGATGCGTCGTTTGGTGCTCGACCCTTGAAGCGCCTCATTCAGCGTGAGATTGCAGATAGAGCAGCAATCATCATTTTGGAAGGTCGCGTCAGCGACGATGGCCTCATTGCCGTAGACGTTGCCGATGGCGAACTTGTGGTCACTGGCCGTTAAAAACCTTTTGAATGGTATGTGTTATCCCATGGTGAATTGCCATATGGCAGATGCTTCTACACTTCGGCAATGAACTTGCCTGAACGCCGTATTGTCCCCACTGTTGGTGAAGTGGTGCGTACTCCTGAATCCTGTTTTAAGAATGTGGTTGGCTACGACTGGCCTGTCCATGAAGTAACAGTTGGTGCAGGGTTGCAAATGGCATATGTGGATGCTGGTCCACGTGATGCAAAAGAAACGATGTTCTTGTTGCACGGCGAACCAATGTGGGGGTATCTGTATCACAAGATGGTGGCACCGTTAGTTGGTGCCGGTTACCGCGTGATTGTTCCCGACCTTATTGGTTTTGGCCGTTCAGATAAACCAACAGATGAACTTGCCTATACCTATAGCAACCATGTTGCTTGGGTCCGTGAGTTGGTAGAGAAGCTAGATCTTCAGAACGCAACCTTCTTTGGTCAAGACTGGGGCGGCCTTATCGGTGGTCGAGTTATTTCAGAAATACCAGATCGTTTTGCACGCGTTGTGTTTTCAAATACGGGCCTGCCTCGTTCGGGGCCAGCGGTTCCGTTTATTACTGCACAACAACCATTTGATCCTCAGATCATGAAGGACATGATGAACATGGATTGGCGTGCAACTGTGAATGATGATGACAGCATTAACGCTGACAAGGTTCATGCACTTGTCGAGGCAGGCCCAGCGTTCTATTTCCTTGCATGGCGTATGTATGCCCAAGAAGTGAAGGAACTAACTCCGTCGAAGATTGTGCAGGGCTGGTGCTTGTCAAAACTGTCGCCTGAATCGCTCGCGGCATACGACGCCCCGTTCCCCTCGCATGAGTTCTCCGCCGGCGCGCGTCGCTTTCCGATGTTGGTGCCAATTTCGGCTGATGACCCTGAACGCGAAAAGGGTGATGCTGCGTGGGAAGTGTTCAACACATTTACTAAACCGGTGTTGACTATTTGGGGAGACCGTTGCCCTTTCACATATATGGAAATGGGAAAGCAATATCGCGAGGGAATTCCGGGTACTCAGTTACCAGGTATCGAACACAAGGTGTACCGGGCTAGTCATTTCATTCAGGAAGACCTTGGAGCCGAACTAGCCGCCGACATGATTTCGTTTATTTCTGCGTTTCCGCAGACTGCGTAGTTACAAAGAAAAGCGGCGACGAATTGCATTGCCGTGTGCAGGGAAACCTTCATGGTCTGCAAACGCAATGATGTTGTCTGCCATACGACGTAGCGCTGGTTCATTTGCACGAGCAACTGCTGTGCGCTTTAAGAACGCTTCAACAGTGATGCCTGAAGACACGTGTGCAAAACCACTTGTAGGTAATGAGGCAGGCGCACCAATGATGAAATTGCCTGCGCTGAATGGCGTGTGTTGTCCGATAAGTATCTCGCCCGCATTGACGATGGCATCGACAACACGCTCTTCATACTGGGCATCTACAGCAATTTGGCAATGTTCAGGTGCGTACATGTTGACAACTTCAACCGCTTCGTTCAGAGTTGACACAAGTACAGCACCACCGTTCGGCCCTAGTGATGCACGACAAGCTTGCGCGCGAACATCTGGAAGATCTGCAAGTTGAATCTGCAACTCTGCTTCAACTGCATCAATGAGTTCTTTAGAAGTAGAGACAAACACAACAGACGAGTCGGTGCCGTGTTCAGCTTCTATAAGAAGGTCAGAAGCAACTTTGCCAACATGTGCGGTGTGGTCTGCAACAACGAGGCTTTCGGTGGGGCCGAGCAACATCATGGTTGCAAGACCGTGGCGTTGCATTTCTACTTGAGCCAAAGTGACAGCGGGGCTGCCGGGGCCAACGACTTTGCGAACGCGAGGGATAGTCTCGGTACCGAAACCGAGAGCAGCTATTCCCGCAGGACCATTGATGCGAAACACGTTGGTGATGCCAAGAAGACGGCACACCACTAATACTGCAGGGTCAACCTCGCCGTTGCCACCAGGAATAGGAGGCACGACAAGCACGATGTTTTGTACCCCAGCAACAACAGCAGGGACACCAAGTTGGCATGCAACTGACGGATAACTGGCTTTGCCGCTTGGAACGAACAAGCCAACACTTGAGATAGGAGTGATCTTCTCGCCAGCGGTGAGGCCGTTTTCCAGCTCCATCTGCCAGTCGCTTGACCGCTCGCGCAGTTCTTCATTGAAGGCACGCAGGTGAGAGATGGCATCGATAATGGCGTTTTCGACTGCGGGGTCAATGCGAGCATCGGCAATTTCTTGCGCTGAAACCCGTAATTGGCTGGGAGTCAGGGTGATGCCGTCGAACTTCTGGAGCGCGTCGCATACAGCCTGGTCGCCACGAACCCGGACGTCTTCAATAAGGGCACCAATGGATGTGCGCAGGCCAGCGTCGAAGATGTCGTCGAGTCCGCGATGGCAGAGGGCTTCCTTCTGAGCATCGGTCATGGTCGACCATGTCTGGCGGCGAAGGATTGCGGTCACATAGAGAAATCTACCTGCGGGCGGTGAAAGGGAGCGGATGAGTTTCGCCCCTACCAAGTAGAGTTAATTCACGTTCCGAAGGAGGAGCGTGTATGAGCGTCACTGTTGTTGTAGGTACCCAGTGGGGCGACGAGGGCAAAGCCAAAGTTATTGACCTCCTTGCCGCTTCTCATCAGATCGTTGCTCGCTATCAAGGCGGCCACAATGCCGGCCACACCGTCGTAATCGGTGATCAAAAGTACGCATTACAGCTCACTCCAAGTGGCGTTTTTTATGACACCGTGACCCCAGTAATTGGCAATGGAGTCGTTGTTGACTTGCCAACATTGTTTAAGGAAATCGACGCTCTTGAATCGCGCGGCATCTCAACTGCTCGATTGAAAGTTTCGAGCCTTGCGCATCTGATTTTCCCGTGGCACCAAGCCATGGATGCTGCATTAGAAGCAGCGCGCGGCGACGGCAAGATCGGCACAACCTTAAAAGGCATCGGGCCTGCATATGTTGACAAGGTCAAGCGTGCTGGTATTCGCGTTGGCGAAGTTCTCGATATCAAGAGTTTCGAACAGCGCGTGCGTGAACGTGCGGTTGCTGCGCGTCGCGAAGTAAGCGATGTTGGTGGCGACACATTCGACGTGGAAGAAGTTGTCACTGCTTTTGTTGCATATGCAGAACGCCTTACGCCGTATGTTGCTGACACTGTGAACTTGTTGCATGATGCTCGTGAGCGTGGCGAAAACATTTTGCTGGAAGGCGCACAAGCAACGTTCCTAGATATTGACCACGGCACATACCCGTACGTGACATCATCGAATCCCATTTCAGGTGGTGCAGCTGTTGGAAGTGGACTTGGACCACGCCACATAGATCGCATTGTTGGAATTACAAAGGCATACACAACCCGCGTCGGAATGGGACCTTTCCCTTCAGAACTCACTGATGCGCTTGGTGAAGCTCTTGTAGACATTGGCCGCGAATATGGAACAGTTACTGGCCGACGCCGTCGTACTGGTTGGCTTGACACAGTGATGTTGCGTCATGCCACGCGCGTGAACTCACTTACGGAGATTGCGTTGACCAAGCTTGATGTTTTGGACACCTTTGACGAAGTGAAGGTCTGCACTGGGTACACAATCAACGGAACAGTGATGCGTAATTACCCAGACCGCCCTGACATGTTGGCGCATGCAGTGCCGGTGTACGAAACATTGCCAGGCTGGAAATCAAGCACAGAGGGAATCACAAAGTTTGCTGATTTGCCACAAAGTGCTCAACAGATTGTGAAAATCGTTGAACGTGAAACAGGTATTCCAGTTTCTATGGTTGGCACCGGCCCATCGCGCGACGCCATGGTGGTGCGTTAATGATCAAGCGGTACTCGACGCCAGACACTGATGCACTGTTTTCCGAAGAAGCAAAGATGTCTCGATGGCTCGAGATTGAACTTGCAGTTACTGATGCCTTAGCCGCTACAGGTGTTGTGCCAAAAAATGTTGCTGAGGAATGTCGGCGTAAAGCCCCAGTAATTGATGCAGCATTTGTTGCACGCGTGGAAGCTCGCGAAGCCATTACTAACCACGATGTGGCTGCTTTTGTTGACGTTTTGCAGGAAAGTATTGGAGCCCCAGCTGGTTCATGGATTCACTACGGACTTACTAGTACAGATGTGGTTGATACTGGTTTGTGCTGGGCATTGCGTGATGCCTCAACTTTGATTCACGATTCTTTGAATGACTTACTTGATGTGATCACCACATTGGCGACCACTCACCGCAACACAGCAATGATTGGCCGCACGCACGGAGTTCATGCAGAGCCAACAACGTTCGGAGCAAAGGTTGCGCTGTGGGGTGCGCAAGTTAAACGTGATCGTGAACGAATCTTGCGGGCACGTGATGCAATCGCAGTGTGCAAGTTGTCTGGTGCTGTGGGCACCTATTCCAATATTGAACCTGAAGTCGAAGCACGTGTTGGCCAGCATTTGTCACTCACACCAGTTCCTGCAACACAAGTAGTGGCACGTGACCGTCACGCTGAGTTCTTGTATGCATGTGCATCTGTCGGCACAACTCTTGAATCCATCGCAGTTGAACTTCGTCATTTGCAACGAACAGAAGTGAACGAAGTACGCGAAGGGTTTGCACCTGGACAAAAAGGTTCAAGCGCGATGCCGCATAAGCGCAACCCAATTTCTGCAGAAACAATCAGCGGTTTGTCACGTGTGCTGCGCGCCAATGCTCAAGTTGGCTTGCAAGACGTTCCGCTGTGGCATGAACGTGACATTTCGCATTCGTCCGCTGAACGCATTGTGTTGCCGGATTCGGCATCTCTCGCTGTGTATATGACTCGACGCATGGCACGGTTGTTGTCGAATCTTGAAGTTGATACTGAGAGCATGCAGAAGAACTTGAATGCACTTCATGGAGTTGTGTTCTCACAGTCAGTGTTACTTGCGCTTGTTGAATCAGGCATGACTCGAGATGATGCATACCGCATTGTTCAATCAGCCGCAGCGACTGCAATTTCCTCTGGAACTCACTTGCGCGAGGTTTTAGCTGCCGATTCAAAAGTAACGCTAAGCGCGAAGCAAATAGATTCTGCTTTTGATTTATCTCGCGTATTGCGACATGCCGGTCGCGCAATTGATTCGCTACTAGAGAAATAGGATCACACGATGTCTGCAGAATTTCCACACACACCTGATGGTTTGCCACCTTTGTCTCCGGTGCTTGCCAAACTTCGTGACCATGTATTTGAACATTCGTTGAAAATGGGTGACTTCACTTTGAAGTCGGGACGCAAGAGCACGTGGTTTCTTGATACGAAGCAAACCATGTGTCGACCAGATGGAATGATCGCAGTTGCTAACGCAGCGTTTGAAATAATCCCTGCTGATGCAACAGCAATTGGTGGTCTCACTATGGGCGCTGATCCGGTTGCGTACGGAATTGCAGCTGTCGGTGCTACGCAGGGTCGAAATTTACGGAGCTTCAGTGTGCGCAAAGAAGCAAAAGACCACGGAATCACTGGCCGAATTGCTGGCGCATTGCAAACGGGTGACCGAGTAGTTATTACTGAGGACACCGTGACCCGAGGTACAAGTTTGTTTGAAGCGGTTGATGCAGTGTGGGAGTTCGGCGCAGTTCCTGTGCTGATAACTGTGATTGTGGACCGCGGCGGTACGTGTGCAGCAATGGCAGCAGAAGCTGGCATTAAGTACAAGCCGTTGTTAACCGCGCCTGACCTTGGGTTTGAATTCGGTTCATAATCTCTACTTCTTGGTTTTCCATCGTTAATGGCATGATGGTTACATGAGAAAACTTTTCGCAGCGGTCACCCCACTCCTTTTGATGGCATCACTTGCATCATGTTCAGACACTGATGCAGACGAAGGGGCCAATCTTTCTGCCGACACAACCGTTGTTGCAGCTGACCCTTCTGCAAAAGTTGCGGGTCCAACCGAAATCAGTGTCACTGTCGGAACTGACTCTGCCGCCGATCGTATTGAAGAAGTTGCACTTGGTTCTCAAGTGAATATCACTCTGACAAATCCGAATGCTGATGATGAATTTCATCTTCATGAATACGATCTATCGACCGGAGATACCCCCAAGGGTGAATCTGCAGTTATCTCGTTTACTGCAGACAAAGCAGGGCTTTTTGATCTCGAGAGCCATGTCACCGATGAAGTCCTAGTGATCATTTCAATCAAGTGACGCTCGCAAAACTTTTTGAATTAGAACCGCACGGAAATGACGTGCTGGTGGGTGAAGGTCACCCGTATCCGTGGGGTGGTTTATATGGAGGCCACATTGTCACGCAGGCGCTGAACGCTGCTGCTCACACAGTCGACCCGGAATACCTTCCGCATTCATTGCGCGCCTATTTCATTCGTCGAGGTGACAATGCTGCAACGGTGCGTTATGAAGTGGATCGCATTCGCGATGGCAGGAGCTTTGTGACACGACGTGTTGTTGCACGTCAATCTGTTGGCGCAATTTTGAATCTTGAAGCAAGTTTTCAAAAGCCAGAGATTTCGCCGGCTATCACGACAGTGAAGATGCCAATGGATATTCCAAAGCCAGACGATATTCCGTATTCGCAAGCCTTTTCAGAATATGTAGAAGAGCGCCCAGTGCCACGCGATACAAAGTTCACGGATCATCGTGATGGTGCTGGCCGCATTATGACCTGGTACCGAACGCTGGAAAATTTCGGCGGTAATCAATTGTTGAATCGCTGTGCGCTTGCCTATTTGTCAGATGACTTGCCAACGGCATCTGTGGTTCTTGCTGTTCCGGAACTTGCAAAGCACTTCAACGGATTCGATGCTTTCTTTTCAGCCAGCCTTGACCACACCATTTGGTTTCACCGTGATGTGGATGCCAGCCAATGGCATTTGTTCGAAATGAACTGCCACTCGTACACCTCTAACAGAGGTGTCAGTTTTGGGTATGTGTTTGCCGAAGACGGAACACATGTGGCAACAGTTGCCCAAGAAGCATTGGTGCGTTTGCGAAACGATTTGTAACGCAACACCTATTTCAAATGGTGGTCGAGACCGGCGTCGATCCGGTGACCCCACGCTTTTCAGGCGTGTGCTCTGCCAACTGAGCTACTCGACCATTGGCGGTCCGGCTATTGCCGAACCAGACGGTGGCTTTCACCACCGTCTTATTGACGGAAAATACCGCCAATAATGGCGGTCCCGACGGGACTCGAACCCGCGACCTCCGGCTTGACAGGCCGGCGTGAACTCCAGCTTCACCACGGGACCTTGTGGAAACCACAGGTCTATATTGCACCCCCAACGGGATTCGAACCCGTGCCGCCACCTTGAAAGGGTGGTGTCCTAGGCCGCTAGACGATGGGGGCTTGGACGACTCCGGTTGAGAGCAATGTGACGCTATCAGGAGCCACCCAACAATACGCCCCCGATATCAATTGTCCTCACCTGAGAGGGCAGAGATTGTCCATTCAAGGAGCCAGCCCAAATAGCCATAGAGCTGCCACTGGCCAAAGGCGGGGTCATTTTCGTCAATGTCGTCCTCGAAATCGTCTTCGCCCACGTCAAGCAAGGTCCCAAGCACGAGTCGCAAGTTGTTCAGGACTGTCATGAAGGCATGAAGTTGTCCGGCGGTGATGAGTTCAGTTGATTCAAGAACTTCTTTCACCACTGCAATTGACGCTGCCCGCGACTGGGTGAGTTCGTCACGCATGTAGCCCTGATACTCAGCATCGTGTTCAGGATTCTCGTGATACGCAGTGGGGAATAGTCGACGTAGTCGTACATCGTCTGGTCCCATTGCCAATATTTCAGACAATTGATCAACAAAGTGCAGCAGTGTTGACCTGTCGTCTGAAGACAATGTGATCTCGAACATGTCATTCTCTCGAGCAACAACCGGCCCTTCGCGTTTACGTCGCTTCATGTGTCTTGCTGCATCGTTGCCCACAAACCATGTTCGTGGAGTCGAAAAACATCGATCTCTGCTTTTTCGCGGGGGCCGTTTGAAACAACAGCGCGACCCTTTTCATGAACATCCATCATCAGAATGTCTGCTTTTGCTTTGGAGTATCCAAAAAGTTTCTGCAATACGAATGACACATACGACATCAGATTGATGGGGTCATTCCACACAATGACCACCCAGGGGACCTGGAGGTCAACGACTTCATCCGTGGCGATATCAACGGAGGGCTCTGCCACTTCAGTTTGTTGGCTTCCAGACGGAGCGATGAAAATCACATATTCATTCTGCTGGTGAATAGGCGATGTTGCCTACCCACCAATACGATGGAGGGCTGTGCCTATCAACGTTCGCCCTTTTGTCCCGTCACGCCTGACGCGCCGACCTGGCCATGAGTCTGGGCGTATCCCCACGACTGTTGTTGCGGGCTATATCGCTCTCACAAAGCCGCGCATTATTGAATTGCTTCTGATCACAACGATCCCCACCATGGTCGTAGCCAATAACGGCTGGCCAAGCCTCTGGCTGATGGTGGTCACGATGGTGGGCGGCACCCTTGCTGCCGGCGGCGCAAACGCCATCAACATGTACATCGATCGCGATATTGACGCCCTGATGGAGCGCACCAAGAATCGCCCCTTGGTTACTGGCTTAATTTCACCACGCAACGGACTTATCTTCGCTATTTCACTCGAAATCGTCGCATTTTTAGTCCTTTGGGCCGGAACTAACCTACTTTCAGGCATTTTGGCCCTCTCAGCCACCCTTTTTTATGTCTTCATCTATTCCCTCTGGCTGAAGCGCACCAGCAAGCAGAACATCGTGATTGGTGGGGCTGCAGGCGCTGTTCCTGTGCTTGTGGGCTGGGCAGCGGTCACTAATTCGCTCAGTTGGACCCCATGGTTGCTTTTCTTGGTCATTTTCTTGTGGACCCCACCTCATTTTTGGGCTCTGGCAATCAAGCACAATGACGATTACACAGCCGCCGGCGTACCGATGTTGCCGTCCGTGGTGTCCCACGAAAAGGTCATTGCCTCGATGGTCCGATACACGATCGCCCTGCTTCTGAGCTCGCTACTTCTGGTCCCAGTCAGTGATATGGGCTGGGTCTACGGAATCTCGGCGCTGGTGTTAGGCGTGGCTTTCCTATGGGGCACAATTGCACTTGGAAAATCAGACAGTCCAAGCGCTTCGATGCGTCTTTTCTCCTTTTCGATCTCGTATATCTCGCTTCTGTTCATTGCGTTGACCGTCGACGTCTTCGTCCGCTAAAAAAGCGCAATCGCACGAACTAGTAACCCCCCGAGGATTTACCTTCTGTGGGAGGGCGATGGGTAGTCTTGATTCGTTACATCTAGGCGCACTCGCTCCGACAGTTCACCAGAACTGAAGGTGTGTATCTGGGAGATCATCCGAAAATGACCAATATCGACACTCACGTGGGCGCAACGACGCATGCACAGGGCGCAGGCTCTGCTTTTGTCGTTTCCATCGGCCAATGGATCACCAGCAGTGATCATAAAAAAATTGGACGTCTATTCGTCGGGACCTCATTGCTGAGCGCCGTTCTTGCAGCAGTGCTCGGCTTGCTCTTTGGTCTCGAGCGCATCAGCCCAGCTCACATGGAAATCTTTCACGGTGATGCAACTCCGCAAATGTTTGCGTTGTATCAATTCGCCCTTGTCTTTGGAGTTCTTGCACCACTTTTCGTAGGAATAGCAATTGCTGTTGTTCCGACACAACTTGGCGCACGCGCTATTGCGTTTCCACGACTTGCGCAATTTGGTTTCTGGGCATGGCTCTTTGGTGCATTGATGGTTGATGTTTCAATCATTGGCAACGGCGGCCCTGGTGGCGGAGCAACTGATCTTGTTGATTTGTACTTGTTAGGTGTTGCGCTTGCAGCAGTTGGTCTTTTGGCCGGAAGCCTTTCCATTGCAACGTCAGTTCTTACTGCTCGTGCACCGGGAATGACACTTGATCGGATTCCGGCTTTTTCATGGTCAGCATTAATCGGATCGATTGCTACGTTGCTGAGCTTGCCAGTCATGATTGGCACAATCATTTATCTCTACGTTGATCACACCCATGCGCAATTAGTTTTCGGTGGCAACAAGGGAATCAATTCCTTCTTGGGTTGGTCTTTATCTCAGCCAATGACTTTTGTGTTTGTAATCATGGCTCTCGGAGTTCTTGCAGAAGTTGCGCCAGTAACGGCCCGCACAGAACAACCACTTCGTCCAGTAGTTCTCGCAGGTATTGGAATCATTTCCACAGCAGTACTTGGTGCCGCGACACAAAGCGCGCACATTCTTGATTGGGCCGGAACAAACTCAGACAAAGTGAAGAGCACTTTGTTGCATTCGTTGTTCAATGGTTTGCCATTGCTCGGGATGCTGATTGTTGTTCTTGTTTCACTCTTGTGTCTGAAGGTAGGAACTCCTCGAGTAACTGCACCATTTGCTTTGTCACTACTTGGCGCACTCATGATCATTGTTGGTGTGCTTGGAAACGGCTTATACAACTTGAAGGCAGCTTCACTTGATGGCACTGTGTTCTCTGAAGGAGTTGTTTTGTACCTTGTGTACGGCGGCCTGTTGAGTGCCTTAGGCGCACTGAGTCATTGGGCTCCTCTCTTGTGGGGACGCGCCATTGACAACACAAAACTTCTCGGACTTGCACTAATCGGTTTACTAGGAACAATCTTGGCTAGCTTCCCGCTCTATATCGCTGGGTTTGCAGATCAGCCAGCCAACACCGTTATGGGTTTTGATTACGACGGACCTGTAGCTCTTTGGAATGTTCTTGCTGGCCTTGGCCACGCACTCATTGTTCTCACGGTTGTGGGCTTCGTCGCACTGCTCATTGATGCAGTGCGAAATGGCGCATCAGTTTCACAGGAGGCATCGGCATGACCATTGCATTACCAGCAGCACCAGCTCCGGCGCCACGCCGTCAAATTCTTGTTGCAACGGCAATAGCTTGCGCATCTGCATTCATGCTCATCATCGGCATGATTGCAATGTGGTTGAAGTTCCGTGCCGGCGCGCCAACGCGTGACTCATCTGATGGTTTGAAAATCATCAAGGACTGGATGCCGGCCGGAGTGAAAATTCCTGAAGTTGCAGCCAACGTCATGCTCATTACTTTCCCAGTCGGTGCATTGATGGCACAGTGGGCTTCATATTCAGCAAAACGCAATGATGCGCCTCACCGTTCACTTGCACTTGCTATCAGTTTCCTCATTGGGCTCGCTGTTGTGAATGCACAAATTGCGGTTTATAGCCAGATGGACATCGGGCTCGCTGACGGACAGTTTCAAACAATGTTCTATGCAATTACCGGAACGATGTTGTTGTTAGTTGTTGGCGGTATGGCATTTAGCCTCGTGGCTTTCTTTCGATCTGTTGGTGGTCGTGACAACGACGTAGATGTTGTTAATGCCCACGCGCTCTATTGGTACTTCCTCACTACAGCCTTTGCTGTTGTGTGGTTCGTGGTGTACGTACAAAAGTAGGTCAAGATGATTACCCCCGGCTCAAAATATTTCTTCGGCCTCACAGGCTTGTCGCTGATTTCCGCAATCTTGTACATGGTGTTGGTGAACCCATCAGACCTCGGAGCAGTTGCACTGTTCGGCCTTGCAGCCTCAGGCGCACTTATCGGTGCAATGGCATTGTTCACCCGTGATGGTGACGTCTACACAGATGAAGAAGCAGTTGCAGCTAACGCCGTTGCTGGTCCACCATCCTTCTGGCCAATTGTGTTCGCACTCGGAGCAGCCATTGTTCTCACTGGTCTTGTGACTGTGTCTGTCGTATTCATCCTCGGCGTTGCAGTCCTCATTGGCGGCGGCGTTGAATGGGCAATTCACAACTGGGCAGATGGTGCATCGTCGGATCGCGAATTCAATACGTTTGCTCGCGAGCGTGCGATTAGCGCAATTGAATACCCGGGACTTGCTGCGGTTGGTCTTGGCATCATTGCTTTCTTGTTTTCTCGAGTGTTCCTTGCTCTATCAAAAGAATCTGGAACAATCTTTTTTATTGCGGCGGCCGGTGCAATTTTTGTAGTCGGCATCCTCATTGCTTCTAAGGGATTCATGAAAGGCGCTGTCACAGTTGTTGTAGCTGTCCTTGCAGCCGTGGCTCTTATTGGCGTCGGAACGTTTGCAGCACTGTCAGGCGAACGTCATGAACTTGCTGTCGCTGCAGAAGAAGATCATTTCGACGCATCACATCGTGAATGTGGAGAAGAAGAATCTGAGCATTACGACCACCATGCAAACAACACAGTCTCATTGCGTTCTGCTGTGACAGCCACCATCTTTGTAAAAGATGGAAAGGTGTATGCAGAAGCAATTGGTATGACCAAAAAAGTCGACACAATCACTATTCCTCGCTCGAATGCAACGTCTGTTATGTTCCGCAACCTTGATGAAGAGGATCACCGACTGGTCGTCAATTTGGGCTCAGCCAAAGTTGCCGAAACTGGAGTCGTTGAAAAAGTTGGTACATGCACACAACTCACCGGCAAGAACCAAGAACAAGTAATGACCCTCACAATTCCTAAGCCAGCAACAGAAGCCGAGCCGTACTCATTTACAGTTCCTGGTGCCACCGGAGAAATCAAGTTGGTCGTGCCGTGAGTCACTCAGTCTCCCCTCACACATCAGAAAAGGCTATGGATATCGTGAACAACGTGAAGGCTTCAAGTCACCGCATTCGTAACTCAATTGCAACGATCTTCGGTGTTGTTGCTTTAGCTGGTTGCGCCACCAATGCGCCTCAAGATACGTGGCAGCCGAAAGGCGATAACGCCCAGATTATTAACAACCTTCAGTGGATTGTTTTCCCTATGGCCGGTGTTGTTGGAGTTCTCGTTTTTGCTCTCGCTGCCTACACGTTTTGGAAGTTCACTGATCGCGGACAACCGATTCCGTCGCAGAGTCATGGCAAGCCAATTGTTGAAATCATTCTCACAATCATCCCTGCGCTCATCCTTACTGTTGTTGGCGTCTTTACTTTCCGCGGAATTTTCGAACTTGCCGAGACCAAAGACACCGAAATGATTATCAACGTCACTGGTCAGCAGTGGTGGTGGGAATATGACTATCCAGCACAAGAGGATCAAGGCATCACTCAGCCGATTATTTCTTCAGGCCAATTGGTTATCCCAGTCGGTACAAAAATCTTGTTGCGCGAAACAAGCCGCGACGTTATTCACTCGTATTGGATCCCGGCATTGAATGGCAAGAAAGATGCCGTTCCTGGCCGAATCAACTTGTTGCGTCTTCAGGCAGACAAACCCGGAATTTTCGCTGGTCAGTGCACCGAATTCTGCGGTCTTTCTCATGCCAACATGCGTATGGAAGCGGTAGCGCTTTCTAAGGAAGATTTTGCAAAGTGGGTAGCTAATCAGCAGAAGGCGTACACGCCGCCTGCAGATGGAACTTTGGCTAAAGAAGGCGAAGGAGTCTTCTTGAATCAGTGCATTCGTTGTCACCAGGTCAACGGCCTGAAGAAGGCTGATGGCACACCTGCCATCGCAGCACCAGACGAAAACGTCTATTCCGGTGCCGCCCCGAACCTCTCACATCTCATGTCGCGCAACACTTTTGCTGGTGCGATTTTCGACTTGTTGAACAAGAAGTGTCGAAGCGATGTCTGGAATGCAAGTTCCGAGACCATTGGCGAGAAGTACCTAGCTGGTGTTTCAGAGTCTTGTTTGAATGCAAATGATCTTCGCGGGTGGTTGCGCAATGCACCAGCAATGAAGCCGATGTACGCCGACCCAACCAAGTTGGTGAAATCAGGTGGAAAATATCGCGGTATGCCAAATCTTGGTCTTACTGAAACAGACATCGACAAACTCGTCGCTTACCTATTGACACTGAAGTAATCGGAGAACACCATGTCCACCAATGAACTAACTCTTACACCAGGTAACGCACTTGACGTGGCGAAGGGCAAATTAGTAGTTGCACCAACTCAGTCACTTGGCGCTGTACGTCGTCCAGTCAACACAACAGGCTGGCGCGAATGGCTCTTTACTGTTGACCACAAAAAACTTGGAATCATGTACGGCACTGTTGCTTTTGTGTTCTTCATTATCGGCGGTGTCGAAGCGTTGTTTATTCGCTTGCAGCTAGCACTCCCTGACGGCCGCATCCTTAGTGCTGACAAGTACAACCAAATGTTCACCATGCACGCGACCACGATGATCTTCTTGTTCGCCATGCCCATGGCTGCAGCATTTGCAAACTATTTCTTGCCTCTTCAAATTGGTGCTCGAGATGTTGCCTTCCCACGTCTCAACGCATTGTCGTTCTGGTTGTTCCTAACCGGTGGTCTGATTCTTAATGCATCATGGTTCCTTGGTGGCGCTGCTGACGGTGGTTGGTTTATGTACGCACCAAACTCTGGTCCAGTGTTCTCACCAAGTAACGGTGTCGACTTCTGGATTCTCGGGTTGCAGATTGCGGGTATCGCTTCGCTTATCGGCTCTATCAACCTGATTGTCACTGTGCTCAACATGCGAGCACCCGGAATGACCCTTATGAAGATGCCCGTGTTTACGTGGATGATTCTCGTGGTGCAGTTCCTCTTGGTGTTCTCATTGCCCGTCATCACCGTGGCTTTGGTATTGCTGATGTTCCAGCGTTCCTACGGAGCCACCTTCTTCGATGTGTCGCAAGGTGCAGACCCACTTCTCTGGCAACACTTGTTCTGGATCTTTGGTCATCCGGAGGTGTACGTCTTGATTCTGCCGGCGTTCGGCATCATCTCTGAAGTACTTCCTACGTTCTCACGTAAACCACTTTTCGGTTATCCGTTCGTGGTGTTCTCTGGTGCTTCAATCGGACTCGTCGGCTTCGGCGTGTGGGCTCACCATATGTTCGCGTCTGGTCTCGGCCCAGTTTCTGTTGCTGTGTTCTCGATGGCAACAATGGCAATTGCAATTCCAACTGGTGTGAAAATCTTCAACTGGATTCTCACCATGTGGGGTGGCAAAATTTGGTACTCGGCGGCAATGAAGTTCGCCATTGGCCTCGTAATTCTCTTCACCATCGGTGGTTTGTCAGGCGTTACTCACGCAGTTGCACCTTCTGACACCCAACAGACCGACACGTACTACATCGTTGCTCACTTCCATTACGTCTTGTTTGGTGGAATGGTCTTCGGTCTGTTCTCTGGCTTCTATTACTGGTGGCCAAAAGTTTTCGGAAAGATGCTCAACGAAAAATTGGGTAGCTGGAACTTCTGGTTCATGGTTATTGGTATGAACCTCACGTTTGGACCAATGCATATCCTTGGTCTTCAAGGCCAGCCTCGCCGTATGTATGTATGGACCGAAGCTCGTGGCGGTGAAGGTCTCTTCAACTTCGGGTTTTGGAACATGGTGTCATCTATCGGCTCCTTTGTGTTGGCCGTCGGTGTTCTCTTCTTCATCATCAACGTGATCAAGACCACTCGTAACCCAGAACGCGCTCCGCTTGACCCATGGGATGCTCGTACCTTGGAATGGATTACAACCAGCCCGCCTAAGGTCCACAACTTTGATCGCATCCCAGTCGTACATCACCTCGATGAGTTCTTCCACCGTAAATATGTAGAAGACGAAGTCACTCACACAATGAAGCAAGTAGCTACCGGTGAAGAGCTTGTTCGCGCCGAAGAAGCAGCTGCTGATGCTGACATTCACATGCCAGGACCTTCGTACTGGCCGTTGCTTCTCTCTATCGGCATGGGTGTACTTGGTATGGGAGTCATCTATGGAACTCCAATCATGGTTGTCGGAGGACTTATTGTTCTCTTCTCCTCGTACGGATGGGTTCTTGAGCCTTCCGTGCCTGACGCAATCGATTTTGATACACCGTCGACCGACGGTCACACGAAGGAGATAGCTCCCCTTGGCTGATATCGCAACACACGACACCGATCACGCAACTGATCACGGGCATCATTCATCAACTGGCTTGTCAAACAACAAGCTGGCAATGTGGTTGTTCCTCGGATCAGAATGCCTGCTCTTTGGTGGTCTCATCTCGACGTACATGCTGTATCGCGGACGCGTTCAAAACGGGCCGCATCCAGCACAGATTTACGACATCCCTTTCACATCAGTGAGCAGCTTCGTTCTGTTGATGTCGTCGCTCACCATGGTGCTCGCAGTGTCATCTGCACATCGCAAGGACGACAGCAAGACAAATCTTTGGCTGACAATTACAGCACTCTTAGGCGCAACCTTCGTTGGTGGCCAGGTGTATGAGTTCACAACCTTCTATCGCGAAGGCCTCGGCTTCACCACAAGTCTTTTCGGTTCAAGCTTTTATTCTCTGACCGGCTTCCACGGTGTTCACGTTTCCATCGGAGTCATTATGTTGCTGTCCTTAATGGGCATCATCAAAAAGAACAAGATCACTGGCGATAAGGCTGAAGTTGTAGAACTCATTGGTCTGTACTGGCACTTTGTTGACGTTGTGTGGATCGTTATCTTCACCCTGGTTTACCTAATCCCATCCTGATTGAGAGCGCATCATGACAACAGTTACTGAAACACACGAAGACGCACAAGAGCACGGAATGTCCGATGCCGGCTATATAAAGATTGCAATTATCTTGGCGCTCATCACAGCGCTTGAGGTTTCTACCTACTACGTAGATTTCGGCCCGTTGTTCATGCCTTCATTGCTCATCATGATGGTGGTCAAGTTTGTAATGGTCGTTTCGTACTTCATGCATCTGAAGTTTGATAGCAAGATTTTTAGCTTCCTTTTCTATACCGGTCTTGGGCTTGCGTTATTCGTGTACTTCGCGGCTCTCGCCACCTTCAAGTTCTTCATCGCGTAGTTAGCGGGGCGGGTCGGCAATGCTGATCGCAAGCATCGAACCAACTCTGAATACTGATCCCTGGAGGTATCAGCAGCACCTAGAAATTTGGGTGTTGATCATTGGTCTTATAGTCGCGTTCGTGTACGCGATTCGAGTGCTCGGCCCCAAAGTTGTTCCCAGTGGGGAAGTGATTTCTCGCAAACAGGTCAGAATCTTTTCGCTGATGATCTTTATGTTGTTGATTTCAACAGATTGGCCGCTACATGACATCGCTGAGGAATACCTGTATTCCATGCATATGTTGCAGCACACAATTCTTACCTACATCATTCCGCCGCTTGCGCTACTCGCAACACCGGAATGGCTGTTTCGACTATTGGTGGGACGCGGCCGTACGTATCGAGTGATTCGATTTCTCACGCGCCCGGTGATCGCTGCTGTCACCTACAACGCGGTCCTACTGATTACTCATATCCCTGCATTAGTGAATCGCTCTGCCGCTGGTGGCCCGTTGCACTACAGCCTCCACGTTTTATTGGTGTTCAGCGCCTTAATGCTGTGGACACCGATATGTGGCCCGGCAAAAGAATGGCGCATGAGTTATGGGGCGATGATGGTCTATCTCTTTTGCACATCTCTGGTGCCTTCAATTCCTGCAGGCTGGCTGACATTCGCAGAAGGCTCTGTGTACAACCACTATGACACTCCAGTTCGAGTGTGGGGAATGTCAGTGCTGAGTGATCAACAACTAGCTGGCGGAATTATGAAGCTCGGAGGAGCGGTCTTCTTGTGGGCGCTCATCATCACCATTTTCTTCACCCGATTTATGAAGGGTTTCTTTGGTGAGCAGTCATACAGCGCCAAAGAGACTTCTGATTCCTCTCAATGACATTTGACATTGTCATTTCTGACATGCCTGCGAATTCAGAATTCGCACACCTAGGTGCTCAGTGGGCTTTTGATGATTGGAAAGAGACTGATCCGAACGACGACATTCAGTGGTATCTCAATGTCTATTCAGAATCTGCGATAGACCCTTCGTCGCTGCCTCTAAGCCTCGCGGCCACAGCCGGCAATGATCAACTTGCTGGCGTTGCATGCGTGGTTCTGGATGATGCATTGCCTGACGCAATCGAACCAGGCCCGTGGGTGGCAGCTGTCTTTGTGAATCCGGAATTCCGGGGTAGGTCAGTGGGAAAACAATTAGTTACTGAAGCGGTTCGGCGTGCACGTGAGTTAGGGCATACCGATGTGTACTTGTACACACGAGATGTTGCGCATTGGTACGAAACATTTGGGTGGGAGCGCGTGCGAGAAACACATATTCACAACAAGCCCATCACCGTGATGGTGAACCGCGTCTAACTCCAGCGGAAGCGTCGTGCTGCAATTGCAGGCGCGATAATGCCCCACGCGGCAAGCACCGCACATGGCACAACAAGGCCGGCGTTATCACCGTTCAACGTCGAACGCAGCAGATCAGCTAACGCTGTTGACGGCAAGCCCTGAACGGCGTTACTAAGGAAATCGGGAAGCGAGTCGCGAGGAATCACCATTCCACCCAACAAAAGCAACACCAAGTACAGCCCGTTCTGTGCAGCCAGATTTATCTCAGCGCGTAATTGACCAGCGAGGATGAGGCCGATTCCAGCGAACGCCGATGTCCCAAACAGGACCACAACAATTGCAAGAGGCCATGTGGAACCGCCTGGTTGCCACCCAAGCGCAAGGCCGAGCGACAACAAGATAATTGCCTGAATCAATTGCACAGTAAATACGGACAAGATTTTTGCAATGACTAATTCACTACGAGTCAATGGGGTTGCACCAAGTCGCTTCAACACCAAATAGGAACGCTCAAACCCCGTAGCTATTCCCAGACTCACCATAGAAGATGACATGATCGCGATGGCAAGTACGCCGGGTGTCAAAAACTGAATCTGAATTGGTTCCATGTCGGCACTTGGCAACACATCAACCGAACCAAAAAAGCCAAGTAGCAATATAGGAATGATAAGTGTCAGTAACAGTTGCTCGCCGTTACGTGCAAGCAGCATTAGTTCTGCGCGAAGTTGAATACGAATGCGCCTCATTGCTGGCCCCGAGTCAAGCGTCGATACGTATCTTCGAGGGACTCTTTACCCATGTCTACGCCTATTAGCGGGTGCGAATTATCAGCAAGCCACTGCGAAATTCGTGTCATTAACTGTGGAGTTGGTTCTGATGCCACTTCGTACACACCGTCTCCGATAGCAACCACTGGACTCTTGATTGACACTGCAAGTTCAGCAGGTACGAGACCTTCTGATGAAGTGAATCGTAGGTGCTTGCGAGATGTAAGCAGCGATGAAATTTCACCACTTGCGATTACCTTCCCAGAATTAAACAGCACTGCGTGGGTTGCTACTTTCTCTGCTTCGGCCATGTCATGTGATGCCAGTACAACAGTGGTGCCTCGTGCTGCCAAATCATAAATGATGTCCGCAATGATGTCGCGGCCGTCAATGTCGACACCTGATGTTGGTTCGTCCAGAAAAATCACTTCGGGGTCTGCAGCTAAGGCCAAAGCAAGCGACAATCGCTGTTGTTCTCCGCCCGACAGTTTTCGCCATGTGCCTGTTGAACGATTTGAGAGGCCAACGCGCTCAATCAACTGTGTCGCATTCACACCTTTGTTATGCAGGGCGCAGAAATGAGACACCACATCACGCACGCGGGCACTGGGGTAGACGCCTCCGCCTTGCAGCATGACTCCCATGCGCTCGGTCAGTGCACGGTGGTCAGAGACGGGGTCAAGCCCAAGGACTCGCACAGAGCCAGATTTGGCAGTGCGAAAGCCCTCACAGACCTCAATGGTGCTGGTCTTGCCGGCCCCATTTGGCCCGAGGATGACAGTCACACTGCCAGATGGAGCCTCGAACGAGATATTGTCGACAGCCATGAGGTCGCCATAGGAAACACTCAGATTTTTGACAACAACGGACACATCTCCACTTTACGAACAAATGCCTCTCAGCACGAAAGGCGGGACAGGTAGCCTGAAATCCTGTGATTGATGTACGACTTCTGCGCACGAACCTTGATGGGGTGCGATCTGCCTTGGCTCGTCGGGGAAAGCCAGACCTCCTAGTACAGGTCGATGAAGCCGTTGCCCTTGATACCCGTGTTCGCGAGATCAGCCTTGAGCGTGACAGTCTGCGCGCAGAGGTGAACGACCTCTCGAAGCAGGTGGGCGCACTACGTCGCGACAAGAAGAACGACGAGGCAGAAGCGCTTATGGAGCGCAGCCGAGCTGGTGGAGACCGTGAGCGCGTTCTACAGAGCGAGATCGACACTGTGCAAGATGCACTGCAGCAAATCATGCTGCGCATTCCTAACTTGCCTCACCCAGATGCCCCTGATGGCGCAGGCGATCATGAGAACCCAATCGTAAAAGGCCCCATTAACTTGCCCGCCACTTTTGGCGAACATCAGCGTGTTCCTCATTGGGAGACCGCAACGGCTCTTGGAATTCTTGATAATGAACGTGCGACAAAAATTGCTGGTGCAATGTTCACCATGCAGCGGGGTCTCGGTGCGACCCTTGCACGTGCACTGTGCCAGTTTGCATTAGATCAGAACGCTGATGCCTTCGAAGAAATTCGCCCACCAAGTTTTGTGACTACCTCAACACTTACTGCCACAGGTCACTTGCCGAAGTTTGCAGATGATGCATATGCCATTGAACGTGACGACCTATGGGCTATTCCTACCGCTGAAGTTCCACTCACGTCGCTACATGCAGGTGAAGTGTTAGATGAAGCCGAACTACCAATTCGTCTGATGGCCTATTCGCCGTGCTACCGCCGCGAAGCGGGAAGTGCTGGTCGTGACACGCGCGGTATGTTGCGTGCTCATGAGTTTGACAAAGTAGAAATTCTTGCGATTGCACGCCCGGAAGATGCACCCGAACTACTAACTGAGTTAGTTGGTCGTGCAGAAGCTCTTATGGCTGCTTTGGAATTGCCGTATCGCATTATTGAAATTTGCACTGGCGATATGGGCGGAAGTCATCACCGCAGTTTCGACATTGAGGTGTATGCACCTGGTTGTGATGCATGGCTGGAAGTCAGCAGTGTTTCCTGGTTCTCTGATTATCAAGCGCGTCGTGCAGACATTCGTTTCAAGCGCACTGGGCAAAAAGGCACTGAAATTGCAAACACACTGAATGGTTCGGCACTTGCAGTGCCTCGCGTGTGGGCAGCGATTTGTGAAAACCACCGCCAACCAGACGGCAGCGTTCGAATCCCAGATGTTCTTCGCCCATACATGCGCGGTGCAACGCACATCACGCCAAAGGCGTAACAGTGGGTATTGCTGATCGCCGTATTCAATACGAGACAGCAGGTCTTGATATTGATGATCTTCATGCAGATCCCATCACACAATTAAACGTCTGGTACCACCAGGCAGAAGAAGTTGGGATCACTGAACCTAATGCAATGGTGTTGTCCACTGTTGATGCAACAGGGCAGCCAGATTCCCGAGTGTTATTGGCTCGCGGTATTGATGCACACGGAGTCACGTTTTTCTCGAACCGCACTAGTGCAAAGGGAACACAGATTGCGGGTGACTCACGAGCCGCGGGAACATTTGCGTGGCTTGACCTGCACCGCCAAGTGCGTATTCAGGGGAACATTTCTCTTGCAAGCGATGCAGTGAGCGATGAGTATTTTGCATCGCGACCACGCGCCTCACAATTAGGTGCATGGGCTTCTCCTCAGTCAACAGTTATCGGCAACAGAGAAGAACTAGATGATCTCATCGAAGAAGTAACTGCACGCTTCGAAGGTAGTGACGTTCCTCGTCCGCCACATTGGGGTGGCTATGTCTTATCGATTGACCAGATTGAATTTTGGCAAGGCAGACCAAGTCGTTTGCATGATCGTTTCCGCTACACACGCAATGGCGTGGTGTGGCGCGTTGAACGCCTCGCGCCCTAACCGGGCCAGGTTGAGGCGCAGTCCACCAGAGCGTCAATCAGGCTTTCAGTGTGTGGAGTTAACCCAGGGCCTTCCCAGTCCCACCACAGCGGGCTAGAGCCACGTACTCGAGGGGGCAATTCCAGTTGCACGCCGGCATGTTCCACCACGTTGACTGGGTTGTCTTGGTGCATGCCGCGAAGGTTGTTCGGAATGTCATCGATGTCGTCAAGGATTGTGTAAGCCGGAAGATGTGTGCGAAGTAAGCCGCCGAGGTGAGTAGCAAGTCTGCGGTTGCGCCCACCGAGCAGTAGCGATGTGAAAAACCCGGCACGACCAAAACCGTGCACTGTGATCACAATGTTCACATGTGACAGAAAAGATGCGAGTACAGGTGACTGATCAGCCGTGATTGTGTGTGATGGAAGATGCCATTCAAGGTTGTCTGGCAATTGAATTCCGTAGTACGAGGCACCAGCGCGTTCTGCTGCACGTGATGCAATGGTGTCAGTCATTTCTTCAAGCGCGCCGCCATGAAAGGCCATAAATCCAAACGTGGATCGCAATATCGACTCTTCTGTGACGTCGTCGTATTCCAATAACTCAGAAAGATTCATGGTTACATGCTCTGTAGTGAGGAACGTCGAATAACTAATCCGGCGGTTGCGATAATGACACAGAAAACTATAAGCAGTGGGTAGACGCCGGCATCTTGCAAAAACTGAACGACTTTTGTTTGCCAACGCTCAACGCGAGATGTCACTCCGTCTGTTCCGCGATCAGTAATTGCGCCCAACCAATACCACGACAGATACAGCCCAGTCAGTACAACGAATACAGCTGATACCTTGTCGAACCACTTGAAGCTCTTCTTGATGGTTGAGACAAGACCGACTCGAGCAAATGCCAATGCAACAGTAAGCGACGTGACTAGAAGTCCCATTCCAAGGCCGTATAGAACAATGCTGATGACACCAGAAACAAAGCCGTGTCGATTGATAGAGCCAAGAATGACGGAAATGAGAAGACCGATTGTGCAACCAATGGAAGCTATGGCGTACACGATGCCGAACAAAAACATGTTCCATGTGGTGCGCTTGCGTTGCATTGAAACATCTGGCTGTGCAATGGGCAATTTCCAGCCAAACAACATTGCAATACCCATAGCAACGAGAGCAATGCCGATGACAAGTGCGGCATATTTAGCGTTCTCGCTGATCACAGTTGTAAATGCACGCGAGATGATTCCTACTATGAGAAATAGACCAATGAATCCTGAAGACACTGCCATGCCAACGCTGAGACCACGTCGCAGAGTGGTTGTCTTGTTTTCATCTTCACGGTTGAGTTCAGTACCGAGGTAATACACAAGGTATGTAGGCAAGAGAACAAAGCCACACGGGTTCACTGCCGCCATGACGCCAAGAATGAAGCTGTATGCGAAGTTTCCTTCAATTGCAATCACGGCGAGACTTTCAAATCATTTGTAAGAATCGAATCAATTTCCGCAGATGTGATTTCACCGGCTCGTCTGGCAACGATGGTCCCGGAACTATCAAGAAAGAACGTGGCAGGAAGTGTGACAACGCCCGCTTCAGCAAGTTGTGTTCCATCATCAATAAATGTCGGGTACGTGATGTTGTACTTCTTCAAGAATTCGGTGGCCACTTCGCGAGAATCATTGGGGTTAATGCCAATGAAGTCAACGGTCGCTGCATATTTTGCGCTTGATGCAGACAGCGCCGGCATTTCACGTTTACATGGCTCACATGTTGAGTACCAGAAGTTCACCACCATCGGTTTGCCAGCAGGAGCAATAGTTCCTTTGTCGCCGGTGGCATTATCTACCAACTCAACAAATGTGAATTTCTTGCCCGTGTTGCTGGCGTTTGTACCGATGGTAGGTGACAACGTTGTTACGGGTTGATTGAGATTGACGTCAACGCTGTTGGTGGGCCGACTAAGAGCCCACCCACCAACAACGCTGACAAGTAGTACAAGGAAGGGAACCAGAAATCGTGCGGTACGGCGGTTCCACTTCATGTACTCAGGCTACGAGGTGACGTGGAATTGGTACCTCTTCGATGACAAGCGTTGGTCTGATTTTGGTGGCAGGACGTCCACGAGGGCGTCTGACGCCCACGATTCTGCCCATCTCTAGCTGTTCGCCTCCCCAGACTCCCCAGGGCTCTTCGCGCTCGAGGGCGCCAGATAGGCACGCCTCTTGTCCGGAACACTTTGCGCAGATTGCTTTCGCACGCTGCACGTCGACCCACTCGTCAGAAAAGAAGAGGTAGCTCAAGGTGCCGTTGCCGTCTGCGCAACGCTTGGCGGACAGGATGAGGGGCTGCTCTGTGAGCGTTGTGCCTCCCATGTCGGTGTTGATTGATGTGTACATGTTCTCTGTTCCTTTCGATTGGGCTGAGATCTTTTGGTAGGTGGGCGGATAAAACAAAAAGGCCGCTCGGGATAATTTCCCGGCGGCCACGTAAGTGTGTATTGTGATCTTGTGTTAGATCAGAAACCCACGGGGCTGCCGGGTGCGACGCTTATTGGCGTGATTCGCTGCCGGTGACGACCACATGGCATATGCGTGATCGACCACTGTTGACGCATAGGTAAACGCCACGGCTGTTGCCGTGGTACCCATAGTTGCGGTGGTCAGGTTGTTACGCATGAGGTGTCCATCAAACCACCTGATATCGCCAGAGTCAACTGATTTAATGAAATCCAGTACCCATAAGGGTTTGCGCAAAGTGGGCGGATGACAATTGACCCGACTAAAGGTATCTGCCGATGAAACACAGAGGCCCATCCCCGAAGGAATGGGCCCCGAACTCATTCTCTAAAATGGAATGAGCAAGTACAAGAAATGTAGCAATTACTTGTGGCAGTTATCGCCAAGTTATTGGTCTCTTAGAGGTGCGAGATGCTGAGCATGATTTGCACTTGAAGTGCAACCAATGCGAGTCCGCACGCAAGACCCACTGTGATGCAAACGTTCAATCGTTTCTCGATCATTCCTAATCGTTTTTCAATGAATTCAATGTCACGGGTGCGGGCGACATCTGACCAGCCAGATGGAGGCAGGTGTTCCATAAGTGAGTTTGCCACGTCATCTCCTAGCTGTTGTCGCAGTCCGATCTGCATGTCGAATCGTTGTGCTTCGCTAATACTCATAGTAAGTCCCTTTTTCTGGTGTTGTACAGATATGTGTGCATTTGTTGGAAGTAGTTGGAAGCCTCTGGGGCAATATCAAGCAGATATCGTGACATTGATGTCGTTTCGTGATGCTGCACTGAGTTTTCAGATGATTGATGGCCCCGGGTCAGGAAGGCAATTCACTGCCAGGCGTCGTGTTCGTCTTGGTGATGCAACTCCGAATGGGCGCTTACGTCTTGATTCAGTTGCGCGCTATTTGCAAGATGTGTCGAATGACGACACACGCGATGCCGACTGGAGTGACCCGCATTGGTGGGTAGTGCGTCGCACCGTTATTGATGTGCATCAGTTTCCGGAATACATGCAAGAGATTGATCTCACTACATGGTGTGGTGGAATCGGTTCACATTGGGCAGAACGGCGTACACGCATTAGTTCTGTTGATGGCACGCCATTGATTGATGCTGCGTCGTTATGGGTTCATGTTGATGAGACCACAATGCAGCCGAGCAAAGTGCCGGCTGATGTTGTTGACATTTTGGGTGCATCTGCAGGTGGTCGTGACGTGAACGCACGACTCTTGTTGCGCGACAAATTGTTTAACGAATCAAGTGTTGAAACGACGTCGTGGCCTTTACGGTTTGCTGACTTTGATGCAGTGGGCCATATGAATAACGCTGCGTATTGGGTGATTGTTGAAGAGTTTCTTGCAGCACACCGTGATGTTCGCGCGCCGCTACGTGCAGTCGTAGAACATGTGGTGCAAGTAGAACCTGGCCAGGAACCAATTCGACATATTGCATCAGGCCATGACGACCTTGAATTACAGCTGCGTGTTGGTGCAACTATGCATGCAGCTATGTGGTGCGGGCTTAATCCTTAAGCACGTATTCGTAGGCGCCGTCTTTGTCGCGCCGTTCAAAATCACCAAGAATACGTAGGTGTTCAAGGTGTGCAAACGCTTCGCTATCAGCCATTGAGCCTTGCGCGCGAGGGGAGAACAAGTGAGTAGCAAACTCCATCACGGTTGCTGGGCGACTGAGATCAACACTGGTATCACGGAGTTTTTGTAAACGCTCAACATGGTGATCTTTAATTGCTTGCACTCGGTCGCCCACATTCCCAAACGGAGTTCCGTGTGCTGGTAATGCGATATTGATTTGGTTAGCAAAGTTGCCAATTTTGTCGAGTGAGTCAAAGAACAAAGTTAGTGGGTCACCATGTGCAGTAAGGCCACTGATGTGTGGGGTAATGGTTGGCAACACATGATCACCACTAAGAAGAGTGCCTGTTTCTTGGTCGAAAAGGCATAAATGGTCGTGAGTGTGGCCAGGTGTATGCACTGCAATCCACTCACGGCGTGCAAACTTCATACGGTCAGATTCATTCAGACGAACGGATGGCTTTGGCACCTTCATTAGTTTTGGAAACGTACGTGCGATGCGCATACGTGCTTTACGTTGCCATGGCATATCCATTGCTGGTCCGCCCCACGGTGGTGGATCAAATGGGCTACGCATCATGAGAGCTAGATCTTCAGCATTGACATCGGGTGGTTCTGTTGGGTCGTAGAACGTACGAAACAAACGATGGGTGATGATGTCTGCGCCAGATTCATTCTGAAGTCGTGCAGCGCCGCCGTAATGGTCTGGGTGGCTATGTGTGACAATGATTGAATGCACGCGCTTCAGTGGCACACCAATTGTTGCTAAGCGATCAGTGAGTGCAGTCCACGATTCTTTTGTAGGAAGACCTGGGTCAACTACGGCAACACCGCGCTCGTCTTCAAGAACGTACATGTTCACGTGGCCAAGGCCAGTGATGTTTGCAGGCAATTGCGTGCGCAAAATTCCGGGTGCTACTTCAACAATCTCATCGGTCGCTTGAAGTTGTTCAGACTTCAGCGGGCGAGGAGTGTCCGAGCTCATTTGCTTGGTTTCTTCACTTCAGCAGGATCACGGAAAATTAAGTTACGGTAGTAACGCATTTCATCGACGCTGTCACGAATGTCATCCATTGCACGATGATTCTGACCAGCATTGATTTCACGACCGTATGCGATGTTCGGGTACCAGCGCTTCACCAGTTCCTTCACAGTGGAAACATCAACACAGCGGTAGTGCAACCAGTGTTCAATTTCTGGCATGTACTTTTCAAGGAAACTTCTGTCGGTACGAATGGAGTTCCCGCACAACGGAATCTTTCCTGATTCAGGACTGTGTTCCTTGATGAAGTCGAGAGTTTGCTGCATCGCTTCATCGTGACTGATGGTTGACGTCTTGATTAGTTCAAGCAAGCCTGAAGTGGTGTGCATCTGAGTGACGAAATCGCCCATGGAAGCTAGGGCTTCTTCAGGCTGGAAAATAACTAGGTTTGGACCCTCGGCGATGATGTTCAGCTCGTCGTCCGTGACGAGGGTGGCAATTTCCACAATCACGTCGGTCTCAGGATTGAGGCCTGTCATTTCGAGGTCCATCCAAATCAGCACTTCTCCAATCTAATTGGCATGGCTTGATTGCGCCTATAGCGGAGACGGGCAATAGCGTAGAGATGTGCCGAACATTCACATCAAGCGCCTCGATGCCGATCTTCCGCTGCCCAAATTGGCACATGCGGGAGACGCCGGGCTTGATATCTACTCAGCAATCGATGTGGTGCTGGCACCTAATGGTGGACGTGCATTGGTCCCGGCGGGCATCGCAATTTCAATTCCACTCGGATACGCCGGTTTTGTTCTACCCCGCAGTGGACTTGCCCTGAATCACGGCATCAGCCTTGTGAATACTCCAGGGCTTATTGACTCGCATTATCGCGGTGAAATCAAAGTGGTTATGTTGAACAC
>CAMDLK010000001.1 GCA_945901725.1 Bifidobacterium breve | reverse complement strand
TGCAATGTCATTTGACAACGAGTTCGATGTTGCGATTTGTCTATGTCAAGGAGCCTTTGGTCTCATGACTGCCGACGGCCACGACATTGACGTCTTAACTGGCATTCGTAGAGCGCTCAAGCCGACTGGGACCTTGGCGCTGTCAGCGTTTAATGCCTATTATGCGGTGAAGTATTTCGAGGAAGCTGTATTCGATGCCGACAGCGGCGTGAACCACGAAAAGACAGAAGTTCGAAATCAGGATGGGGAAGTAATGGGGGCTGACCTCTGGACCGGTTGCTACACGCCCCGTGAACTGCGGTTAATGCTGGAAAAAGCCCGAATGAACGTTCGGGACATCTTCAGTGTTGACCCAGGCGCCTATGCCGATGCCGTGCCGTCCTTAGAGACTTCTGAGTATCTGGTGATAGCGTTTCCTTCGTCTTCCCAACCCGAAGGCGCTTGTTAACGCAGGCTCACCGATACAACTACCTATCCCTTTCGAAAGATCAATTCCTTGTCCGATACCAACATCACTTCCGCAGCCATGGGCACCTTTGACGCGGAAAACAATTACACGCCACGACAAATCACAGAACGTGATATTCCAAGTTTCGCCGAAGCCATCGAAGGCACAATGGTTGAACTCAAAGACGGACAGCTCATTACTGGCGTAGTTGTCAAGATTGATCGTGATGGCGTGTTGCTCGACGTTGGTTACAAGACCGAAGGTGTTATCCCAACTCGCGAATTGGCAATCAAGAATGATGTCAACCCACATGATGTTGTAAAGCTCGGCGAAAGCATTGAAGCTCTTATCCTCACGCTTGAAGACAAAGAAGGTCGCCTCGTACTTTCAAAGAAGCGCGCTCAGTATGAAAAGGCTTGGGCCGACATTGAGAAGAAGAAGGAAGATGACGGAGTCGTTCACGGAACTGTCATCGAAGTAGTCAAGGGTGGACTTATCGTCGACATCGGACTTCGCGGTTTCCTTCCTGCTTCTCTTGTAGAACTTCGTCGCGTTCGCGACCTTGCTCCGTACATGGGCCAGCCAATCGACGCAAAGATCATCGAACTCGATCGCAATCGCAACAACGTTGTGCTCTCGCGTCGTGCATTCCTTGAAGAGAATCAGAAAGAGACTCGCGACGACTTCTTGACCAATTTGAAGCCTGGCGAGATTCGTACCGGAAAGATCTCATCTGTTGTCGCTTTCGGTGCCTTCGTAGATCTCGGCGGCATGGATGGTCTCATCCACGTTTCAGAGCTTTCATGGAAACATGTGGAGCACCCATCGCAAGTAGTGAACATTGGTGACGAAGTCACAGTTCAAGTTCTCGAAGTGGACTTCAGCCGCGAGCGCATCAGCTTGTCTCTCAAGGCAACACAGCAAGACCCATGGCAAGAATTTGCCGGAAGTCACGAAGTGGGCCAACTTGTATACGGTCGCATCACGAAAATCGTTCCATTCGGCGCATTCGTTCAAGTGGGCGATGGAATCGAAGGTCTTGTTCACATTTCAGAACTGTCAACACACCACGTTGAATCTGCCGAGCAAGTTGTAACACCGGGCGAAGAGTTGTGGGTCAAGATTATTGATCTCGACCTTGCGCGTCGTCGTATTTCGATCTCCGTCAAACAAGCTGCCGAAGGTGGCGAGCTTGCTGCCGAGTACCAAGGCCAGTTTGAAGTTGATGAGAACGGCAACTGGATTGGTGGAGATGACACCGAGCGCGAAGCTGCATGGGCCGAGTACTACAAGGAATATGGTCAGCCAGGCGAAGGGGGTGCAGTTGCTGCAGCCGATGCACCAGTAGCTGAAGCAGCTCCTGAAGCTGTAGCCGCTCCTGGGGCCGACTAGGAACTTTCCTCGGTCAAACGATGATTCTGATTGGCCTCACAGGCGGAATTGGATCAGGCAAATCCACTGTCTCGGCGCTTTTGGCTGCACGCGGTGCGGTGATTATCGACGCTGATGCAATCGCAAGAGAACTTCAGGCACCTGGCGCTCCGTTACTTGCGCTGCTCGCGGAGAAGTTTGGTGATTCGATAATCGATGCAAACGGAGCTCTTGATCGTGCTGCCTTGGCTTCGATTGCCTTTTCAGACCCCGACGCCTTGAAAGATCTCAACAAGATTGTTCATCCTGCCATTGCAAAGGAAATGGATGCACGTCTCACAGCACAGCGGTCAACCGACAATGTTGTAGTCCTGGACATCCCTCTACTGACAGAGAACCCGCGCGCAGGACTAAGTGGAGTTGTTGTGGTTGATATACCTGTTGAACTTGCTGTGTCACGTTTGGTGGAATTCCGTTCAATGGCTGAGGATGATGCTCGTGCACGTATTGCCAAACAGGCCACACGTGAAGAACGTCGCGCAATAGCCGACAAAGTGATCGACAATTCTGGTGACATGACCTTGTTAAGTGACCAGGTAGAAGATGTGTGGCAATGGGCACTCGGATTGCCCCCAGCGGCTGACGATGCCGGAGAACGCGTACCGACCACGTAACACATCGGAAGTACGATGGACACGTGCCCGATTTTCAGGTTGTTTCAGCTTTCCAACCTGCCGGCGACCAGCCGAAGGCCATCGCCGGATTAACCGAGGGCGTAAACGTCGGTGACCGTTTCCAGACTCTGTTAGGCATCACCGGATCAGGTAAGTCGGCAACTATTGCATGGACAATAGAAGCAACGCAACGACCAACATTGATTCTCGCACCCAACAAAAGTTTGGCTGCGCAGTTGGCACAAGAAATGCGAGAGTTCTTTCCGCATAATCGTGTTGAATTCTTTGTCAGTTATTACGACTACTACCAACCCGAGGCGTACATTCCATCAAGCGACACGTTCATTGAGAAGGATTCATCTATCAATGATGAGATTGATCGTCTGCGCCACTCTGCAACTGCAGCATTGCTTACTCGTCGAGACACAATTGTTGTGGCCAGCGTGTCGTGTATTTACGGAATGGGTGACCCCGAGGAATACCGGGGACAATTGCTAGAACTTCATGTCGGAGTTGACTACGACCAACGAAGCATGTTGCGGCGCCTTGTGGATCTGCAATACGGGCGAAATGATATGACGCTTGGACGGGGAAATTTCCGGGTCCGCGGCGACACCGTAGAGGTGCATGCTGCATACGAAGAATCTGTAGCTCGTATCGAGATGTTTGGCGACACAATCGACAGGATCACAATGATTGATCCCGTTACTGGCGAAACACTGTCGGAGCCAAGCGAGATTGTGATCTTTCCGGCTACTCACTATGTGACGGGTGATGCTCGTATGCGTCGCGCAGTGCTGGGCATTGAGAAGGAACTTCAGGAACAACTTGCAATGTTTGAGTCTCAAGGCAAGTTATTAGAGGCGCAACGTTTACGTATGCGAACAAGTTATGACCTCGAGATGATGCAGGAGATGGGGTACTGCAATGGCATTGAGAACTACTCGATGCATATTGATGATCGCCAGCCAGGCGAACCTCCGTTCACCTTGCTGGATTACTTCCCGAAGGACTATCTGCTGATAATCGATGAGAGTCACGTGGCGATTCCACAGCTTCACGCCCAGTACGCAGGGGATAGAAGTCGCAAGAACACTTTGGTTGAACACGGATTTCGTTTACCTAGCGCACGCGACAACAGACCGCTTCAGTTTGAAGAGACAATGGAACGCATAAATCAGTGCATCTTCATGTCTGCAACTCCGGCGCCTTTCGAACTGAACCACAGTCAACGGGTTGTTGATCAGATTGTTCGTCCTACTGGCCTAGTTGACCCGGAAGTAATCGTTCGCCCGACGAAGGGACAGATTGACGATCTCATTGAGATGGTCCGTGGTCGAATCGAGAATGGTGACCGTATTCTAGTGACCACTTTGACGAAAAAGATGTCTGAAGATCTAACGGACTACTTGTTAGAGCAAGGACTGCGGGTGCGATATCTGCATTCCAATATCGACACGATGCAACGAATCGAGATTCTTCGTTCTCTACGTCTCGGAGAGTTTGATGTGCTGATTGGTATCAACTTGTTACGTGAAGGACTCGACCTGCCCGAAGTATCGCTTGTGGCCATTCTTGATGCGGACAAGGAAGGGTTCCTTCGTAGTGAGACGGCACTGATCCAGATGATCGGCCGAGCTGCCCGAAACGTATCCGGTCAAGTAATTATGTACGCAGACAAGATCACTCCGTCTATGGAGCGAGCAATTGGGGAAACGAAGCGTCGCAGAGAGACACAAATCGCATACAACCTTGAAAACGGAATTGAGCCAAAGACAATCCGAAAAGCTGTTGGTGACATTCTTTCCTTCCTCAACGGTTTTGGCGAAGATTCTGCACTGCCAGGCAAAGGCGGTCGTCGTCAGCATGAACGCGACAAGGTCAAACATGATCTCAAATCACTTCCGCAACAGGAACTTGGCCGACTTATCCAGACCCTGGAAGAAGAAATGCATGAAGCTGCTACGGACCTCAAATTTGAGTACGCGGCTCGTTTACGAGATGAAATAAATGATTTGCGTCGCGAACTTCGTGACGCGCGATAGGCGTTCGGTAACCTTTCTATATGGCTGACCAAATAGTCGTACGCGGCGCTCGCGAACACAACCTAAAGAATGTCAGCATCGAACTACCGCGCGACAAACTCATCGTATTCACGGGGTTGTCGGGCAGTGGAAAAAGCTCTCTTGCCTTTGACACCATTTATGCCGAAGGCCAACGACGATACGTTGAAAGCCTCTCTGCCTATGCGCGACAGTTCCTCGGCCAAATGGATAAGCCCGATGTTGACCTGATTGAAGGCTTGTCTCCGGCAATTTCCATCGACCAGAAATCAGCAAGCCGTAACCCGCGCTCAACTGTTGGCACAATCACAGAGATCTACGACTATCTACGTCTTCTGTATGCGCGAATTGGTATCCAGCACTGCCCAGTTGATGGAACCCGGTTAGAGCGTCAGACTCCGCAACAGATTGTTGACCGCATCATGACTCTTGCTGAGGGCACACGCTTTCAAGTTTTGGCTCCGGTAGTTCGCGGACGTAAGGGTGAATACGACACCTTGCTTTCTGAATTGGCAGGCCAGGGCTATGTGCGTGCTCGTATCGATGGTGAGGTTCGCGACATTGCTGAGTTCTTGGCGTCTGGTGAGAAGTTGGCTCGCTATGAGAACCATTCAATCGACATCATTGTTGACCGTCTTGTTCGACGTGATGACATTACGCGCCGCCTCACAGACTCACTAGAAACGGCACTGCGTCTAGCCGACGGTGTTGCAGGAGTTGAGCTAGTAGCAAAGGGCGACGAGGAAGGCGAGATTCTCACCTTTAGTCAGCATGTGGGATGCCCGAAGTGTGGTGCAAGCTACGACGAACCCGCTCCGCGAAATTTCTCTTTCAACTCGCCATTCGGGGCCTGCGACAACTGTGAGGGACTTGGCACCAAGTTTGAGGTGGACCCCGACTTGGTTATTCCTGATATGTCGATGTCACTTAATCAGGGTGCGTTGTCTCCGTGGCGCACTTCTGACACGGGATATTTCCATCGCCTTTTGGTTTCGCTTGCAGAGGATGAAGGAATTGATCTTGATAAACCGTTCTCAAAGCTTTCTGCAAAGCATCAGAAACTAGTTCTGCATGGCAAAGAGGGCGCGATGCAGGTCAAGTTCAAGAACCGGTTCGGGAAGGTACGCCAGTACAGCACGTCATATGAAGGAATCATTCCGTGGGTAAAGCGTCGTCACCTAGAAACTGAAAGTGACTACCTTCGCGAGCAGATTGAAAGTTACATGAGGCAAGTTCCGTGCCCAGCGTGTAACGGTGCACGACTTCGCCCTGCAACACTTGCAGTAACCATCAACGACAAACATATTGCTGATGTATGTGACATGTCGATTGCTGATTCATCAGAGTTTTTATCAGGGCTTGTTCTTAATAATCGCGATTCGATCATTGCGGAACGCATCACAAAGGAAATCAATGCCCGACTTGGGTTTCTTCTTGACGTTGGTCTGAACTACCTCACATTGTCTCGACCTGCTGGCACTTTGGCTGGCGGCGAGGCTCAACGTATTCGGTTGGCGAGTCAGATTGGTTCAGGGTTGGTTGGCACTCTCTATGTTCTTGATGAGCCAAGCATCGGATTGCATCAACGAGATAACCGTCGTCTTATCGACACTCTTATTCGCTTGCGCGATTTGGGCAACACTGTGTTGGTCGTTGAACATGATGAAGAGACAATCAAAGAGAGTGACTGGATCGTTGATATCGGTCCAGGAGCTGGAGAACATGGTGGCTGGGTTGTTTATAGCGGTCCGGTAGCTGGAATTGGCACTGCAACCGACTCAATCACAGGTAAATACTTGACCGGTAAAGCAAGTATTCCGGTACCAAAGAAAAGGCGTGAACCGAGTGGTTACGAAATCACTATTCGTGGGGCCCGGGAACACAACTTGCAAAATCTGGACGTCGCAATTCCTTTGGGCTGCTTTGTGGCGGTAACTGGGGTATCAGGAAGTGGCAAGAGCACTCTGATTCGTGACATCTTGTTGCCTTCAATGATGCAGAAGATTTACAAGAGCAAAGATTCGCCTGGGAAACACCGCACAGTTGAAGGTATTGAAGCGATAGACAAAGTGATTGATATGGACCAATCGCCAATCGGTCGTACACCTCGTTCGAATGCGGCTACGTACACAGGAGTATTCGACTCCATTCGCAAGTTGTTCGCTACATCGCCAGAAGCAAAGGTCCGCGGCTATCAGCCTGGTCGCTTCAGTTTCAATGTGAAGGGCGGACGTTGTGAAGCATGTTCTGGCGACGGAACCATCAAGATTGAGATGTTCTTTCTTCCAGATGTTTATGTTCCCTGTGAAGTTTGTAAAGGTGCTCGCTACAACCGCGACACACTAGAGATTCAATTCAAGGGAAAGAATATCGCTGAGATTCTGGATATGCCAATTTCTGAGGCTGTTGATTTCTTTTCTAATCAACCTGTAATCGCACGTCATATGCAAACGTTGGTCGATGTTGGACTTGGATATGTGCGCCTTGGGCAATCCGCACCCACCTTGTCTGGTGGTGAAGCACAAAGAGTGAAATTGGCAGCTGAGTTGGCCAAGCGTTCTACCGGGCACACGATGTACTTACTTGATGAGCCGACAACTGGTTTGCACTTCGAAGATGTCCGTCGATTGCTCACCGTTCTGTCTCGCCTGGTTGATCAGGGAAACACCGTTCTGGTTATCGAGCACAACTTGGATGTCATTAAGACCGCTGACTGGTTGATCGACTTGGGCCCAGAAGGTGGTAGCGGAGGCGGTCTTGTTATTGCTGAAGGAACTCCTGAGGCGGTAGCGGGAGTACCAGGTAGCCATACCGGTTTCTATTTGGCACCGATGCTGGGTCTGAAATCCATTCCAATGGACAGCGCTCAGAAACCGGCTGTGAAAAAGACAACCGTAAAGAAGGCAACAGCTAAAAAACCTGCTGCCAAGAAGACGGCGCCTAAGCCCACCACTGCGGCGAAACGCAAGTCTCCTGCAAAGAAGTAGCCATGACGGTTCAACGACCACCTGCGGGTTCGGTACCAACGTCTCCAGGGTCGTATCAATTCAAAGATGAACTCGGTCGAGTCATTTACGTTGGCAAAGCGTCGAACTTGCGCTCACGAGTCTCCAACTATTTTCAGGATGTTTCGCAGTTGCACCCCCGAACAGCAGCCATGGTTACTGCAGCACATTCACTTGAGTGGATAGAGGTGCGTAATGAAGTTGAAGCACTGATTCTTGAGTATTCGCTCATCAAGCAACATCGGCCGCGCTTCAATGTTCGCCTGCGCGATGACAAAAGTTATCCGTTTCTGGCTGTGACGATGGATGAAGAGTGGCCACGGGCTGTTGTGATGCGAGGAGTCAGGAAGAAGGGCACTCGATACTTCGGCCCATACCCACATGCCTGGGCGATTCGCGACACCCTTGATTTGTTGTTGCGGACTTTTCCAGTACGAACGTGCAGTCAATCGAAGTTCAATGCGCACAACAAGCTGGGGAAACCCTGTTTGCTCTTTCATATTGAGAAGTGTTCAGGACCCTGTGTAGGCGAAGTTTCAGACACTGTCTATGCGGAATACGTGAAACAACTCTGTGCATTCTTGGATGGCGATACTGACTCGGTAGTTGTGCAACTCCGCACTGAAATGCTCGAAGCTTCCAAGAACATGGAATATGAAAAGGCTGGCCGCATACGTGACCGTCTTAGTGGTGTTGAACGTGCGCTAGAGAAACAACAAATGGTCGGTGAGCGCGACGAAGATCTTGATGTAATCGGTCTCGTTGATGACGAACTTGAAGCTGCTGTTCAAGTGTTCTATGTTCGCAAAGGTCGTGTTGTTGGGCGAAAAGGTTTCATCCTTGACAAGGTGGAAGATCTGTCTCCTGGTGGCTTGGTAGATCGAATATTGGAAGAGATGTACGGAGACGAACCAGCATTGGGCATTCCGTCACAAGTTTTGGTGCCGGTAAATCCAGAAGATGCATCCACGTATACCGAGTGGTTGACACACCTACGCGGTTCTGCTGTTCAGATACGTGTCCCACAGCGTGGTGATAAACGCGAACTGCACGAAACCGTAACAGTAAATGCACGAGAAGAGTTTGCACGACACAGACTGCGCCGCGCTTCCGACCATAATTCTCGAAGTCAAGCCTTAACAGAGTTACAGCAACTACTTAACCTCCCAATTGCACCCTTGCGAATTGAGTGTTATGACATGGCTCATTTACATGGAACTGATTATGTGGGCTCCATGGTGGTTTTAGAAGATGGCATTCCAAACAAACGTGAATATAGACGCTTTGCCGTGAAAGAAGTGATAGGTAACGACGATTACGCGGCCATGAAGGAAGTGTTGACACGTCGGCTTCAGGCTTATCTTGACGCACGTAATGCACCTGTGTCTGAAGAGGGCGTGAAGCCCTCAAAGTTTTCTTACCCTCCACAGTTGTTGTTAGTCGATGGCGGTAAGGGTCAATTGGGTGTCGCTGTGCAGGTACTTGCTGATTTGGGATTGACAGACGAAATTCCTGTTGCTTCGTTGGCAAAGAAGTTTGAAGAAGTATTCGTGCCAGGTCGCCAAGAGCCGATCATTATTCCTAGAGGAAGCGAAGCTCTATTCATGTTGCAACGAGTACGTGACGAAGCGCACCGTTTCGCAAACACATTTCATAGAGAACTCCGAGGAAAAAGAATGGTGTCATCTCAATTAGATGGAATTGCTGGTCTTGGAGAAGTACGAGCAAAACGATTGGTAAAGGAAATGAAAGGCGTCAACGCAGTGAAGAGTGCATCGCGAGAAGATTTGGCCCTCTTGACATGGTTGCCTGCTGCAGTTGCCGATGCCATTCACGCGCATTTTCACCCTGACATCTAGTGTGTAGAGATGAGTGATAATGGTTTGTGGGATGAGCACGCACAGTGGTGGATAGACGGCTTCACTAACGGCGCAGACCCGGAATATGTTGAGCAGATCATTCCGTTGGCTGTTGAAGAACTATTTGGACGACACAAAGTTCTGGACTTGGGTTGTGGGGACGGACAGATTGCCAGGGCGTTGGCGGCGCAAGGTTCTGATGTGCTCGGAGTTGACCCGACTCAACTGCACATCGACATTGCAATTGAGCGTGGTGGTGGGCCCCGATATCTACTCGGAGGTGCCACCGACATTCCTGCAGACGACAGCTCTTTTGATGCAGTGGTCGCATGTTTAGTTTTCGAACACATAGACCAAATGGATGAGGCAATGACAGAAGTTGCTCGAGTCCTAAAGCCGGAAGGTCAATTCAGTTTTTTTCTGAATCATCCACTTCTGCAGACTCCGGGTAGTGGGTGGATTGACGATCACATAATTGATCCGCCCGAGCAGTACTGGAGAATAGGGCCGTACTTGGTGGAGACCGAATCTATAGAGGAAGTTGAAAAGGATGTCTACATTCGTTTCATTCATAGGCCTCTGAGTCGTTATGTCAATGCCCTCATTGCAAACGGGATGACCCTTGAACGAATGGTGGAACCTTCGCCGCCCGCTGGCTTTCTGGTTCGAGCCCCTGAATATGCATTGGCTCATACCGTTCCACGTTTGTTGTATCTACGTTCAACAAAGCAATAACTTTCAGCCTGTAGCCTTCGCATATGACCGACATCCTCGTTGTAACGGGACTCTCAGGTGGTGGACGCTCTCAAGCAGCGGACAGCTTGGAAGACATGGGTTGGTTTGTTGTCGACAATCTTCCCGTAGTTCTCATCGACAAGGTCGTTGAATTGTCTGGTCAAGCTGGCGGTGAAATCAGCAAGCTCTGCCTTGTTGTTGGAAATGCTCGACAGCAAGCAGGCATTCTCGGGGCTATCGAAACTCTTCGTGCAGAAGGGCACAGGGTGCGGATTGTGTTTCTGGAAGCCACGACTCGTGAATTGGTACGTCGTTACGAGGCCACACGCCGTAAACATCCGTTAAGTGACGGAAGTCTGGGGCTCGAAGAAGTTATTGAACGCGAACGCGGCGCAATTGGTGAAGTTAAGGCTGCGGCAGACATCGTTATTGATACGACTGGTCTTAATGTTCATCAGTTGAAGAGTCAATTGTTGTCTCTGTTCGGTACAGAAGACATTATGGACTCCCTTCAGGTATCGGTGATGTCCTTCGGCTTCAAGCATGGTGTCCCAATTGATGTTGACATGATTCTCGATGTTCGCTTCTTGCCGAATCCACACTGGGACGAAAACTTGCGCCCACTCAGCGGTCTCGATGCTGCCGTTCAGGAATATGTCTTGGATTCGGCCCTTGCGAAAGACTTTTCCGAGAGGGTGAATAATCTTCTTGAATTGATCTTGCCGGCGTATGTGCAAGAGGGTCGAAGCTATCTCACCATCGGAATCGGCTGCACGGGAGGCAGACATCGGTCTGTTGCATTGGCTGGCCACTTCGCGGAGCGAATAGCCGAAATGGGCTACAAGTTACGGTTGACCCACCGTGATATCAGCCTCTAGGGCTTGACCTCTGAGCGGGCACCCGTGGTACGGGGGTGGCGAACTAAGGTGAAGAGGCGGTTCGCCTTGTGCGAGCCACACGTTTCTTGGTGAAAGGACCACATTGTGACTGTACGCGTAGGTATCAACGGATTTGGCCGCATCGGCCGCAACTTCTTCCGGGCCATTGCTGCCCGGGGTGCGGACATCGAGATCGTGGCGGTCAATGACCTTGGCTCTCTCAAGACAATGGCCCACCTATTGAAGTACGACTCAGTCCTCGGTGTCCTGCCAAACACTATTGAAGCTGTCGAAGGCGGAATCAGCATCGATGGGAAAGTCTTGAAGGTTCTTACTGAGCGTGACCCAAAGGCTTTGCCATGGGGCGCCTTGGGTGTCGATCTTGTTATTGAGTCCACAGGAATCTTCACTGATCGCGACAAAGCGGCGATGCATCTTGAAGGTGGAGCGCCGTTAGTAATAGTCAGTGCACCGTCAAATGGTGCAGATGCAACCATCGTGTACGGCGTCAACCAGAATGACTTCAAGCGCGGCACTCACAAAGTGATTTCGAACGCCAGTTGCACAACTAACTGTTTCGTGCCAATGGTGAAAGTTCTTGACGATGCGTTCGGCGTGGAGAATGGTCTGATGACCACCATCCACGCATACACGGGTGACCAATCTCTGGTAGATGGTCCGCATAGCGATCTACGTCGTGCGCGCGGAGCTGCAATCAACATCGTGCCAACCAGCACCGGTGCAGCGAGAGCTACAAGCCTTGTTCTTGAGTCAATGAAGGGCAAGCTTGACGGGACATCGTTGCGTGTGCCAGTTCCAACGGGATCAATCACAGACTTCGTTGCGAACTTAAAGAAGCCAGCGTCAGTTGAGGAAATTAATGCAGCTTTTAAGGCTGCTGCTTCTGGCCCACTGAAGGGAATCCTGGAGTACACCGATGCACCAATCGTTTCAAGCGACATCGTGACGAATTCGCACTCGTGCATTTTCGACAGCGATCTGACAATGAGCATGGGCTCTTTGGTGAAGGTTCTCGGTTGGTATGACAACGAGTGGGGATATTCAAACCGCCTTGTCGACCTCACATTGCACGTAACTAAGTAGGCACAGCAAATGGCACGTGTCCCAGTACTTGAGGACCTCGGAGATGTCGCTGGAAAGCGTGTACTTGTGCGTACGGACTTCAATGTTCCGATGCATGGCCCGGATGGCGCGCGCGAGATTTCAGATGACTTTCGTATTCGTGCAGCACTGCCAACCATTGAGTGGTTAACGAGTAGGGGAGCCACGGTTGTTTGTGCCAGTCACCTCGGGCGTCCGAAGGGAAGCCCCGAGGCCAAGTATTCGATGGAGCCGATTCGGCGTCGGTTGGCCGAACTCGCACCTGGTGTTGAACTATTAGAGAATCTGCGTTTTAACGCTGGAGAGGAAGGCAATTCTCCAGAGTTTATTGCCAACCTTGTCAAAGGTATTGACATGTATGTCAACGACGCTTTCGGAGCCGCGCATAGATCTCATGCATCAATCGTTGGGCCTTCACGCACTTTGCCTTCTGCTGCTGGTCGGCTTCTTGAACGTGAAGTTGAGATTCTGGGTTCGCTACGCGAATCTCCTAAGCGTCCGTTTGTGGCAGTGCTTGGCGGTGCAAAGGTCAGCGACAAGATTGGTGTTATCGAAGCCCTGTTGCGTGTGGTGGATTCACTAGTTATTGGCGGAGGAATGTGCTTTACGTTCCTTGCCGCTAAGGGGTATCCAGTCGGTGATTCTTTGTGCGAGCTAGATCAGATTGCTACTTGTAAGAAACTGCTTGAGAATTCGAAACCGATTTATTTGCCAGAAGATATCAACGGTTTAGACGCCAGTGGTCAGTTTGCCTCCTATGGTGTTCGCCTGCCCGATGGCGCCAAAGGATTGGACATTGGGCCTGGTACTGCCGGAGCGTTCACTGACGTAATCATGGATGCTCGCACTGTCTTTTGGAATGGACCAATGGGCATGTTCGAAGACGCGCGGTTTGCAGCCGGAACTCGCACAGTTGCGGAGGCGATGGCGGCAACGAAGGCCTTCACTGTTGTTGGAGGTGGCGATAGTGCTGCTGCACTTGCAACTTTCAATCTTGACGATGAAATTGACCATGTATCCACCGGTGGTGGAGCATCACTAGAACTTCTTGAGTTGGGCGATTTGCCTGGCTTGGCAGCACTGAGAGGCGCCCCGAATGTCAAATAATTCACGTAGACCGTTAATAAGCGGTAACTGGAAAATGAATCAAAACCATTACGAAGCAATTCAGTGCCTGCAGAAGTTGGCCTATCTAGTGGGCAAAGATGATTTCGCTACCGTTGACGTGAGCATTCATGCTCCGTTTACGGACATTCGAAGTGTGCAAACTTTAATCGACGCTGATGATTTGAAGTTTCTACTTGGAGCGCAACATTGCTATTTCGAAGACAAGGGCGCATTCACCGGAGAGGTGGCGCCGGCTTTCCTGGCCAAGCTGGGCGTTAAGTACGTGATTTGTGGTCATAGCGAGCGTCGGGAATTGTTCGCTGAGACCGATGAGATGGTGCAGAAAAAGGTATCTGCAATTCTTGCGAACAAGATGATTCCGATTTTGTGCGTGGGTGAGACATTGGCTGAACGCGAAGCCGAGCAGACACTCGACAAGGTGCTCGGGCAACTGCGCGCAGGCCTTGCAAAGGTAACTCCAGAACAAGCTTCAACACTGGTTGTGGCGTATGAGCCTATTTGGGCTATCGGTACTGGCAAGACCGCGACTACTGCAGATGCGCAAGATGTGTGCCACGCCATTCGACAAGAGATCGGAGTGCTGTTCGGAGCAGAGACTGCTGGGGCCATTCGCATTCAGTACGGCGGCTCTGTAAAGGCCGCTAACATCGCTGAGTTAATGAGGCAGACAGACATTGACGGAGCGTTGGTTGGTGGGGCGAGTCTCGACCCCGACGAGTTCGCACGCATTGTTCAATACCGTTTGCACGAAGAGGCACAATGACCTCAATGTTCGACTCTGTTCGTGAAGATGGCGTTGCGCCGAATTCCGCAGAGTCGATCGTGGGAAAATCTCCCCGGGAGCTCGCGTGGGCAAGAATGTCTCGAGACAAGGTGTCACTCTTTGCACTCGGCGTAATCATCACTTATCTCTTGGTTGCAGCACTCGCTCCGGTTATCTGCGCTGTTTTGGGCATCAGCCCGTATGCGCTAGATGGCAATGCGTTGAACGATTACGGACTTCCAAAAGGTGCCTTCGGTGGAATTTCTACAGAGCATTGGCTCGGTGTGGAGCCGGGTACGGGTCGTGACATTTTTGCACGGCTTATTTATGGCGCTCGGGCATCATTATTGGTTGGAATCCTTGCCACAATTTTGACCACGGCAATCGGACTAGTTATCGGCGTGGTTGCTGGTTACAAACGCGGTTGGGTTGACTCGATCATCGGTCGATTCATGGACGTCACGCTTGCATTTCCATCGTTCTTGTTGATCATTGCTCTTACACGCCCGTTTACGCAGCGTTTGGAATCTCTGGGCGTACCAGAAGGAAATCCGGCTCGAATGACCTACATCATTTTGGTGTTGGCAACATTTGGTTGGGTGTATGTGGCTCGCGTCGTGCGAGGGCAGACATTGTCTTTGCGTGAACGAGAATTTGTTGAAGCAGCAAAGGCCAGTGGGGCCACGTCGCGCCATATTGTTTTCAAGCAACTTTTACCGAACCTTTGGGCACCGGTAATTGTCATCGTGTCCCTGAGTCTTCCTGGCTATGTAGCTACCGAGTCGACATTGTCGTTTCTAGGCCTTGGCCTTATGCAACCTGCAGCCTCGTGGGGCGTCATGTTGGGAGACTCCGTTCGTTACTACAGGGCGGATCCCACATATCTGTTTATTCCTGGCATCGCGTTAGTCGTATTGGTTATGGCTTTCAACATTGTCGGTGACGCTGTTAGGGATGCCTTAGACCCGAAGGCTGATCGACAGAATCTGCTGTAGTCACGTGCATTTTTCCTACGGGGGAAGGGTCCTCGTCAATTGTTCAGCCCTTGTTTACTTTAGGGCTATTGTTTTACATCTTGTAAATACACAAGACATGAAGGGGAGAAACTCATGAAACAGCGTCGAATTATCGCCGCAGTCGGTTTTGCTCTTGTTGCTTCAGTGGTTGCCGCAGCTTGCGGTGGCAGCAGTGGTAGCGAAAGTGAAGGCGGCACGCCAACAAAGGGTGGAACAATCCACATCCTGTCTAATGGTGAGCAGATTGCACACCTTGACCCGCAGCGTAACTACACAGGCGATGACCTCGCCTTTGCCGGTTCAACGATGCACCGCACACTTACATCGTATGCGTACGCAGGCGGGGATGCTGGTTCTGAAATTGTTCCCGACCTCGCTACCGACCTTGGTACGCACAATGAAGACGGAACTGTTTGGTCGTTCACATTGCGCGATGGCGGAACGTTTGAAGATGGTTCAGAGATCACGTGTGCAGACGTTGCATATGGTGTTTCTCGTACATGGGCGTCTGACGTAATCACTGACGGTCCAACATATGCATCGTCATATATTGATGCCGGCGATTACCCAGGACCATACAAGGCAACTGCCGAACAGCAAGCTGTTTATGACAAAGCTGTTTCTTGTGATGGAAAGACAATCACTTTCAATTTGAAAGTACCTGTTGCTGACTTTAACTACACAACCACATTGCTCGCTTTTAGCCCTGTGCCAAAAGCCGCAGACACTGGCGAAAAGTACGACATGAAGCCTGTGTCATCCGGACCATACAAAATCGAGTCCTACACAATCGGAAAGTCTTTGGTTTTGGTTCGAAACGAAAACTGGAGCAAAGACTCTGACCCAATTCGTAGTGCAAACCCAGATTCCTTCGTGTACGAGTTCGGTCTCGACGAAGCAGTTATGGACGAACGCATGATCAAGGACGCAGGCGACGATCAATTCGCAGTCTCATTTGGTATTCAGCCAGAGAACTTGCAAACAGTTTTCGAAGATGATGCTTTCAAAGACCGTCGCGTTGATTACTACGATCCGTTCGTTACCTATACAAACTTGAACGTAAAGAACTTGTCGTGTGTTGAAATTCGCAAAGCCATTTATTTGGCTCTCGATCGCGACGCACTCCGTAAGGCTGGTGGCGGACCGTACACAGGTGACTTCGCAGATGGATACATCAAGCCTGCTCTTGCACTCGACTATAAAAAGTCGACACTGCCAGACGGCTTGAATGCTGATGGAACTGCGAACGTTGAAGCTGCTCAAGCAGCTATGACTGCAGCCGAGGCAGCATGTCCAGAAGTTGCTGCACGTGCGAAAGCAGGACTTTCCTTCTATCGTCCAGCAACACCAACATGGGACAAGGCAGTAGCTATCTGGATTGATTCACTTGGAAAAGTTGGAATCAAATTGAAGGATGAGCCAGTAGAACCAAGTGTTTACTGGCCAACAGTTATGAACCCAGAAACCAACTACGACATTGCTCGTGGTGGTTGGGCGCCTGACTGGGCTAATGCTTCAACTGTTATTCCAGAGTTGTTCTCAACAAATGGTGGTTTTAACCTCACCCGTAATGCTGATGATCCTGACTATGCAGAATTCCAGACCAAGGTCGATGCTGCAAAGAAAGAACTCGATCGCACAAAGCAAGGCGTGATGTGGCAAGAACTGAACCAGTTCGTTGTTGATCGTCTTTGGGCATTGCCGGGAACATTCACAAAGGCTCAGAGCATTTGGGGTTCAAAGGTTGGCAACGCTTACCAGTGGGCACCATTTGGCGCATTCAACTACGGAGATCTCTACGTTAAGTCGTAGGTAATTCACCTAGTGAAGGGGGTATCGGCTTTGGTCGGTGCCCCCTTTGCTATTGGTGTGATGTTGGGAATTAGGGTGAAAGGGGTCTTATGTTCTTGTTTATAGTTCGGCGAATCTTTTTCGCCATGGTGCTGCTCTTAGCAGTCTCATTCTTTACGTACATGCTTTTTGCGATGCTGCCCTCAGACCCAGCCGCCCTGACGTGCGGGAAGAACTGCAAACCCGATGTCATTGCAGCGAACAGAATTCGGTTGGGTTACGACAAATCTTTGTTGGAGCAGTATTGGTTGTTTTTGAAAGGAATTTTTGCGGGGCGTGATTATGGAACTGGCGCTGCAGCTTTTAGTTGTGGTGCGCCTTCCTTGGGTTATTCGTTCGGTCAACACGAATGCGTCACCACGCTTATTGCTCAGACATTTCCTGTCACCGCCTATTTGTCAATAGGCGCGTTCATGTTGTGGATGCTTATCGGTATCAGCACTGGAGCAATTGCTGCATTGAACAAAGGAAAGTGGCAAGATCGCGCAGCTTCAATTTTCACTTCAATTGGTGTAAGCCTTCCCACGTTCTACATAGGCCTGTTGGTTCTGTTCTCTGTAGTTATTTGGTTGCGTATTTTGCCGTTTCCATCGTATGAGTCGCCATTCGATGATTTTCCGGTATTCCTGCGAACAATGATTCTGCCGTGGTTGGTTCTTGCCGTATTGTCGGCAGCTAGTTATACGAGACTCACGCGAAACGGAATGTTGGAAGCAATGAACGAAGACTTCGTGCGCTTGGGCGTTGCGAAAGGTCTGACCAGAAGAATCATTCTTCGTCGTTATGTGATGCGGCAAGCACTGGTTCCCATTGTCACTATTGCAGGGTTGGATTTTGCAGGCCTATTGGGCGGAGCAATCATTACTGAGAGCGTCTTTTCGCTTCCCGGCATGGGAAAGATGAGTATTCGGGCAGTAGTCGAATCTGATCTTCCGGTTTTGGTGGGCACCACCATGGTTGCAGCCGTTTTCATTGTGATTGCGAATGTCCTTGTCGATATTGCGTACGGCTATCTAGATCCCCGAGTTCGGGTTAAGTAACTATGTCGAACGAAGTTGTTCTCTCGGTCAAGAATTTGTCAGTTGTGTTCCACACTCCTGATGGAGATGTAGCTGCAGTTAGCGACGTATCTTTTGACCTCCGTAGCGGTGAGACTTTGGGAATTGTCGGAGAAAGTGGCTCTGGGAAGTCCGTAACAGCCTCTTCAATAATGAGACTGAATAATTCAGTTACAGCCTCAACTAGTGGGTCCATCCTCATTTCTGGTGTGGACGTCTTGACGGCGGACGAAATCGAAGTTCGACGAGTTCGCGGAAGCGAGGTGGCGATGATCTTCCAGGATCCGTTGTCTGCTTTGAATCCGTATTACACAGTGGGGAAGCAAATTGCTGAGGCGTACCTCGTGCATCACCCACATGTATCAAAATCTGAAGCGCGTGCTGTCACCCTCGAGATGTTGAAAAAGGTCGGTATTCCAAATCCTGAAAAGAGAATAGATGAGTTCCCGCATCAATTTTCTGGTGGCATGAGGCAACGCATTGTTATTGCAATTGCGCTCATCAATAACCCGAAGGTACTCATTGCGGACGAGCCAACAACGGCGCTTGACGTGACTGTTCAAGCACAGATTCTTGATCTTATGAAAGAGTTGCAAGCTGAGTTCAACATGGCAATTGTGTTGATTACACATGACCTTGGTGTGATTGCTGAAGCTGCAAAAGACGTACTTGTTATGTACGGGGGAAGAGTGGTTGAGCGTTCAACTGTTGAAGCGTTGTTCTCTGAGCCAACACACCCGTATGCATGGGGATTGCTCGGTGCTGTAAACAGTCTGAGTAGTAGTGGACGCGGTGCTCTTGCAACCATTGCGGGTTCGCCTCCATCTCTCATCGCGTTGCCTTCTGGGTGTTCTTTCAATCCGCGCTGTGCATATGCGTCAGATGTGTGCCGAACCGAGGTGCCGCTTTTGCGTTCCATTGGTCTTCAGGGCTCTGTAACTGCTTGCCACCTTCCTGATGTTGAGATTTTGTCAATAGGTCATGGGGTTGCGTCGCGATGAGTAACGACATTGCACTGCAAGCCATTGATTTGGTGAAACATTTTTCGACAGGTTCATCTGGTGTTCTCGGTCGGGCGACGAACATCGTGCAGGCTGTTGATGGCGTTTCATTCACTCTGCCTCGGGGTAAAACACTAGGAATCGTGGGGGAGTCCGGGTGTGGAAAATCGACTCTTGCTCGCTTGGTGACGCGACTTATTGAACCCTCTTCTGGTTCAGTGGTGCTTGATGGTGTCGACATTACGAATCTGTCTGGCAAGGCTCTACGCGAGATGCGCCGAAAACTGCAGATCATTTTCCAAGACCCTTACTCATCATTGAATCCCAGACACTCAATTGGTCAGATCATTGGTGACCCAATGCGTATTCAAGGAATTGTCACCAGGCCCAATGAGAAGGCGGAAGTTCAAGATCTGATGCAGCGTGTGGGGCTTAACCCCGAGCACTACAACCGCTATCCACACGAGTTCTCTGGAGGACAGAGGCAACGAATTGGGATTGCTCGTGCGTTATCGCTTCAGCCCTCAGTCATAGTGGCCGACGAACCGGTGTCGGCTCTAGACGTCTCAATTCAGGCCCAGATTCTGAATCTTCTAGAGAATCTGCAAAAAGATCTTGGTTTGTCGTACGTGTTTATTGCCCACGACCTTTCGGTGGTACGCCATATCGCTGATCAGGTTGCCGTGATGTACTTGGGCAAGATTGTTGAAGTGGGCGCAGCAGTAACTGTGTACAGCAACCCTGCGCACCCGTACACGAAGGCACTGTTGTCTGCTGTCCCGGTGGCTAACCCCTCGATGCGTGGCTTGGGCAGGCGCATTCGTCTAGTGGGCGACGTCCCGTCTCCTATTGACCCTCCGTCTGGATGCCGTTTCCGTACTCGGTGCTGGAAGGCAACAGACCTCTGCGCCGCTGTTGAACCACCTCTGCAGGCTGATGGGGCCGGGAGAGTGGTTGCGTGCCATTTCCCCGAAGAGACCCCGGTGACCATAGGGCAGAGCCCTGTGTAGGGCGATAGGATTTCTCTTCGTGCGATCCATTGTTATGTACATCACCCTCGTCCTGAACGTGGTTTCTATGTTGTCCCTCATCGTGGGCGTTTTGCTCCATAGTGGACAAGGTGGGGGCCTCTCAGACATGTTTGGTGGAGCCAGTGGTGCTGCTCTCGGGTCAGCAGCAGCTGAGCGGAACCTAAACAGGATCACAACGGTCTTTGCGACTATTTGGCTCTTCACAGTGATTGCGCTTTCCTTCTTGCTTAACTAACTCGTCCGATTCTGAGAGCAATCTCGGTATCCTGACATCCACGTCGAAGTGGCGAAATCGGCAGACGCACCGGCTTAAGGGGCCGGCGCCCGCAAGGGCGTGGGGGTTCAAGTCCCCCCTTCGACACCAAATAAAAGAGCGGCGCTTCGGCGCCGCTTTTCTTTTGCCTTATTTCAGATAATCCGACAGACGGGCAACTGTAAGCCCCTGGGCCTTCAGACGCTTCTCCAACTGTCTGATGCTTTGTGCAAGAGACCGGACGTAATGGGCAATCACGATGTTTCCCTGGTGAATCTTTCCGTCCCAAGTAGTAATTGTCTTGCCATTCAGACTGACGGTCCATAGAACAACATGCGAAATGCCGCAGGCAGCAGCCGCCTGAAGTGTGCGCTTGTCCCATGATCCGTATGGCGGTCTGAAATACCCAGTTGTGGAACCGAATTTCTCTTTGATTCTGCGTTCACCGTCACAGATCTCTTTCTTCTGTTTCTCGAACGAAAGCCCCTTCAATGCGATGTGGCGAGCAGTATGGGTGGCGATGTCATTACGTGATCCCAAACTTGAAAACCAATTTGCGAACGTGCCAATTTTTGTCGGCAATATGAAACTGGTAACTGGCCATTGAAGCCGTTCCAGTTCTGCTGCTGCATCAGCAGGCTTGTCCGCACCGTCATCGATTGTTAGGAAGACAACCTTGTCTGTCGTATCAATCTTGTACAACACCTTTGCCTGGGGTAATTCTGTAGCCGACAGGGGAAGTGAACTCATTGAGACAATAGATCCCAGAACGATTGAAGCTATGAAAACACGACGAATCATGATGGACACTTTAGGCCATGGGTCGAAGATGTTTCTTCACCGATACAAAGTAGAGCGTTAGCAAGAGCATCAGAGCGCCAGCCCCAGAGAATGTCAGTGGTGCGCTATCCATTGTTCGTGCGATGACTCCGACAAGAAGAGCAGCCATGGGTGCTAGGCCGCTCATGAGAAGAGAATGAAACGCCATCACTCGTCCCATGACCTGAGGGGGAGTGTTGTTCTGGATGAGTGTCTGACTGAGATTCATGTAAAAGCCACCTCCCATTCCCCACGCAAAGAGGAAGAATCCCATTCCAACGAGTGAAGTGGACTGACCCAGAAGAATCTGAATACTTCCGCCCCAACATAAGCCGCACATAAACCAGAGGCCCTTGCGAATCATCTTGTGGTTGTACCGCATGATGAGAGTTGACGTGAGGAGCTGCCCAACGCCAAGCATCGCAAACAAGATGGTGGTTTGGCTGCCAGATGCGCCCGCTTGTTCTTTGGCAATTTGTGGGCCAAGCACAATCCATGGCGCCATCATGAAGACAACGGACCCAGCTAGTAAGACAAAGAAGGAACGCACAGCAGCATCACCTTGAATGAAAGCAAGACCTCCAAAGATCTCTTGCCGTAGTTTTCTACGTTCAGTGTTATGGCTCGGAGGAAGTTGCAATGGTATGAGTGTGAGAAACCCGAACGCGTACAGCACTGCCTGCAGCCAGAACGCGCCTTCGATACCCCATTGACTGATTGCTGGACCCGCAGCTATCGGGCCAATGATTAATCCGAAGTTGTTGCCAATCGTGCTGATGGCAATTGCGCCAACCAATTTGTTACTTGGTACGAGAGTGGGCACGATGGCTGAACGTACGGGCGTACCTAAGGCAATGAAGATTCCCGAGATGAATGACCCGACTATTGCCCAGCGAATAGTCATGTAATCGAGTGTGACCATTGTTGCTATCGCAATGGTGATCGCAAGTGCGCCAATTTGACTGACCATAAGAATCACACGACGGTTCATATGATCACTCATGACGCCGACAGGAAGAGAGACCAGGAGTGCAGGAACTCCCATTACGAAGAGTATGAATCCGCTGATATCTGATTTCGCTCCGAGACCAAGTGCCAACCAGACGAACGCAAATCGTTGAGTACTCTGAACAAGAATGAAGACGAAACTATTGAGCCATAGCAACCGGAAAGGCTTAATGCGAAGCAGATCAACAGGTCTAATTGCTTCACTGACACTCACATATTCAATGGTGTCAGGTTGCTAAGCGAATTGGGTTACTGAAGGCACGAATACAACGAATCAATGAGAGCTCTGTTGCGAGGATTCTGCCAACGTGGACCCATTTGGTTCATTACGTACCCAAAACCAACTTTTGCCTTCGGGTCACAGAAACCAACAGAACCGCCTGCGCCAAAATGGCCGAATGACTCCGCGTTTGGACCAAAACCGCGTTCCGGAATTGGTAACTGAAATCCATGAGCGAAACGGGACGTTCTGTGAAGAATTCTGTCATCGCCATTTGATACTTCGGACGAAGCAATGTCTAGTACTTCTCGTGGAAGGACAGTAACGCCGTTGTAAGAACCGCCGTCCGCAAGAGCTGTGTAGAGAGTTGATATCGCCCGTGCTGACGCATGAACATTCGTACTTGGCATTTCAGCTAGACGCCATGGCGCACTGTTCACTACTCCCGCACCTGAAAGACCAGAAGGGTTGTAGTACGTATTGAATTGAAGTAATTGCTCTTCGTCTAAACCTGTTGGTTCATTCTCTGGAAATGGATCATTGGGCCATTCGTAATCGGCGATGCGCGAATGCAATTCAATTGGAGTTCCCAAATAGATCTCGGCCTGTAGAGGCTCGGCGATAAGTTTAGAAATCAATTGCCTCACTGATTTGCCCGTAGCACGACGAAGTAATTCACCAACTAGGAAACCATATGTGTTGACGTGGTAGCCGTGTTCGGCGCCGGGAGTCCACCATGGTTTTTCGGCCGCCAAAGTGTCAGTCATGAGTTTCCAGTCGAACATCGCGTTTGGTGCTAGGCGCTTGCGAATGGCAGGCAACCCTGCTCGATGGCCGAGAAGGTCGCGCAGAGTCAACTCTTCTTTTCCGTGAACAGCGAACTCTGGCCAGATAGATGCAACGCGAGTTTCGTATGTGATGAGACCATTTGCCACACATTGAGCAGCCACAACCGCGGTAACGCCCTTGCCGATAGAGAACGCGTTGACAAGTTGGTCCTCTTGCCATGTAGATGTCTTCTCGGGGTTGGAAAAACCACCCCACAAGTGAACAACGGAGACCCCATTGACAGTTATACAAACAGACGCACCGATTTCGCCGTGCTCGATGAAATTGTTCTGAAAAGCATCACGCACAGCATGGAACGCCGCATCACATGATCCGTGAATGGGCGCCTGCATTATTAGAGAGCTGACTTCTCCAGGATGTGGATACCACAAGCAGAACCAAGACCAATTACGTGAGCAAGGCCGACTTTTGCGCCTTCGATTTGGCGAGGTCCGGCTTCTCCACGCAAGTGGTGGCACACTTCCCAAATGTTTGCAATGCCAGTGGCAGCAATTGGGTGACCCTTTGATTCAAGACCACCAGAAACGTTGACTGGCATTGAACCATCACGCCAGGTTGCGCCGGAATTGAAGAAGTCAACTGCGCCGCCCTCTTCACAGAGCATGAGGTTGTCGTAGTGGACAAGTTCAGCGGTGGCGAAGCAGTCATGAAGTTCTACAAGGTTGAGGTCTGATGGTGATACACCGGCCTGCTCGTAGGCCTGCTTGGCTGCAATACGGGTCAGTGTGTTTACATCGGGAAGAACCTGACATGCCTCTTGGTACGGGTCGCTGGTGAGAATTGAAGCTGAGACCTTGATCGCACGGCGTTGCTGCTCGAGAGACAGTGTCTTCAACTTGGCACCGCTAACAACAACTGCAGCTGCTGCTCCGTCACAGTTGGCTGAGCACATTGGGCGTGTGTTCGGATATGAAATCATGATGTCGTTCATGATTTCGTCGAGCGACATGCGCTTTGTATATGCAGCAAGAGGGTTCAATGTCGAGTGAGCGTGGTTCTTCTCAGAAATCTTGGCGAATAATTCAAATGTTGCACCACCGTATTTGTGGCCGTATTCCATACCTACTTGGGCAAAAGTTCCTGGCATAGCCGCTGTACCGATAAGACCGTCAACGTTTGTTACCGAACCGAAACGACCTTGTGGTGTCCATTCCTTATTCTTTGACTTCGGTGTTCCGCCGCCGCCAAGAAGGCCGACGCCAGCAAGCTTCTCAACACCAACAGCGAGACCCATGTCGCATTCGCCAGCCTTGATTGCCATGATGGCTGTACGAAGTGCAGTTGCGCCAGTGGCGCATGCATTCGAGACGTTGTAAACAGGAATTCCGGTCTGGCCAACTTGCTTCTGAATCATTTGGCCGATTCCGCCTTGACCCATGAGGCAACCAGCGGCCATTACGCCAATGTCTTTCATGGTGACTTGTGCATCAGCTAGCGCAGCAATAACTGCTTCCGACGCAAGGTCAACTGTGTCTTTGTCTGGATATTTACCGAACTTGGTCATGTAAATTCCGAGGATGTAGATGTCGTCAGTAGCCATTGTGTTCTCCGTTATGTGTTGATTGGGTTGAGTTGATGTTAAAACTAATTACGCGGGCTCGTAGCCAAAACCAATTGCCTCAAGGCCATTGTCGTCAGCGCCGAGTGAATATGTCGTGAGTTTGACCTTCATGCCGAGGGTCACTTTTTCCGGTGTGGCCTCCACGTTTGCCAAGTTTCCGCGAACACTTGTGCCACCGCAGTCGATGATGGCTGCAACGAAGGGGACAGGTACGCCGGGAGCGGCAAATGTGACGATTGTGAATGAGCGAACGATGCCTTCATTGACGATGGTCACCTTCTTGAAGTCAGTTGCGAAACATGATGCACAGGCGTTACGGCGATCAAAATAACGTGCGCCACATTTCGTGCACTCGTTGGCAATGAGATGAGGGGAGTCACCGAGGACGAGATAGTCAACCAGTGGTACTTGTGTGATGGTCATGTTTTCCCTTAACTATTAAGAAGTTCCCATACCTTATGCGGTTCTAGGGGGTGACCACCGAGCCAGAGGAGGACCTCGGGTTCTAGGATGGACTCACGGCGTTGAGCCGTTCTTGAAGGGGATGCCTTATGGCAACGTGGCGAAATTGGGCGGGAAATCAGAAGGCTCACCCGCAATCAATTGAATCCCCCCGTGACGTCGGTGAGTTGGCAGCACTTGTGGCCGAGGCGTCGTCTCGTGGCCAAAAGGTGAAGGCTGTCGGATCAGGGCATAGCTTCACCTCGGCTGCAGCGACCGATGGGCGGATGATTCGCCTTGAGAATTTGAGTGGTATCTCGCACGTCAACCGTGCGAACAATCAAGTCACTGTCGGGGCCGGAACGCGTTTGTCTGAACTCAATACGTTGCTCCACGCCGAAGGGCTTGCCTTGGCGAACTTGGGCGATATTGCGTACCAGACAGTTGCTGGAGCAATCTCTACGTCGACACATGGCACTGGAAAGGCACTCACGGGACTCGCAGGTCAAGTGGTTGCCATGACATTGGTCAACGGGCAAGGGCAGATAGTCGAATGTTCAGAATCTGTGAATCCAGACATTCTTGACGTTGGTCGTGTATCCGTTGGGGCCTTAGGCGTGATCTCTGAATACACACTGCAAGCAGTTCCCTCGTTCAGGCTTCGCGCATTAGAGCAGCCGATGAGACTCGATGATGTTCTGGAGAATGCTCATGAATTGACAGCAGAGCATGATCACTTTGAGTTTTTCTGGATCCCTCATACAAAGTGGGCGCTAACAAAACGGAATAATCGAACCGACGATGAATTGCAGCCGCTTCCGAAGGTCAAGGGTTGGATCGAAAAGACTTTTATGGAGAACTACGCGTTTGGTGCCGTGTGTCGTGTTGGTCGTGCGTGTCCTTTTCTTATTCCACGTCTAGCAACCGCGTTACCATCCTCTGGTTCTCGCGAGTATGTTGATCAAAGTTTCAAGATTTTTGCTAGTCCACGTATTGTTCGCTTTTACGAAATGGAACACGCCTTGCCGGTGGAGGCTGTTGCTCCAGCCTTAATAGAGATTCGCGCAATGATCGAACGCAAGGGATACTTACTAAATTTCCCCGTAGAGGTTCGCTTCACCAAGGGTGACGATGTTCCGCTTTCGACCGCTTACGGCAGGGATTCTGCCTACATAGCCGTTCATGTCTATAAAGGCATGGAATGCGAACCGTTCTTTCGTGATGTGGAAGATATCTTGCGTGCGTACGATGCTCGCCCTCATTGGGGCAAGATGCATTACCGCGACGCCGAAGAATTGTCTTCTTTGTATCCGCGTTGGTCTGATTTCATTTCACTCCGTGACCGACTGGATCCTCAGAGAACTTTTTCAAACGGTTACACCGACACCGTTTTCGGAAAATAGTCCTTTAGTTAGAAACAGATGTCCTGCGGACGCACCGGGCAACGATCAATTGATTTACCGGTGGCGTTACGAATGGCCGCAACAATTGCAGGAGTCACTGAAATACAGGGAGCCTCACCAACACCTTTGGCGCCCATCGGTGCTTGCGGGTCCGGTTCTTCAATCATCGAGATCAGTACTTGCGGTGCGTCGAGAGCTGTTGGCAACAGATAGTCAGTGAAACTTGGGTTACGAACTATGCCGTTCGTGACGATGATTTCTTCCATCACTGCCAGCCCGAGCCCTTGCGCAATACCGCCTTCAATTTGACCAGTAACAGACATCGGGTTCAGAACTCGTCCTACGTCTTGAGCGGTTGCGATCTGAACAACTTTTACTAATCCGAGTTCTACGTCTACGTCTACAACAGCGCGATGTGCGACGAACGCAAATGCAACGTGACAGTTTCCTTGGCCATTCTCGTCGAGATCTTCCGTCTGTCGATGATGGTATTCAAAGGTCTCGGACACAGTGAAGTTTGCAGAGGCTTCCTGAACAGAGATTCGCAAGGTGCCAATGGTGTCAATGATGTCTGTGTCGTCAATTGCTAGACGCAGTGGCTCAATTCCATGCAGTGATCCAACGTGTTCAAACAAACGTTCTCTCACCATGCGGCAGGCTCCGTCTACAGCGCCTCCGCTCATCCATGTTTGACGAGACGCTGATGTAGATCCGGCAGATCCGATCTGTGTGTCAATGGTGTCGTACGTAACTTCGTCAACTCCCAAAACTGATCGTGCTATCTGCGGGGCCAGAGTCACGAAGCCTTGTCCAACCTCACTTGTTGCAAACTTAAGTTCTACAGAACCATTGGTAAGGGTGCAGCGAGCTGTTGAGTAGTCATCAAATCCCTCGCTGTACATGAGATTCTTCATGCTCACGCCCCAACCTATACCGCGCACGATATTTCTGCGGTCAGCTGTGCGTCCTGAACCACCCGGCAGATCTAGTTCATGCGGTTGCAATCCCATTTCTGCAGGCAACGGCATGGCGGCGGTTTCACGTATGCAGCGCTCGAGGGGAGCAACGCTTTCCAAGATTTGTCCGGTAATCATGGTGTCACCAGTGTGAATGATGTTTCTCAGACGAATCTCTACTTCGTCGATACCTGTTGCTGCTGCAAGTTTGTCCATTTGACCTTCGTGAGCAAAGCAGGCCTGCACAACACCGAACCCGCGCATCGCGCCACATGGAGGATTATTGGTGCGCACGGCATATCCGTCAACAATGGCGTTAGGGCATTGGTATGGCCCTTGGGTGTGAGTTACGCCATTGATGAGAACTGCCGAGGAAGTAGATGAATACGCTCCACCATCGAAGACAAAACGAGCTTCAATCTTGACAATCCGACCATCTGTATTTGCATGGTGACGCATCCAGATCTGAGCAGGATGACGGTGCACGTGCCCAAAGAAACTTTCCTCTCGTCCGTACTGCATCTTGACTGGACGACTAGTCCGCATTGCCAATAGGGCAGTGTGTACTTGCAGGCTGATGTCCTCACGAGCACCAAAGGCTCCGCCAACTCCACCGAGGACTAAACGAACTTTTTCCTCAGGCATGCCCAAGCATTTGGCCATTTGTTTACGATCTTCATGAAGCCACTGAGTCGCTACGAAGACTTCTATTCCTGCGCCATCGTGATCAGGTATTGCAAGCGCAGATTCTGTACCAAGAAAAGCTTGGTCTTGCATTCCTATGTCGTACGTGCCCTCAACGACGATAGGCGCAGTGGCGTGCATGTCGCCATGGACGATGCGTTGGCGTCGAATGATGTTTCCATCCGGGTGAATAGGCTCATGAGACTCGTCAATCGCATGCTCAGGGTTCGTTAGAGGCGCAAGCACCTCGTATACAACGTGAATTGCAGCTAGAGCACGTCGGCACGTCTCGGGATGGTCTGCAGCAACGGCTGCTATTGGTTCTCCCATGTAACGCACAACATCATTGGCGAATACTGGTTGGTCTTCGCTGATGAGACCGTATGTCAATTGTCCGGGGACATCATCGGCTGTTATGACGCACTCAACCCCAGCGATCTTCCAAGCCGCAGAAACGTCAATTGAAACGATTCGCGCATATGGATGCGGTGATCGAAGGGTTGCGCCCCACAGCATGTTTTCAGCATGTAAATCTGATGAGAATTCGTAGTCTCCTTGGACCTTTGATATTCCGTCGGGACGTAAGGCGCTTGATCCGAGAATGTCTCGCTGTGTCTTAGTGATGGTCATGACGAGATGCCTTTGCGTACTGAAATCACAGTGTCAACGGCAGCGAATATTCGACCATAACCAGTGCAACGACATATATTGCCCGACAATGCTTCTTTGATTTCCTGTTCGTTCGGCGAGTCGTTGTGATCAAGTAAATGATGAACAGCCATAACTAATCCTGGTGTGCAAAAACCGCATTGAACTGCGCCTTCCGTAACAAAAGCTTCTTGAACGTCTGTCAGTGAACCGTCTTCATTCAGGCCTTCAACTGTTGCTATTTGTGTTCCTACTGCGGTTGCAGCCATTACTAGACAGCTACATACAGCAGCGTTGTCAACAAAGACAGTGCAGCTTCCGCATTCGCCTTGTTCGCATGCTCCTTTTGAGCCTGGTAAACCGAGTCGTTCACGAAGAACATATAGAAGACTTTCACCAATCCAGGCGTCAGATACTTTGCGTTCCACGCCGTTTACAGTGAGTGTGTAGTGCTCTGATTCGCTCATTTTTGAACTCCTCGTAGTAATAGTCGCGCAGCTAACACGCCAACAGCGTGGCGTCGATATTCCGCGGTTGATCGGTGGTCATCGATTGGGCGAGACTCTGCACGAACTTTGGCGCCGAACTCTTGAGCAATTGCATGATCAACGTTCTCAAGACCGACACTATTTATCCAGGCTTCGGATTCGGAGCAACGAATAATTGTTGGTCCTACTGAACCGAGTGCTACTCGAACCTTGCCATCATGAATAGCAAGGCACACCGAGGCAACCGAGATAACCATTGCATTTCGTACTCCGACTTTTGCGTATCCTTGCCATCCGTTAGTAAGAGGAATGGTGACACCCGTGATGATCTCGTCGGGCTGTCGTGAATTTCTCTTCGGTCCCACCATGAACTCTGCAAATGAAAGTGAGCGAGTCGCTTTCTCGGATTGCAAATGAACGATTGCGTCAAGTGCTGAAAGAACCGGAAGTGAATCTCCGGCCGGAGAACATGTGCCCAGATTTCCGCCCAAGGAACCTGCAGCACGAATTTGTGGTGAACCAACTGTCCGTGCGGCTTCAGCGAGGGCGGGGAGAGCCTTTGCAAGTTCTCCGTGCTCCATGGTGGCGTACGGAACAGATGATCCGATATGGACTACGCGAGCGTTGCTATCAATGTTCCATTGTTGGAACTCAGGAACTTTGCGAAGAGCAATGACTGTCTCAGGGTGCCTGTGGTTGAAGTTAACCTCTACCATCATGTCGGTTCCCCCTGTAAGAAGGTGCGCGTCAAGGTTGGTCGACAGAAGCTGAGTTGCTTCGGCCAAAGAAGATGGGATGAATACCGGCATGGTTACCTCAGGGCAAGTTTCTTATGGAGTTTGATGGCCGCTTCTGCTGCCTTGGTTCTGATTTCATTCATGTCGAAGCGGGTTGGCTTTCCGTTTTCAACAACAAGATCACCATTGACTCGAACGTCTACGCATCTGACTCCTGGTGTGAACGCAACATGCCACGGACTGTCGGTTTGGTCGTATGACCAGGTCACGGTGTCTTTTTCTATCTCAGGGAAGAACTTGTCAGCATTTCGTAACCACTGCCATACAGTCTCAGGCGTTTGAGTTACGTCTGACTCACGCAGGCGCACGTAGGCGAGGCGCGCCTCTTCCAACATGTCCGCGCCTATTCCATCTGTTCCTAATGCGACATCATTGGTAAAACGAACGGGATTCGCATAGCCGACTGAATTGTTCATGTTTGATCGAGGATTATGAACAATGGTGCCCTGTAGATCGCGATCTAGGTGAACCGCATGTATCAGTAGCCACTTGTCATTTGCTAAGTCTTGAAGACGAGCTCCTGCGTCTTTGTCATCTAAGCCCTCAGCGACATGAATATGAACACCGGTATTCATGGTTTCCGCAAGAGCTGCTGCGCTTTCGATTGTTTCGTCTGTACATGTAAATGATGCGTGCACTCCGACCATTCCGCGACCACCCGCACGCAAAAAACGCTCATTCTCACGAAGGCCTCGCGCAGCTCCGTCAGTCATAGGGGACAGAGGACTAACTTTTGAACGAAGAGTCGCTCCGTCCCACCTATCTGTGACGCCGTATGACAAGTTTGCTTTAACACCAATCATTGAGCATGCATCTGCAATCACATCGAGGCTGCCATCTATGGCCATCGGAGATTCATGATGATCGATAATCGCGGTAGTGCCGTTACACAGTGCCTCGGCCGCACCAAGTGCAGCCGACCAATACAAAGTCTCCAAATCGAGCGCTACGTCTAGTTTCCACCAGACATTTTGCAAGATTGAGAGAAAAGAGTCTGGTGTCACGTCAGGAGCAGGCATGCCTCTAGCAAGGGAGGAGTACAAATGATGGTGTGCACAGACGAGTCCTCGGGTCTCAAAGGACATTGTTAATCCAGTTCCACTCCGCGTTGAGCGGTGATGCGTGTATAGACCTCGGGTCTGCGGTAGCGGTCAAAATCAAAAAGAGTCTTGGTGTATTTCTGGCACCAGTCCATATCGCAATGTGCAACAAGTAGTTCGTCATCGGTAGTTAATGCTTGAGCAACTATCTGACCTGATGGCGCAACAATCATGCTTTGTCCAAGAGAATCAACGCCTTCTTCAACGCCCGCCTTAGCGACTCCTACGACCCATGATCCGTTTTGGTACGCACCGGACTGCATCACGAGAGCATTGTGAAAGCCTTGGAGTATGTCTTGGCTTGGATCTGGAATGTAATGAATAGGAGTGTTGTAGCCACACAGAATTAATTCAACTCCTTGAAGACCCATCACTCTGTAGGTCTCTGGCCAACGTCTGTCGTTACAGATCATCATTCCGACACGTGCACCAAAAGCTTTCCACACGCCGAAACCTTCATTTGATGGCGTGAAGTAATAGCGCTCTGCATGTTGAAAGGCTCTGTCTGGCTCGTGTTCTTCATGTCCAGGAATATGAACTTTGCGATACTTAGCTACGACAGTCCCGTCTTTCTCAACAAGGATTTGTGTATTGAAGCGTTCACCTTGGGGTGTCAACTCTGCGTAACCAAGACAGAAACCGATACCCAAATTCTTTGCCTCATCGAAAAGGGGAGCTGTAACAGGGGAGGGCATCTCGGTTTCGTAATAGTGATCAGTTTCTGAGATGTTCTCTGCAAACCAGCGTGGGAAAAAGGTTGTGAGCGCAAGTTCTGGGAACACGACCAAATCGCATCCGGCTGAATGAGCTTTGCAAAGTAGATCAATGAGGCGTGCGACAACTTGTTGGCGAGTGTGATCTTTTTGAATAGGACCTAGCTGTGCAGCGCCGATGGTAATCAATCGAGCCATGAGTCAAATTCCTCTATCTGTGAGAGTTCGATTAATACTTGAAGCAAGATGTCTGTCCCGAGTACAATGTCCTGTGGTTCTGTGAATTCCGCTGGGTTGTGGCTGATGCCTTCTACGCTCGGCACGAAAATCATTGCGGACGGACAGACGCGCGCAAGCATCTGCGCATCGTGCCCAGCACCGCTCGGCATGCGGCGTACTGACGAAGTCTTTGACGTAGAGACCCTCTCCACAATGTCAATAACTTGAGGGTGAAAAATCACAGGCTCGAAACGAGCAAGTGAGCGGCTTGTAATGTCAACGCCTTCACTCACTGATAGCGACGTCATGAATTCAGAGATTTCTCGTTCTGCCTGAGAAAGTATGATGTCGTCAGTGTTGCGAACATCGAGTGTCATCACCGCCTTTGCCGGGATCACGTTGATCAAGTTTGGGAAAAGATCAATTCTTCCAACAGTGCACACCTGGTCGCCTTCGTATCGGTCAGCCAAATCGCGAAGGAATACTGAAATCTTCGCTGCTACATAGCCAGGATCTTTACGCATGCTCATTGGAGTGGTTCCTGCATGGTTGGACTGGCCCGTGATTGTTACTTCCTGCCAGCTAATTCCTTGCACTCCAGTTACCGCTCCGATGGTCACATTTGTTTTTTCTAAAACAGGACCTTGTTCGATATGTAACTCAACGAATGCATGCGGGGCAAAGCCGGGGCAGGGTGTTGCTCCGTTGTAACCAATTCGTTCCAGTTCGTCACCAACTCGTGCGCCATCAATGCCAACGATGTCAAGGGCGTCTTCTATTGATAGCCCGCCGACATACACAAGAGAGCCCAGCATGTCTGGAGCAAAGCGGGATCCTTCTTCATTGGTGAAAATTCCCACGCTGATCGGACGTGGCGGAATTACTTGTGATTCTTGAAGGGTCTGTATCACTTCTAGTCCAGCAAGAACACCGAGATTTCCGTCGTACTTGCCGCCGGTACGAACCGTGTCGATGTGGGATCCAGTCATTACTGGTAACCCAGTGCCTACATCCCAAGTGCCAATAACGTTTCCAATGACATCTGTTGTAACTGTGAGGCCTAGTTCATGCATCCAGCCAACAACGAGATCGCGCCCTGCAGCATCTTCATCTGTAAGAGCCAGACGGGCGCATCCGCCTCCATCAATAGAGCCAATGCTCGCAAGATCCATGATTCTTTGCATCAGTCGCTCACCATTTATCTGGGGCAACACGGAAGCTGACGAAGTAGGCACCCCCAAAGTGTACGAAATGTAAAGGTCAAATGCCTGAATGATTGGGGTTTCAGAGGCCATGCGGGTGAAGAAACGACTGCAAGGACTCCTGCGAGCCTAGGGTTGCTCCGATGAGTGGTGGGGAATTGGCCTGGATTGCTGGGTGCATAGCGTTTGCCTCGTTTGCTCAAACTCTTTCAGGGTTTGGTTTTTCCTTATTGGCCGTGCCGTTAATGACTTTGGTCGTCAGTCCGCGAGACGCGGTGGTGGTAGCCACCATCATTGGTGCGATTTCCACGACTTCCCAGGCTGTTATTGATCGAAAGCATGTTGATGCGTCGATAGCAAAGAGACTGATATTGGCCTCGTACGCCGGCATGCCCTTTGGTTTAATGGCCTTCATCTTTGTGTCTGAGACTGGGCTTCGTTTGGTTCTCGGCGTTGTGGTGATCTCGGCGGCCATTCTTTTGCTGCGTGGTTTTCGTCTACGTGACGATTCTCATCATCTTGATTGGATTTTTGGAATAGTGAGTGGGTTCCTATCTACGTCAACATCAACCAACGGTCCACCATTAGTTTTTCTGATGCAGGCTCGCCAATTGGCCCCGTCAACTTTTCGTGCAACCATCAACACGGTCTTTGCCGTTGTAAACATCGGAGCACTCGCATTCTTTATTACAGCTGGAAAAGTGAACGCCAATAACTTGTCAGGAGTCGCAGTCGCGGTTCCGGCGTTAGGGGTGGCCATTGCTATTGGCTATGCGGTGAGACGACACATAACCCAAGAACGCTTCAACACTCTCGTGATTTTTCTCTTGTTCTTGTCGGCAATAAGCGTGGTTGTGTCAGCTTTTACGAATTAATCGTGGCCGAACATCATCATCCACTGCTCACGTGTGCGAGGTTTGAAGACGTAGTTATTTTCTTTTACATCTGACAGGCGCGCCGCAGGTGGTGCCGAATACTGATGTCCTGGCAAGACGACAGTGTCGTTTGGCAAACCAGCTAGAAGAGTCAAGCTGTCATACATATCGGAGACATTTGAACCGGGTAGGTCTGTTCTGCCACAACCGTCGAGGAAGAGTGTGTCGCCAGAGATGAGGCAACCATGGGTCAAGAAACATTGACTGCCGGGAGTATGCCCCGGTGTATGAACACACGTGATTTCAACGTTCCCAACGGTCACTATGTCTCCGGCATCATGAACCATCAGGTCTGACTCTGAGATTCCCGTTGTCTTGAGTACCCACGGCGCCTCATGGCGATTCACATGAATGGGAACATTCACGCGTTCCAATAGCGCAGCGACCCCCTCGATTGTGTGGCCCATCATCGAGCCACCAACGTGGTCTGGGTGATAGTGACTCGCGAGCACGCCAGTAACCGTCATTCCGTCTGCCTCAGCAATACCGAGAAGGTCATCCACTGCATACGCCGGGTCTACGAGAAGGCATTCTTTTGTATTGGCGTCACCTACTAGATAGGCAAAATTGACCATTTGGTGTGCGATGGGGTTTTGGGTGCCGAAGTCCCGACCGCTAAGAAGTTGGCGAAAATAGAACGGATTGTCATCTTGTGTACTCACACACAGCAGAATAGAACAATGACAAGTGACGCACTACTTCGAGCCGGAGATTTAGTTGCCATTGGGCGACACAGAACTGTCATTTCTCAGGAATTCGCTGAATCTCTCGAGCCGGGTGACCAGGTTCTGGCTTTGTCTCACAATGGCCAAATTCGCCGACTTCCGAAAGCTGTTGTTGAACTTGTTGATGAAGCTGTCTCATCGGCATCGAGGGCTTTCGCTCTGCTGTCGGATGTATCTGATGAAGCGATCAATGAATTCTTTGGACTGGCGGCTGAAGCACTTCAAGACGAGGCTCGGTTTAGCAAGGTACTTCAAGCGAATCAGCGAGATGAAGAATCCGCTCGTGCTCGAGGTCGTTCAGTAACCCGACTTGTGCTTTCAGAGAATATGAGGCGCGACATGATTGCAGCGTTGTTGATGTGGCGAGATGCATCGATGTCGCGAGATTCTGTAACGTCGCGGACTGAACATGTCGGCTGGTCGGTTGAACAACGTGTTGCACCACTTGGAGTATTGGGTTTCGTGTTCGAAGGTCGACCAAACGTGTTCGCTGATGCCACTGGGGTATTGAAAGGTGGAAACGCTGTTGTGTTTCGTATTGGGAGCGATGCCCTCGGAACCGCAAACGCGATGATGGATGTCATTATTCGACCTTCACTCATAGAAGCAGGACTGCCCATAGATGCAGTTGTTCTTCTGAATTCACCGGAACATGCAGCTGGCTGGAGTTTGTTTTCTGATTCACGACTTGGACTTGCAGTAGCGCGTGGATCAGGTACCGCTGTTTCAGAATTGGGTTCTATTGCGCAACAATCGGGAGTACCTGTAAGTCTCCACGGTACGGGTGGGGCATGGATGATTGTGGGTGAGGATGCGAGCCTAGATCGCTTGGAAACATCAGTGCTTCATAGTCTTGATCGCAAAGTATGCAATACCTTGAACGTTGTTGCCGTGATTCGCGATTTGGCACCTGTTCATGTTCCGATAGTTCTGAAAGCTGCTGAGATGGCTGCATCTGCACGCGGCACGCGACCACGCGTACATGCCATTCAAGGGGCCGAAGAATTCATGCCTACCGATGTCAACATTGCAGTACGACGTTCAGAGGGGGAGATGTCTGAACAACAAGTCACAGTTGCCAGTGTTGAATCTTTAGGCACAGAATATGAATGGGAAGAGAACCCAGAGTTTGCAATTGTTCTTGTGGAGGACATTAATGAAGCCGTAGAACTCTTCAATATGTACAGTCCTCAGTTCATCGTGAGCATGATTTCTGAGAACGATATGGAACAAGAAAGAGTGTGGTCGTTAACCAATGCACCATTCTTCGGAGACGGTTTTACACGCTGGGTAGATGGACAATTTTCGCTGCTACGTCCAGAGCTGGGCCTTTCAAACTGGGAGAACGGAAGGCTTTTTGGCCGTTCAGGAATCTTGTCCGGAGATTCCGCGTTCACTGTGCGTTTACGAGTTCATCAAACTGACGAAAAACTACACCGCTAAGGAATCAGTCTCCCTAATAGCCAATTCACGAAACGGTTCTTGCGGCCTGTAAGTCTCTCCGTCTCGTCTGCTCGTTCCGTTAAACGCAAAATTGAGTTAATGCCGACATAACGAAACGGTTCAGGTTCCCATCGGGGAGAGACGTGATTAACGATGGGCAGGGGACGTTCATGTTGACCCTCGCCAACAATGTTTCTTGCGACTTCTCTTGCTGCCACATAGCTGAAAGCAACACCGTCGCCTACATATCCACCCAGTGAAGCAATGTGGGTCGTGTGATCAACTTTCGCCGATGCAAACCAGTCTCGATGTACACCGAGTGCACCACCCCATCTATGGGTTACCGCAACATCATCTATTGACGGAAACATCTCTCGCATTGACTTTTCAATCAACGAGTGAATCTTCGGATTGTTATCAAAATTTGAACCGATACGACTAGCGAACTTATACGGAGCACCACGTCCTCCGTATGCAATTCGTCCGTCTGATGTTCTCTGTACGTAAATGACCAAGTTGCGGCCATCAGACACAGTTTCCCTATTTGTCCAACCGATGTCTCGCCATTGCGAATCCGACAATGGCTCTGTGGCGATCATGTATGAATACAGCGGTGCAACGTCTCGGCGGTATTGCTTCATTCGGGCTGTGAAGCCCTCCGTGGCACGGACTATCCATTTGGTGTCAATCGAGATAGTTCCATGGGATGTGTTGGCCAATATCTGATGAGGGTTGATATCTGTGACCTGAGATGAACCGAAGAATTGAACGTTTCTGGTCAGCAATTGATTCACGAGACCATCAATCAACTGTGCGGGGTGCAGCGCTGCACAGTGTGGGCTGTATGAAGCACCGTGGGAGCCGCGAATACGTACTCGATTCTCAGCTTGGTCTGATGTTAAGTAAGTCATGAATGAATCGTCGTAACCGAAGGCACGAGACATCTCTATGGTCTCTTTGATCCTCTGTAGTTGCAATTGGCTCGATGCAAACGACAGCGTGCCGCCCTTGTGCCATCCACAATCGATTCCGGAATTAGCAACATAGGAACCAATCTCATCGACTGAAGCAACAAGAGCATTCTGTAGTTCTATTGCACCTTGTCTGTCGGACTGACTTGCAACAGCTTCCAATGACATCGGACTAAAGGCACTACACCAACCTCCGTTGCGTCCGCTTGCTCCGAAACCTGGTTGACGGGCGTCAAGAATTGCTACTGAAAGGCTCGGATTAAAGTTGAGCAGATGATGCGCGGTCCATAAGCCGCTGTAGCCAGCCCCGACAATGACAACATCGAAAGAATTAGATAGTTCAATCTCTGGGAAATCCCACTTCAGTGAATTGTCAGCCCATAGTGATCGGGGCCACTGCGCAAAAGCTTTCTCCATATTGAAAGATTAGGCGGAGATCAGATGCTGATGTTGTCGATTAATCTCACGTCATCAAACCACACAGCAACGCAGATAGTTGTGCCCTTCTGTGCAGTTGTTGCAGGCAGGAGAGAATCGGAATCGACAACTTCGACGTATTCCAGCTTTGTGCCGGAGACCGATTTCATTCGTTCATTGAAATGATTCTGAAGAGTGAGCGTTGATGTCACGTTGCTTCTGGCTTGATTAGCCATTTCGTTCAAGAGTGAGTAAATAATCGAAGCTTGCTCCAAGCGATCTGTCGATAATCTGCTGTTCCGGCTAGAGAGGGCTAGCCCGATCCCATTTCGGACAGTTGGAACGCCACGAACATCGCACTTTATGTTTAGGTCTCGTACGACACTGCGAATGACTGCAAGTTGCTGAAAATCTTTAAGGCCGAAATAAGCAACATCAGGCATCACAGCATTCAGGAGTTTGACAACAACTGTGGCCACCCCGTCGAAATGTCCCGGTCGATGCAGCCCCTCCATGTGCTGCGCAATCGGACCAGCAGAAACTGTGGACGCAAATCCATTCGGGTACATCTCCTCGTGATCGGGAACAAAAAGTACATCGACACTTTGTTGTTCAGCAATCACCTTGTCTTGTTCGAGTTGACGTGGATAAGCCTCTAGGTCGGCCACGCTGTTGAATTGCAATGAATTCACAAATATCGAGACCACAGTTCGTTCGTTCTCGCTCACGCTTTGTGAGAAGAGTTCTGCATGACCCTGGTGGAGCGCTCCCATGGTGGGCACGAAGCCGACGGAATGTCCAGCTGAATGTTCAACAGTTCTCCACTTCTGCATTTCCGAGATGGACCGTATGACTCTCATTAGAGTCAGAAACTATTAGTGGCGTCAGGGAAGCGCCGATGTTGAACATCGGAGACATATTCTGAAACCGCTTTAAGCGAGATCTGTCTGAGATTGCTATACGCCTTAGCGAATTTGAATGACCGCTCGGATAAACCGAGAAGATCATGCAACACGAGAACTTGTCCATCGCAGTTCACCCCAGCACCAATGCCAATGGTGGGGACTTGAGCTGTGGCCGTTATTTCAGTTGCTAGCTCCGCAGGAACAGCCTCAATGACGAATGAACACACACCAGCGTTTTCTACAGCACGCGCATCAGCCAAGATTCGGTCTCGGCTTCCTGATTGCGTGCCTTCTTCTCGACCTTGCACTTTGTTTCCACCCATACGGTGATAGCTCTGTGGAGTTAAACCAATGTGTCCCATCACAGGAATGTCGGCCCGAACAATTGCTTCAATCGCTTCTTGTACATGAAGGCCGCCTTCGAGTTTTACGATCTCGGCTCCAGCTTTTACCAACCGAATGGCATTACGGACAGCGTCCTTTGCAGATGCTTGATACGAGCCAAATGGCAAATCTCCGACAATCAAGGCTTTGGGTTTCACGGATGCAACCATCTGGACGTGGTATTCCATATGTTCCATGGACACACAGAGAGTTGTTTTTTGTCCTTGCATCACTGTCGCCACTGAATCGCCTACAAGAATGAGATCAACTCCGGCTTCATCAACTATGGAAGCAAATGTTGAGTCATAGGCGGTGACCATGGTCAAAACCTCAGAAGAATTCTTGCGTTCAATGAGATGAGGTACGAGAACCTTGACGCGAGGGCTAGACATTTTCGGAATCTCCATGAGCCCATAAGGCTATTGGCGATTCTTTGACTCACGGATTGAGTCGTTTGTCACTTAGACGAATAGTACGCGAATCTCTGGCTCGGGGTCGTGGGCAAGTTTTGTCTCCGTATCGATTACCAATGTAGGTCGATCTTTCGTATTGAACTGACTCCAACTCGGATGGCCATGAGTTGCGAAGGAAACTATTTCAGAGGCGAACCTGTCTGCAATTTGATTCCGTTCTTCGCCATCCCCGGTCATCATCAAGACGCCTTCTGCATCGAGATTGTCGAATGCAAAGGGAATATCAAGGGCATGGCAACAACCAACAGCACCCCCAAAGGCAGGAGTCGGCCATGTGAACCAGTACATCCATGTCGGAACTTCGCTCTCAGCTCGGGCTTCGCACAGACGTTGTGCTGGTTGGCGAAAACCAGTGTCTGTACTTACGGCTGACATCAAATCCCTTGCGGATTCACCCGGCCGCAGTGCTCGGTATGCATCGCGTGCCTGCTGTCCACGTGCGCCAAATGTTTCATCGGTAAATGCTTTCCAGCGTGCATCATCTGCGTCAGCCAATGATGGGTCAAAAGTTGACCACAGTTTGTTTTCGTCTCTATTGGTGCCTACAACAAGTGGGATAGGTGAGCTCGCAGCAGAAGCAAGGATGTCATTGCTGAGAGATACACCGCCCGCTGTAGGCGCATAGAAGTCAAAAGCCTTAGTTGGTGATGCCATCTGCTTTTGTTGCGTGGCAAGAATGTCGTCTACCGACATTGACTTAACATCATCCATGGTTGATAGGCCTGCTAGTTCAATGAATTGCTTCTGCAACTCGATAGCGCGAGGTCTATTGCGAAGTTGCCCAATAGACGGGCTCATGGCCCATGCCTTATGGGCGAGTCCTTCAATTTCAGGACTGGCCAACAATGAGACCACGGCCGATCCGCCAGCAGATTCACCAAAAATGGTTACATTTTTTTCGTTACCACCGAAAGCTGAAATGTTTCGTTGTACCCACCGAAGTGCAGACAACATGTCAAGCGTTCCGTAGTTTCCGTCACCGAGAAAACCTAGAGGTCCCAAGCGGTAATTGATTGTGACAACAACAGTCTCGCGTGACGCTAATGAAGCGCCGTGGTACCACGCCACAGAACCAGCTCCATTTGTGTATGCGCCGCCATGAATCCAGAAGAGAACTGGTAGCGACATTCCTTCTGTCGTCATGCGAGGGGTGTACACATTCAGGTTGAGGCACTCTTCTTTCATATGTGACGCATCCATGTTCAATGCCATTTCCAGCATCCCCGGAGTCTGAGGACAAATGGGTCCGTATGCCGTTGCATCAAAATTGTCATCCCACGAAGAGATATCAATCGGATTCTCCAGCCTTTTGGCTGTAGCAAATGGAATTCCCAAGAACTCGCAACTTCCAGTGGGAGAGATGAGCCCGGTGATGGAGCCGCGGTTGGTTGCAAATGATTGTGGCTTGTTCTGCATGAAAATACGGTAGTCGTTGGCCCCTGCTTGGTCACTAGCGTGTTCCCTATGTTGGGACAGTTGATTGGTCGGATTTATGTTGACATCAACAGGCGTCTTTCCTTTTGGGCTTCTACAAGCGCGAGTGACGTTAGAGGTAAGAAGTTCGCTGCATTTGGCGAGCGGAGCATGATTATGTGGAAGCCCACAACCATCTTTAACGAGCGGTATATCTCTATCGGTAGCGACACATTGATAGGTCCAGATGTTGCTTTGTCGGCGGGAATGGTTCCGGGCCAAGAGTGTATTTCAGACATCGTCGTGTCGATAGGAGACAGATGCCTGATTGGCCGAGGAAGCGGCATCGTGGGTCACTTCTCGATCACCATTGGTAATGACGTATGGACTGGACACCATGTATACATCACTGATCAGAACCATGGATACGAAGACATATCGCGACCTATTTCGCAGCAGTCACAGCCAGAACGGGCAGTGGTGATTGGCGACGGGTCTTGGCTTGGTTACGGCGCAGTAGTGCTACCGGGTGTGACCATTGGAAAACATGTAGTCATTGGTGCCAATGCAGTCGTCACTCATGACATACCTGACTATTCAGTCGCAGTTGGTTCTCCTGCTCGTGTTGTACGGCGACACGACCCTGACCTCGGTTGGGTATCAGTCGACTAAACGGATAAGTCGTATGGAGTCTGACATGTCTTCATGTCATTCTCACGTGCGAATTTACTAATTCGCTCACTTACAGGAACACCTTCTATTTCGCTCTCTGCGAAAAATGGGCGTGTCACTGCGTTCTGTAGCGCTACTTCAAAGGCTCGACGATCCGAAATGTAGAGGCGATAATCCTTGATCCAAGCTGGAACAAGTTCTTTTCCTTTTGCATCTGAAGGAATATCAGCTGCAATCAAATTGATGGCATTCTCAAGAGCATCGGTTGCTGCCTTCACAACTTTGGCTTTGGCTTTCAATGCGAGAGGGTCATCGGCTTTCATTGGAGTGAGATCTTCGAATGAGAAACGAATGTTCTCGGCTTTCTTGCAATGAGCTTGAGACCTTGCTTGCCACGCAGTGTCATAGATTTTGTTGAAGCTCTCTCGAGGCGCGAAGCCGTATGCATACACCCACATTGCGGCTATAAGAACACAGATAGCTGTGAGAAGAACGCGAGTAAATTTCTTAACGAACACGATATGAATGCTATGCCGAAGGATTGTTCGTTAGTGGTCGCCAGCAGAGCGCCAAATGACACACCGCACAAATGACACCTATGGGTAAGGCAACGAGACCCAACGATTGATTGATTCCCCACGCATTGTCGACAGACCACGACCCAGGACCAGTGACGCCTATAGCTGTTGCAACCGCGATAATTGATGCGCAGTATTCCCATCCGCCGTTCGGCAGGAAGATGAAATAGCCGACGCGTGCATGGACTGTGGCGATTGCGACTGCCATGAGCGCAATAACAGCGATGCAAGAAAGGGGGGTAACTAATCCGAAGATTAAGAGCACTCCCGCAATGACTTCAGTTGACGCTGCGATAACCGCCTGCTGGTTCGGCCATTTCATTCCAATGCTTTTGAACCACGAAGCAGTACCCGCGAGACCTTTTGCTTTGTTAATCCCGTGATACGCAATCGAAGCACCGACCGACCCGCGCAAGATGGCCATAGTTACGTCTACTTTGTTCATATTGGAACTTTAGGTGGCTGTGCTGTCTGGTGCGGTACTGGCAGAATGGATAAGTGCTCCTTTATCGATATGTGTCCCGCTGCAGTGCAGTACTGATATTTGGTGCCTTGTCTGTCCTCGCGTCTTGTTCGAGTGACCAGAATTCATCGTGTAGTTCAGATATTTCTATTTCCGATTACGTGAGTGGTTTTTCGCAAGGTCTAGACAATTTCTCAGAAGACAGATACGCCCAATTACGATCCGATTCAAATGCGGCCTACGAAAGAGCCGTTAATGCAGTCACGGAGAAATCAATCTCTAATGAAGCATCAATAGTGGCAAAGAAGATTTCCTTGTTTATCTCAGTAATGGACAAGATCGATTGGGATGTGAACAGAGCACTTGACATCAGCGAGGCTGTGTCTGCGGCCTATGACCTCGGCTCCGAAGTGACTCTCCGTCAATCAAATGCAGTTGAAGGTCAGTTGATAAGTAAATGTGGCATGCCATCCACCCAGCAGCCACCAACTGATTCTGAAATCACTTTGCCGATGGCTCCGATACCGAGCCCAACTGCGACAGATCCGATAGTCAGTCCATTGGATGATTCCTCTGAGTTGACTGTTATTGGAAAGATGATTGCAACTCAATTCGGTCTCACGATTACAGATAATGAAGCAACATGTTTGGGTATCGCCCTATCTGACACCTATGACGTGAGCAGTCCCGACACAGATAACGCACAGTATCAACGTCAGTTTCAACGTGCCTTTGATAATTGTGGAATTGATTTCACAATTTCAGGTCAATAACGGTCGTCACGTGTCGGCACGCTCTACAGTTCACTAGATGGAAATTGTATTTGTTCGCCATGCAGAACCAGAGTGGGTTCGCGACAAGTTGAATGTTGATAATCCGCCCTTGACTGTTCGCGGGCACGAGCAAGCGTCGTTGTTGGGAAAATGGGCTGCAGACGAACATTTTGATGAGGTCTTCGTGTCGCCCTTGGTGCGAACACAGCAGACAGCTGCTCCGATACTTGCGTCGTTGAATAAGGAAATGGTTATTGCTCCGTGGCTAGAAGAGATTCGAAATCCCATTTGGCACGGCACTCCAGAAGAGAAGGCTATTGAGGCCTATAAATCTGAAAAAGCAAAACCATCCCATGAACGGTGGGGTGGGCTTGATGGCGGAGAAGCCGTATCGGATTTTGTGCAGCGCATCAATGTGGGCGTCAGTCTGTTTCTAGAAGAACACGGTGTTGTGAGGGCTGATACTGAATTACCAATTTGGAAAAAGACTTCTGCCTTCCAGCCCGATATTCGAATATTGCTCGTGGCTCATGCTGGAACTAGCAGCGTAAGCATTTGCCACATGCTTGGCTTTCCTCCCACGCCGTGGGAATGGGAGAGGCTCGTTATTGGACATGCAACTGTGAATCGTTTGGAGTTGTTTGAGATTGGTGACGGTATGACCTTTGGGCTCAGCCAGTTGTCCGGAAATGAACATCTTCCGAAAGAGTTGCGCACGTACTGAGTAATCACCAGGTGCGGTTTATGTCGTAGATTGCCGTTATGACAGAACAACGTGATCTTGATGCAGATGCTCTGAAAATGTTTTCATTTGGCATTTTCAGCAAACTAGAAGGTGCAGTGACAGCGGGAATGATTCACCTTGGTGATCGTCTCGGTCTGTACGAGGTGATGGCAACGTCGGTTGACGGGGATACTTCTGAATCTTTGGCAGCAAAGGCCGGGTTACATGAGCGTTGGGTACGTGAATGGCTACATAACCAGGTGGCAGCTCGCATCGTGACGTGCGCTGATCTGTCGGCGACTCCTCCGGTCTTTCATCTGTCTCCAGAAGGTGTCGCAGTGTTAGCAACGCCAAATCATCCTGCGTACGGGATGGGAATGTTTCACCGCCTTCCACAAACAATGGGCGCACTGAAAGCGATGCCTGAAGCATTTCGCACCGGTGTTGGGCACGACTACGACTCGCACGGCCCAGAAGGTGCTGTTGGAATCGAACGTAGTTTCGAGCCGTGGAACCAAAATTTCTTGATACCGATGGTAATTCCTGCACTTGAAGGAATTCAGGAAAAGTTGACTGTCGGAGCTCGTGTTGCGGACATTGGATGCGGATCTGGTGGTGCGGCATTGCTAATGGGTTCAACCTTTCCTAAGAGCATTATTGAAGGCTTTGATATATCGAAATTTGCTTTAGAGCGCGCAGAAGAGCGCAAGGTCGATGCAAAAATCTCGAACGTGTCATTCTTTGACCCTCGAGATAAGCCGATCGCAGATGACAACAGTTACGACCTCGTTTGTACTTTTGACTGCATTCATGACATGACTCACCCCACCGAGATGATGAAGACCATTCGCAAAGCCCTCAAAAACGATGGAACTTGGTTGCTGGTTGACATCAAGGCTCATGATTCTCTTGAATTGAACGTCTCGAAGAATCCGATGGCTTCCTTGCTCTACGGAATCAGTGTTCTTAGCTGTATGTCTTCTGCGATGTCCGAAGACGGCGGGGAAGGGCTGGGAACTTTAGGGCTTTCAGCTGTTAAGGCAGAGGCCATGGCTCGTGATGCTGGGTTTACTCAGTTCAAGAAACTTGACGTGGAGCATTCTGTAAACGCCTTCTACGAAGTTCGGCCGTAAGGAATACATATCAACGTTCTCTTTCTCATCACTGGATCGTGTGACAAGAAAGAGAACGAAGACGATCTGTATTACGCGGCAGGAATTGGCAGTGGTGTTGTCACGCTGCATGCATCGACTGCAGCAACAATTGGAGTCGGGTCGATGGCTTCGCCACCCAACGGATGAACTTCAAGGTGAAGGTGTGGAGTTGTTGTTCCTCCAGTTTTTCCGAGGTAACCAACAACTTGTCCTGCTTTCACCTTGGTACCAATTGTCATTCCATCGGCGATCTTCTGCATGTGACCGTAGAAGAAGTAAGTTCCATCAGCCATAGTAAGACGAACACCATTACCGGCAAGTTTGTCTGACGCTTCGGTGTAGAGCTTGGTGATTGTTCCGTCTGCAACTGCATAGAGAAGTTTTCCTTCTTTTGCGATGATGTCAACACCCAAGTGTTTGCGACCATTTCCACGTGGTGCATGCCATGTGTTCTCATAGCTACAAAGACCTTGTACCGGGAACACTGAGATTGCTACGGCAGGAGCTGCTACGAGACCGAGCTTTACAGCTGTTTGTGTTGTCAGCGTTCCTGTCACAGAGAGAGCGTTAGCAGTTTGGAACTTCTGAAGTGCAACAAACGTTGCTCCACCGAAAACTCCATCAGCGCCACCTTTGACTTCAATACCAGCGTTGATCAATGCCTTCTGCAATGTACGAACAGCGTCTCCACGATTTCCGCGAGCTGGGAGTGCGGAAGAATCAAGAAGGGTAGGTGTACTTGCAATACTCACAGCAGCTGGTGCTGGTGCGGGTGCTGGCGCAGCAACGGGTGCGATCAATGCGAGAGCGACTGCAGTAGGAATGTCAAGAACTCCGGTTGCAGTTAAACCCTTTGATGTTTGAAATGAAACGATTGTCGAAGTTGTGCCTGAACCGAACGCACCATCGATGCCGCCCTTAACTTCAAGACCAGCAGCCTTGAGTGCCTTTTGAAGTGCAACAACTGCATCACCTTTGGCTCCACGAACTGGAAGAGTTGAAGTTGTGAGGGGGTACGCAACAGCTGGAGTAGTGGTTGTAGTAGGAGCAACGGTCGTGGTTGTGGCCTGAACTGTTGTTGTAGTCGCCTGAACTGTTGTTGTGGAAGCCGCAGCGACCTTCAAGACTTTGGCTGTAGCAGTGTCAACGACGCCAGTGACTTTGATACCAACCACTTTCTGAAATGATTTGAGAGCGCGTTGTGTCGACTTATTGAAAACCCCAGTTGCTCCGCCCTTCAATGTGAAGCCATTGCGCATGATTGCTGTCTGAACTGCGACTACATGTGGTCCCTTGTCGCCAAATGCAGGCTGACCAGGAGCTGTATTTGCTGAAGTAGAAGATGCAGCAATGACTCCAGTTGATGCGCTGGCGCCTGATGGTGCGATTACGAGACCCATCGAGACAACTGCTGTTGCGATGATGATGCGACGTGCGAAATGTGTGTGGTTGTGAGACATGTGTCTGCTCCCTGTTTTTGATCCGCAATAGGGATCGGCAGGTTTGAGCAGAACTTGAGAGATTTCTCACACAAAATGTTTAGACCACCACTGAGCGTGGTTATTGTGATGAAGCAATCACACGGAGTGATGGGAGCGAAAAGGGCAAATGAGGCCCGATTTTCATGTTTTCCTGTGAGAGCATGGGTTTTGGCGCCTCTAGGCGCGACAGGGGAGTTTTATGAGATTGAGCACATTGTCGAGGAGTGTCAAAGGCGCAAGGGTCGTGGTAACGGGCGCGGGCAGCGGAATGGGGCGAGCAACGGCGCATCTTTTTGCCGACGAGGGAGCCCGAGTACTCGTGGCCGATCGACATCCGGCGACGGTTCAGCAGGTCGTCGATGAAATCGAGTCTGCACATGGACATGGTGTTGCACTTGGTGCAAACGGAGATGTTTCTCTGGCTTCTGATCGACTAGAGATCGTTCGCGCAATTGTTGATACATGGGGCGGGATAGACATTCTTGTCAACAACGCCGGCGTGAGTCTTGTGTCTTCTGTCTTCTCGGAGGATGACTTGTTTGCGAGTAACTGGGATCAGACATTGGCCATCAACGTCAGTGCGCATGCTCACATGATTAGGGCGTGTCTTCCGCACTTAATGAAGGCTCCTACGGGCGGACGAATTGTGAACATCGCCTCCACTGAAGCCATTGTTGCAACGGGTGGGCTATCGGCCTATACGGCTTCTAAGCATGCAGTGATTGGTTTGACCAAAAGTTTCGCTGTGGAGCTTGGTCGGCACAACATAACCGTTAATGCGGTGTGCCCTGGTCCTATAGAGACAGGGATGACAGCCGGAATAAACGACGAAGCAAAGGAAAAGTATGCGAAGCGAAAAGTTCCGCTTCGTAGATACGGGATGCCAGAAGAAGTGGCACACATGACTCTTAGTTTGTGTTTGCCGGCTTCTTCGTTCGTGAACGGTTCATCGGTCGTAGTAGATGGCGGAATGTCCGTCAAACATGGCTAGTGCTTCGAATACCCGTCGTTGATTCCTACGAACCCAGACGGTTCGTGCGCGCCGAGCACCAAAGTCTCGAGTATTCCTATTCCGTTGTGAACGGTTCCATCTGAGAGCGTGCACGTAACTGAACTCAGGGTCTGTGTGTGCAGATTATGCATTTGCAATGGGTCAACTACAGGAACTATGAATCGATCTCCGCCGGTGACAGATTCACCCTTCCAGTTTCCGTGATTCCATTCGGGGTGCAGATAGCCGAGTCCGTTCATTTGAAAATGCACAAGGGGAGTAAAGGTTAGTTCTGCAGAATCTTTAGCGAACTCGTACGTGAGTCCAAATTTTTCTGCTCGTCTCGTGCCGTGTTCCCAGGAATATTCGTACGAAACGGAGTGTGCATGTTTAATGGTGTCTCCACCGATGAGCATTGCTCCAGATTCGTGCCAACGTTGCCCATCGGCAAACTCATTGACATCAAAGACTGTGCCGAAACCGTCGAACCAGACTGGAGCCCACAACCAATAGAACTGTGGAGGCGAATCTAGCGGCGCTCCAAGTTGAATTCGTTCACCAACACCACGCACGCCCCATGATCTGTCGCGTGAACCGACAACGTCTCCATCCACTAAGTCAGTTCGAATACCGTCAACTTCTATCCAACCAGTCCATGTTCCCAATTGTGTTAAGCGCGTGTAACTCATTACTTTCCTATTTCCTGCGCGAACTAGGAATGGCGGCTCTTCATAGGGCAAGGATGACGCCTCGAATGTGATGTCGGCACGTATTGCGTGTTCTGGGGCATCAACTGTTATGCGATGTTTCTTCATTGGCACAACAACATCAACTTTGATTGGCCCGACAACATTGCATTCCATGCGGTCGACTGGTGCGCGACCGGAAGCATGAACGTTTATTTGTTCTCCATTTCGCACAACACTGAACGATGCATCAATGACGTGACGGTTGGGGTACAAACCCATGGCAGCTGCAAAGAATAGTTTTCCATCACGGGAGTATCCATTGAAGAAGTAGCGGTCATAGGCGCCTGGGTCTCCGGATTCGGTGTGAGCGATTGGTTCAGACGTTTGATGAATCGGGTAGTCGTCAAAGGAAGTGATCATGACTGTGACCGTAGCCACTATTGAACCGCCAACGCTAGACGGAGTCCAGCGAGATTGCTGTCGTACAGTAGAGACCGTGTTTACCGTTTCTCACAAGACGTTCCGAGTTGTTCTTGGTACGGCCCTAGGGTCACTATCGGTCATTATCTTTACTGGAGCTTTGGTGCGTTTAACGGGTTCAGGGCTAGGTTGCGCGGATTGGCCTCGTTGTAACTCAACCAAATTCGTCGATGTCTCAACCGGCCACACCCTGATTGAGCAAGCGAACCGCCTTTTTACCGGTGTTGTGTCATTCAGTGTTATTGCCGCGGTTTTGCTTGCATACTTCCGGACACCGAAGAGAAAGGACCTGATTCTTCTTGCGTGGGGATTGGTAGTCGGCGTCTTAGCTCAAATCGTTATTGGCGGAATTGTGGTTCTAACCGGACTGAATCCATACGCAAACATGGCGCACTTTTTGGTATCTCTCGTGCTGGTCGCTAACGCCTTCATTCTTTTCCGTCGTTCGGGTGGAGAGCCGGACACTTATTTTCGCTCAGGGCCTCGACGCATTGTTACAGCTATTCGATTAGTAGTAGGCAGCAGTTCACTAGCTCTCGTGACTGGCACTGTGGTGACAGCGTCCGGCCCACATGCGGGAGATGAGAACGCGGTACGCCTAGGTTTTGCAATGACGAGTGTTGCTCGTGTGCACAGCGTGAGCGTTCTCCTCACTATTGCCCTCATCATTTTTCTGGCTGTTCGTGCCAAACAACTGCACAGTGATGACAACACCATCGATGCCATCCAGGCACTACTTTTCGCCGCAGTGTTCCAAGGCGCAATCGGGTATGCCCAATATTTCACGGGCGTCCCAGTTGCGCTTGTGGCGGTTCACATTGTTGGCGCTACAGCCTTGTGGTTTGCAGTGTGCAATCTTGCTGTGACTCCAACACGTGCAATTTAGAAGCGAGTATCTATTTCAGAAGCAAGTCGTATAGATGGCTGCAGTCGTTCAGTGTCAACACGCTAGGTGTCTCACTTAGTTTGATGGTAGTGATACTTGTGTTTTCCACCATCATCCATAATGAACGTTGTGTGCCGAGCATTTCAGCCACATACGCATTGATGACGCCGCCGTGACATACAACAGCTATGCACCCGCCATCATGTTGCGCAGCTAAGGAGTTGATACGATTCGAGACCCTAGAGCGAAAGTTCTGATCGCCCTCTGCGTTTGGGATCCCATCCCATGTCCCACTCTTCACCCATTCGACATATTCGGGATCACCGGTTGCGGCACGCCGTCTAAATTCTCCATTGCTCCAGTCGCCAAGCCGAACTTCTTCAAGATCTTCAAAGACTCCAACTTCTATGTCGTGATGAGAAGCAATGGCCTCTGCTGTATGAAGGGCTCGTAATAAATGACTCGAGTACACAGCGTCTATACGTGCACTTGAAAGACGTGAGCCGACAGCAACAGCTTGCATCTGACCTATTTCATGTAATGGTGGGTCAGCACTTTCAGCAGAACCCGGCACTATGTCAGCGGATCTGCCATGACGAATGAGTAAAACTCTGCACCCATCACCTATTGAACCATCGAGCGTGGGCTGGGGGACACTTGTTGAGTCTGTAGACCCAACTGATTTCTGAGATTCCATAGTTGTTATCTTTATTGGTATGAGCAAAGAAGATGAAGTCCTACTAGAGATATCCGATCGAATCGCAACAATTACGTTGAATGCGCCAGGGCGGATGAACACCATTTCTGGTGTCATGCTTGATTTGCTTTCGAAGAAGCTTCTTGAAGCAGACCGCAACCCTGATGTTCGCTGCATCGTGCTCACAGGCGCAGGGCGCGCCTTCTGTGCAGGCCTTGATCTTGGGTCGCAAGCAGGTAAGACGGAATCTCTCGGAGTCTTGGACGACACAGGCGCCAATATGGCCGAATTCGATCTTCGTGAAGCTCCGCCGATTGTTCTGCATGGCATTGACACCCCTGTTATCTGTGCATTGAACGGCGGGGCAGCCGGCTACGGACTCGATATCGCGCTCGGTTGCGATATTCGCATAGCAGCCGATACCGCAAAGATGGCTCCAGGTTTTGCTAAGCGAGGAATCTTGCCGGAGAGCGGAGGCACATGGTTGCTACCGCGAATGGTTGGTTATGCACGAGCAGCCGAAATTGCTTTCACTGGTCGTACTTTGATGGCTGATGAATGTCTCGCGATGGGTCTTGTTAACAAGGTTGTGCCAGCTGACGAGTTGATGGATCATGTCATGGACATGGCAGGGGAGATTGCTTCGAATGCTCCGTTAGCAGTTCGTGCTATCAAGAGAATGATGCGTGCCGCAGAGACTGAGACATTCGAACAGAATGTTCACCACGTATTTCTTCAATTGCTGCCGCTCTTCCGTACAAAAGATTTCAAGGAAGGCGTCGCAGCGTTTATAGAGAAGCGTCCTCCTAATTTCATAGGCCGTTAAGATTCCGCATGTCCTTTGCTGACCCGTTTTTCTTGTTAGCAATTGATCGCACGGCTACGCCACAAGAGATTCGCCGGGCGTGGCGTGAGAAGGCTCGCACAGCACACCCAGATGCTGGCGGCTCTGACTCGGCTATGCAAGAACTCAACGAAGCTTTACGGAAAGCATTGGAACATGTTGGAGTTCCAAAAGTTCTGAAATCAGTCTCTCCTGTATTGGTGCGTCGAGAAAGGGATGTTTCAAGCTTCACTGTTGATGCTCTTCCGGCTGAGTGTTTTGAAGCCCTATTAATTGTTGCTGGAATCAGCGGGGCGATCTCACATGACGAACCCCCGTATCAACTGGAATTTTCTCTTCACGATGCAGAAGTGGCAGGAGCTCTTAATGGGTGGTGTCGGTGCGACTTAGTGCCAGAAGCAGGTGCAACTATGGTCTCACTTCTTGTGGGCACTGCAGAATCTTCGGACGGTATTTCAGTTGAAGAAGTTCGCGATTATTTGGTCGCCAACCTCAACGCTATTGAATGGCCGAATTAGTTCGAAGCTGCCGCTTTTACTAAGCGATCGCGGATTGCAATTCCTAGCCCTTCATCAGGCGGCAACACGGCCACAACTATATGAATATCATTCAAGTCTGCTGCGCGAAGATCGTCATACAAACTCAGTGCATATGTCACCATGTCTTCGTGATACAGAATCTGTACAGGTACACCGTCTGTTGTGTATCGATTACGAACTTCTTCTGCTTCTGCAAAAGAGTTACACAATTCGACTTTTGCATTTGGTGCGTAGTGGGCGAGCAACATGCCGGGTGCGCGCGACGGTCCGTCCAGTGCTGAAATGGTTAAGCCCGTCATGTTCGCTATTTCAATTGCAGTTATCTTGCCTGGTCTAAGAATTTGAACCGATGAACTTGTGCACTCGACAATGGTTGATTCGATACCTATTGCACACTGTCCTCCGTCGAGCACTAGATCAACTGAATCACCTAAGTCGTTAATGACATGTGTGGCGCTAGTTGGACTGACTTGACCGAAGCGATTGGCAGATGGTGCAACAACAGCGTCACCAAGCGCATCAAGCAGGGCGATTGTCATGTCATGAGCTGGGATGCGCAATGCGACTGTGTTGCGACCACCAGTGACCCAGTCGGGAACTAAAGAAGTTCGCGGTACAAGGAGAGTGAGTGGTCCCGGCCATACGGCGGACGCGAGAAGTTGCGCAGTTTCGTTTAACTCTCCCCACCGATTGACGTCGTCGCTTGGTGACAAATGAATGATTAGCGGATGAGATCGTGGTCGTGCCTTTGCTTCGAAGACTCGGCCCACTGCCGCTTCGTTCAGTGCAACTGCTGCTAGTCCGTACACAGTCTCTGTAGGAATGCCAACGAGGCCTCCGCGTAGTAAAACATCACATGCCTCGGCTATGTCCTGCGTGATTCGTAGGGAATCGTTCATGCAGCGAGAAAGTCCAAAATTGCATCGATGAAAGAAAAAGACTCTGGGGTGGCAAAGTGATCTGTGTTACGTAAAACGGTGATTTTTGAATTAGGAAATGACGCAGCGAGGCGCGTGGCCGGTGCAGCAAAGTCAGCATCACCAATCACGATGAGGATTTCATTAGTGATCTTCGACAACTCTTCCTCAGTGACTGGTTCTGATGGAGGGCGCTTCATGATTGCAGTGAGCGCGAGAAGGTCGTTGCCTGGAGAGTTTCCATAATGGGCAAACATGCGTGCAAAGGTGTCGTCTTCGGGAGCGCGACCTTCGAGAGCATCGACAATACGCTTATTGCCATCAGGAGGGGCCTTAGTGAAGACCCCATCACCAATTCCAGACAGCACGACTTTGCCAAAACGATGTGGAGCAGCGATCAAGGCCCGCAAGATAGTGAGGGCGCCGAGAGAGAATCCGACAGCGTCAACCACAGGTTCATCTGGCAGATGGTCCAGAAGCCACGCCGGGAGTTCTACATAGGCTTCTGGGTCGTGTGGCTTGTCTTGGTCTCCGTGCCCCAGAAGATCAAGACCAACCGGATTGCGCCCCACATCTGACAGGAGAGCGTCAATTCCAGGCTTTTGCCAGGTTTCGCGGAAACTGCCGCCCCAACCATGAACTAGGACGACTGGGACGTTCTCGGTAGATGCCATGGCTACACGGTAGTCTCGTCATGCCCTATGCGGTTCTTACATGATCTCCCAGCCCACGATTTGACCTATAACGATGTGTTTATGGTCCCGAGCAAGTCATCGGTATCGTCCCGATTCGATGTGAACCTCAGTACCCCAGATCAGGTGGGCACGAACGTGCCAATCGTGGTTGCCAATATGACCGCAATCGCCGGACGCCGTATGGCTGAGACTGTTGCTCGCCGGGGTGGTCTCGTGGTGTTGCCGCAAGATATTCCTCTCGACATCATTGAGATGGTTGTAGAACACGTGAAGTCGCGGCACCCAATCTTTGAAACCCCCATCACGCTTGCGCCTGAGGACACTGTGGGGGAAGCATTGAGTCTCATACACAAGCGTTCGCATGGTGCAGTGATTGTTGTCGATACTGATAATCGTCCCGTAGGAGTTTTCACTGAATACGACGCTGTCGGCTTCGATCGTTTCACTCAATTGAAAAATGTGATGAATCTCGACATGGTTTGTTTCACAGATTCAATGCCGGTAGCGGACATCCATGACAAGTTGATAGATCAGCGTTTATCATTTGCGCCAGTTGTTGACAAAAATGGAATCCTCGTCGGGGCTATCACTCGTAAGGGTGCGCTTCGCAGCACCATCTACACGCCCGCTACAAATGCCAGTGGCCAGTTTCTCACTTCAGTAGCTGTCGGCATTAACGCTGATCCAGCCAAGCGCGCCAAGGCTCTAGTTGAACTCGGCGTTGATGTGCTTGTTATCGATACTGCACATGGCCACCAAGACCGAATGTTGCGGGCCATTGAAGCTGTTCGATCAGTTGCGCCGACAACCACCATTGTCGCGGGCAATGTAGTTACTCGGGAAGGCACACGCGATTTGATAAACGCTGGAGCTGACATTGTGAAAGTCGGAGTTGGACCCGGAGCAATGTGTACTACTCGAATGATGACCGGTGTAGGTCGTCCACAGTTCAGTGCAGTACTGGAGAGCGCAGAGATGGCTCGTTCGATGGGCAAACATGTGTGGGCCGATGGCGGAGTACGTTTCCCTCGCGACGTTGCACTCGCCGTTGCAGCCGGAGCAGCCAACGTGATGTTTGGTTCATGGCTTGCAGGAACTTATGAATCTGCAGCTGACACTCTGCGCGACACTGAAGGTCGTTTGTACAAAGAGAGTTTCGGTATGGCTTCAAACCGTGCAGTAAAGAATCGCACACGTGCAGAGACTGCCATTGAGCGCGCAAAGAAAGAGCTTTTTGAAGAGGGTATTAGTACTTCACGTATGTACCTGGACCCCGTGCGCCCTGGTGTTGAAGACATCATTGACCAAATTGTCGCTGGTCTTCGTTCTGCGTGCACCTACGCCGGTGCTTCTAGCATCGAAGAGTTTCATGACCGCGCCGTTGTCGGAGTACAAAGTGCAGCCGGATACGACGAAGGTCGACCACTCGGCACTAGTTGGTAACTATGCGCGTTATTGCGATCGATGGTCCTGCAGGGGCAGGGAAGTCGACAGTGGCTCGACAGGTTTCCACAGCAACGGGCCTTCGTTACCTAGATACCGGCGCTATGTATCGCTGCGTAGCTCTTGCAGTGCAACAATCATCGACTGATGCCAATGACGCTGAAGCAGTAGGAAAGATTGCTCGGGATGTCTCAGTTGTTATTGGACGAGACGCAGCAATGTTGAACGGAACAGATGTATCTGCCGAAATTCGGTCTAGTGAGATCAACAGCATTGTCAGCATCATTGCTGCCCATACGCCAGTTCGCGATGCCATGAGGGAGCAGCAACGTACGTGGATTCGCGACCATGAAGGTGGTGTCGTGGAAGGGCGTGATATTGGCACGGTTGTTTTTCCAGATGCGATTCTCAAGATTTTTCTCACCGCTTCTCCCGAAGTCCGTGCAGAGCGTCGTGTAGGTCAGAGCGGAGGCGACATTCAAGCAGTAGCCGCAAGCATTGCCGAACGTGATCATCTTGATTCGACACGTCTTGACTCGCCGTTGAAGCCATCGCACGATTCTGTTGTCGTTGATTCCAGTCGTAGGACCATCGAAGAAGTTGTGGCTGAGATCGTCACTCATTTTGAAAGGGTTGACCATGGCTGAGGTCGACACATTTATGGCAGGTCAGAGTCTTCTGAGCCGTGTTTGTTACAAACTTTTTCGAGGTCTTGTTGTTTTGGTATGCACTTCATACACGCGTACAACAATCATTGGCAAGGAGAACATCCCCAAGTCCGGTGCTTTCCTTCTTGCACCAATTCATCGTTCAAATATCGATACTCCTCTCGCAGCCGCGGTTACGAGACGTCGGATGCGTTTCATGGGAAAGGACACCATCTGGAAGTACGGACCCATTGGTTGGATAGTTTCAGCTCTTGGAGCGTTTCCGGTTAGTCGAGGAACTGCTGATCGCGAAGCCTTACGTCGTTGCGTCGCCGTGCTTGAAGCTGGCGAACCACTGGTGTTGTTTCCCGAGGGAACCCGACAAAGCGGACCATTGGTGCAGCCACTATTTGATGGTGCCACCTATGTGGCAGCCAAGGCTGGAGTTCCGATTATCCCAGTAGGAATTGGCGGTTCAGAACGCGTCATGCCTAAGGGGTCAAAGATGATCTACCCACGCAAATGTGTGATTGTCATCGGCACGCCGATTCAAACTGTTGTTAACGGTGCTGAAAGATTGCCGCGTTCTGCGTTGAAAGAGTTGAGTGGAGACTTGTCGACAGAATTACAGCGTTTATTTGATGAAGCACAACGCCTTGCTGGGTGCCCAAACAATTATTGAGACTTAACGCTGCAAGAAAGCGCCCATTAATGACACCAAGTGAAGCGGGTCATGGGCTCCGCACATTTCCCGTGCTGAGTGCATTGAAAGTTGTGGCATGCCGATGTCAATAGCCTCAATACCTAATTGGGTAGCGGTGATTGGACCGATGGTAGAGCCGCAAGGAACATTGTTGCGCGATGCAAACGTCTGCAGCGGAATGTCATTAGATTCAGCTATTGAACGAATGTGCGCAAGGCCGCGAGCAGATGTTGCGTATCTTTGGTTTCCATTCACTTTGACTGCGGGGCCTTCGTTTATCAATGGGGCATGGCGTGGTTCGTGGCGCTCTGGATAATTTGGGTGGATTGCATGAGCATTGTCTGCAGACAAACACCATGATGTGGCGAGCCGATCAAACTGTTGTCCTTCATGAAGTCCGTGTTGCATTGATACGCGCGATACAACACTTGAAAGCATTGGTCCGGCCGCACCAGTTGCACTGTTGCTTCCAACTTCCTCGTGGTCATTCAACACAAGAATTGCAGTGTGATCGGAATCGGATGCAATTCGCAGCGCTTCAATAGCGCTCCAACATGATGCCTGATTGTCTAAACGACCACTGGCAAGTAGTGAGTTATCAACGCCAAGCAATGTTGCTGGAGTGATGTCGAATAGGTGCGCATCAAAAGCTGCAACGTCAGCAACTTCGGTAACTTTTCGAATCCATTGCGAGAATGATTGCTTTGTGGAACCCCACACCGGAGTCATGTGTTGATGGCGGTCAAGATGAAGACCTTTGTCACCAATCTCTCTATCAAGATGAATTGCCAACTGGGGAACCCGAGCAAGGGCTTGAGGCGCCGAATACAGATGAGACACGCCGCTCGAATCAACCACACGTCCTGCAATACCTAAATCTCTGTCGAGCCAGGAGTTGAGAAGTACTCCACCGTAGATTTCAATTGCTAATTGTGACCACCCAAGTTGATGGATATCTGGTTGGGGTAAAACGCGTAAGTTCGGAGAATCAGTATGAGCGCCAATGATTCGTAACGAACCCTTGGCTGAACCAAGCCGCCATGCGATGATGCAGCCATCGTGAGCCAAGTAACCGAGATTGGGGAGTTCGTTACCGAGTTCCGTGACACGTGTGAAACCGGCAGAGTCAAGCGATGTAGCCGCGGTCAGCACAACGTGAAATGGCGTTGGACTCTGATCAAGCCATGTCAACAGGCTGCTAACTGATGTCTTAGGCATGAAACAGTCCGGTGGGCAGTCCAGATCCGCGAAGGTGTGAGGTCTCATTGATGGAGAGGATGCTTCGATGTCCTGATGATGACGCAGCGATGCGATGTATCGATGTGTAGTTCGGATAGAAAAACTGAGCGTTTGCGATACCCAAAATGTGTGACAAGTAGTCGTTAATGACGCCGCCATGACACGTAACAACAACTGTGTTGCCTTTGTGCTTGTTGATGATGTCTTCGATGGATTCGAGAACTCGATTATGAAAATCTTCTGGGATCTCGTCAGAACTGAAACCGCCCTTAGCCATTTCCAACCAACGCGGGTCATTTGCGGCTTTCAATTCTTCAACAGGGATGTACTCATTTGAGTGCTGATCCCATTCGGCAATACCGGGCACAAGAATCGGATCAATACCTATAGCTGCTGATAGCGGTTCAGCTGTCTGTACTGCGCGACGCAGTGGACTTGAATAAATGGCGTCAACACTTTCAGACATCATGTACGCCGCGAACAGCGATGCCTGGGCATGCCCATCAATTGATAGCTCCGGGTCTGCTGGCCCATCAGTATTTTCTTTCCTCACTGGGAGGCCATGACGCACAAGAATTAGTTCCACAACTATGAAAGGATAGGGAAGTGGCTCGCGAGCAGCATCATCGACTGGATTCAGCTTCCTTGTTCTCAACAGAATCGGGACCTGACTCGGAGAATCTGGTAGTTCTGATTCACGGTTCTCTCGACAGAAGTGGCGGTATGGCACTTTTGGCGCGTCACATTCAGACATCCCACCACGTTTTGCGTTATGACAGGCGTGGCTATGGCAGATCTTGGCCCCATGCAGGACCATTTACTGTCGCAAACCAAGTAGATGATCTAGCAACTCTGATTGGTGACAGAAAGGCCGTTTTGGTCGGCCATTCGTTCGGGGGGAACATTGCCCTTGCGGCTTCAGTGCGCCTTGGTAGTCAAGTTATTGGCGTCAGCACATATGAGACGCCGCTGTCGTGGATGGAATGGTGGCCGGGTACTACGGCTGGAGCTATGGCGGTCGCGTCATCGGAGGCCGAAGCAGCAGAGAATTTCATGATTCGTTTAATAGGGCACAAACATTGGGAAGCATTGCCTGAACGCACGAGAGACGAACGCAAACGCGAAGGCGCTGCGTTGGTCGGCGAATTGTCATCCTTGCGTGAGAACAAACCGTGGTCAGCAGAAGAGATTGCGTGTCCCGTCTTGTGTGGTTTCGGATCTAATGGCATGAAACATCATGCAGATGGTGCACGATGGCTTGCACAAAATTTGAAGAACGCACGATTAGTCGAACTTCACGATGCTGCTCACGGTGCGCCGATGACGCACCCATTGCAATTTGTGAATGAGCTAATTCTTCCTCATTGTGAGGGCTGAGGAACTTTGACTTTGATGTCTTGTCCGAAGAAAGTACACGTCGTGTCTACCGACGCTGTGGCAGTGGCCTGTGCTTTGACTGAGTTGGCGCAATCAATTACTTGGGCGCGTTGTGAATAACCAGCAAGAGCAATAGCCACGAAGATGACGAGGGAAATGATCTTTCCAATGATGGATGAGACCACTTTCATGAGAATCAAACCAACGACTATTGAGGCTCCCGAGAGGCCCAGAGCCAGGTTTTTAAGGGTTTCTATGTCTGTTGATGCCCATAAGGAGTTCATGCCATCACCATAGATGCAGAACAGCCCGTAGCGTTGTCATTATGTCTGCTGAGCAATTCACGGTCGCGATTCTCATTGGTGGCGATAGTTCGCGAATGGGCGTCGATAAGGCCACGTTTGAGGTGGACGGAATATCAATGGCGAACCGGGTTTCACTAGCGGCCCATGAAGCCGGAGCCACGCAAGTGCTCATTATCGGCGGCACAGCAGCCAAGGCCAAGTCCATTACCGGCACCTGGAAAAAGGACGGTTATCCAGGAGAAGGCCCACTAGGCGGTGTCATTACCGCTTTGAAGTATGCAGAGCATGATGCGGTCGTTGTTTTGTCATGTGACATGCCTTTTATTACGAGTGCTGTGATTTCTAGTTTGGTGAATGGTTTGAATGACGCTCAAGCAACCGTTGGTCGCACAGACCGACTGAATTGGTTGTGCGCGGCGTGGTCTAAAGAAGAGTGTTCGTCAACACTTCAATCTGTCTGGAAGAGGAATGAACGAGCAGTTCATCGTGCGGCTGTACTCCTGGATGTAGCAGAAGTTCCTGTCCCAGCGAATGCTGTCCGAAATATCAATTCATTTGCAGACCTGAACCCTTCAGACGAGACAACTAACATCTAGACATGTCAATTTCTGAAATTTCAATATCTGAGTTCGCTGCTCTTAACAATCGGATCGTGATTGACGTTCGCGAAGTCGATGAGTACGTAACGGGTCACGTACCTGGAGCTATCAATATCGCTCTCTCCGAACTAGTCGGTCGAGAAGACGAATGTGGACTTGGCCCAATTGTGTATGTGATTTGCCAGGCTGGTGGTCGTAGTTTGCGCGCGTGTGGTCACTTATCGACTATTCCTTCCTTAGAAGGAACAACATTTATCAATGTTGCCGGTGGTACCGGAATGTGGATTGTTGAAGGACACGAGGTGACCACAGGTGACACAGCGTCCTGACATTTCCTTTGAATGGATTGATACAAACTCTGCGTTGGTTGAGTTCATTGCATATGCATGTTCTCAAGACGTGTATTACTTGGATACCGAATTCCATCGTGAAAAGACCTATTTCCCGCAGTTGGCGCTGATTCAAATAGCCACCGGCAATCGGCTCGGTGTAATTGACCCGGTGTCATGTGATGCCACTCTGATGAGACCTCTTATGGACGGACCATCTTTGTGTGTTCTTCATGCCGCTCAACAAGACCTTGACGTTCTGACTCAGAGCGTTGGCTTTGTCCCTTCACGAATTCTTGACACTCAGTTGTGCGCAAGTTTTCTTGGATACACGCAACCATCTCTCGCTTCGTTGCTGCAATCACTCTTGAAAGTAGTCGTGCCCAAGGGAGATCGTCTGACTGATTGGTTGCGCAGGCCTTTGACATCAGATCAGTTGCGATACGCCGCTTCTGATGTGGCCTATCTCGCTGAACTCTCGTCCATCATTTTTTCTGATCTTGAACAACGTGGGCGAATGGAATGGGCGGCAGAAGCATGCGAAGAACTGCGCACTAGACCGACTGGACCAAACGCACCGGAAGATGCTTGGTTGCGTGTCAAAGATGTACGTACATTGCGAGGCAAGTCTCGTTTCGTTGCACGTGCTGTAGCGAAATGGCGCGAAGAGCGAGCAATGGACCTAGATCTACCCCCTCGTCATGTTCTGTCAGACATCGCAGTGCTCGGAGTTGCCCAACGCGCTCCTCGTACAGCAGATGATCTGTTGCAGAGCAGGGGAGTCGACAATCGTCATGCAAACGGGCCACATGGCAGAGCACTTCTCGAAGCAATCCAATTCGGGGTGGCCGATTCTGTAGACGGCGAACTCAATTTCCCGTCAAGCGATGGCGAAGATCTGGAGAAGACCATGAGGCCTGCTGTCACCCTGGTCTCAGCGTGGATTACGGAACTTGCCAAGCAAAGCGAACTCGATGCAGGACTCCTTGCTACTCGAAAAGACATCGTGGACTTACTGAGTGGGTCTGCTGAAGCACGACTTCGTCACGGGTGGCGTAAAGACATTGTTGGGGCCGACATTGAAGACCTGGTTGCGGGTCGAAAAGCTCTGACTTTTACAGGAACGTCTGGTTCTGGGCTAAAACTGGTTGATATTGACCCTTCCTGAGGCAAAGGTCATATTTTTGTCTCACTGACCTGTACACTCGTTTCGGTTGTCCAGTAGGCATTTATGCCAATGAAATGTTCGGAGACCGACCATGAAAAAAGGTCGACATCGCCGGTTTGAAGAAGCGCGGAAATTGAAGCAAGCAGGCCCCAGTGCCGCAGACCTAGGTCTTGGTGACTCACCACGGGTGAGTGCTACCGATGATGATGAGTATGCAGCCATTGCCGAGCGCTACGGGGTGCGCTTCGACGAAGACGAAGACGAATCCGAAGACGACATCGATTAATCCGGATAGCCGGACAGAAAACGAAATACCCCCATGACAAACTCCTTACGTAATGTTGCCCTAGTGGCGCACGTTGACCACGGCAAAACCACACTTGTTGACACTCTCTTGAGGTCTACAGGTGCTTTTGCGTCTCACGCCGCAGTGATTGACCGAGTCATGGACTCAGACGATCAAGAGCGTGAACGTGGTATCACCATTCTTGCCAAGGCTGCACGAATCAACTACGGAAGTACTTTGATCAACATTGTTGACACTCCAGGTCACGCTGACTTTGGTGGGGAAGTAGAGCGTGCCCTTGCTCTGGTCGACGGAATCGTTCTTTTGGTTGATGCAGCTGAAGGCCCACTTCCACAAACTCGTTATGTTTTGTCAAAAGCACTCGGACTCGGTCTGCCCGTCATTTTGGTGATCAACAAGGTTGACCGCCAAGACGCACGACCTGAAGAAGTACTTGTCGAAGTAGAGCAACTTTTCCTCGATCTCGCCAGTTCAGATGATCAGTTGTCGTTCCCAGTTATCTCTGCAGTAGCCCGTGAAGGTCGCGCAATGATTGGCATCGGAATGCCAGCTGCGGATGCAGACTTGTCATGCCTCCTCGACACAATCCTCACTACAGTTCCCGCACCAACTGGTGACCCAACTGCCCCTCTCGCAGCATTGGTGACAAACCTTGATGCTTCTGAATACTTGGGCCGTCTTGCTATTGGTCGCGTTCATAGCGGCGTAATGAAAAAGGGTGAAACTGTTGCTCTGTGGGGCAAGGACACTGACGGCAATCCATTGAAGCGCCGCATCGCGCAACTCAGCGTCTTTGACGGAATCGGGAGAACTGAAGTTGAATCCATTTCAGCAGGCGACCTTTTCGTTCTTGCAGGTATTCCTGAAGTTGAAGTTGGTGACACGATTTCAGCCCTTACTGTCACGACGCCTTTACCTCGTCTTGAAGTTGACGAACCGGTTATTCGTATGGCGTTCGGAGTTAACACTTCTCCGTACGCAGGTCGTGAAGGCAAATTTGTTACTAGCCGCCACTTGCGTGATCGTCTTCAGAAGGAAATTCTCGGAAACGTATCTATCAAGATTGCTGATACCGACTCGCCTGACGTCACCAGCGTGGCAGGTCGTGGAGAACTTCAGCTTGCAGTTCTAATTGAGAACATGCGTCGTGAAGGTTTCGAACTTCAAGTAGGACGTCCAGAAGTAATTACTAAGGAAATCAATGGCAAGCGTCACGAACCTCTCGAAGCAGGGACGTGTGACGTTCCTGACGAGCACGTGGGCACCATTACTCAAGGTCTTGCACCTCGTAAAGGTCGCGTGACAGACCTGCGCCAAGGAGATCCTGGACGCACCATTGTTTCGTTCGAAGCGCCATCTCGGGGCCTAATTGGCTTCCGTTCAATGTTGATGAGCAGCACACGCGGAACAGCGTTGCTACATCAGACTCATGCTGGTTGGACACCATGGGTAGGAGAACTTCCTCACCGCTTGGGCGGAGCAATGATTGCAGACCGTATTGGTTCAACAACTGCATATGCGCTCGATAACTTGCAATTACGTGGAGAGCTATTCGTAGCACCCGGTGTTGAGGTATATGAAGGAATGGTCATCGGAGAAGCGGCTCGCGGCGAAGAGATGGTCGTGAACGCAGTGCGCGCCAAAGAAAAGACCAACATTCGTACACATAGCCATGATGACGGTCCAAAACTTGCAGCTCCGGTTGATCACACCTTAGAGACTGCTATCGAGTGGATCGGCGACGACGAGCTAGTCGAAGTAACTCCAAAGAGCATTCGTATTCGTAAGCGTGGGCTCAGCATTGAAGAGCGCCGCAAATCTTCGAAAAAGGGCTAACTAGCCCTTCGTCTTAATCCTTCTTGCGAAGAGCTGGATGAGGCAACGGAACTCCGACAGGGGCAGACAACATCTTTACCAAGATGGCGTATGCCTTCTTGCCCATGATTTCAGTCAATTCGTCTGTGAAGAACGTATATGTGGGGTCTTTGCCTACGAAGGCATCGGCGGACTCGGTGCACCACCAATGAAAGTCGTCGCCACCTTCACCCCAATCGCGGCGTTTCCACTCACGAATGGTTGAGACGACGTATCCGCCGTCTTCAATGTGCTCTTCCAAACGAATAGGTACTTGCCAACATACGTCTGGTTTCCAGTCCATGTGACGCTCGCCAGCCTCAACCGCAGCAATATGGAAAGCGCAGCCAGTTCCGCCTTCAAATCCGGGAGGGTTGTGAAAGATACATGCGCCGTTTACAACGCGCGTCTTCTTCTCGCCGTCCTTCTCAGTGACGAACCAGCCCTTATCTTTGGCCTTGTCTTTATTCTTCCAGTGACGGCCTTTGAGGCGTTTCACATATTTGGTGACGTTCTTGAAATCTTTCTCGTCAAGAAAATGCGCACCAAAAGAACAACAACCGTGCATTAACTCCGGAGAAGCATCGTCAAGAATTCCTTGGCAACCTTGTCCGTAAATGCATTTATAGCTGGATCGCAAAAATGTTGCATCAAGCATCCATGTCCGCATTTCATCGGGATCTTCGAAACTGATCCATTCGTGGGGTTGGTCTTCTCTAAGCACAAGAGGTAACGCTACGCCATAGGCACCCTCCACGCACGAACCGCCACCCTTGTGGCACAGTATTCACCTGACAGACATCTGAAAGGAAGGAACCATGAGTGACATCGAAGAGATCATCTCGGACCTTGAGCGAGCTAGTGAGGCACTGAACGATGCCGCCATGTCGTTGATTACTGAAGCGATTCGTAATGGAGAAAAGGATCGACCTCCAATGGAGAAGAAGGTATCCCAGGCCAGACGGTCTGTTGATAAGGCCCTCTACATCCTTCGCGCTGTTTAGAACTGATTGAGTGCGTCAATAAGTCCGCGTAGGTCGGCAAAACCCTTCGCGGCGTATTTCAAACTAACGCGCGGCAAATCAGGAACATCATTATCTCTGATCTCTTCAGACGTTGCAGTTGTCCGTTGAATGACGCCGTCACCAGCTAACGACGCGAACCGATTCGCGATTTCTACGAACTGTTCATCCGGAATGGACCGTTTAACGCGGATGTAGAGAACGTCATCGACAAATCGAATCGAATCGTAATTGGCATAGAAACGCGTAATCTCACTGACGGCATCCTCGATATTGTCGGTAATTGTGTACAGGGAAGTATCGCTGGAAGAAATAAGACCATGATCGAGGAGTAATGGCTCCATGACCTTCATTAGTGGTGTCCAAAATGGGTGCCCAGGCACTTCAAGGAAAACGATTGGTACAGGCACAGATTTTGCAGTCTGAGCCAGAGTGAGAAGTTCAAAAGTTTCGTCTAGGGTGCCGAAACCACCTGGCATGCATAGGAATGCGTGTGACTCTTTTACGAGCATTAGTTTTCGAGTGAAGAAGTAACGCATGCTGACGTACTTGTCGTCTCCAGCGATAACGGAGTTCGCTCCCGTTTCGAAGGGGAGGCGTATCGAAACCCCGATTGAGTTCTCTCTGCCGGCACCGACCATTCCAGCCTCCATAATGCCCGGGCCTGCACCGGTGACCACCATGAAATGATGATCGGCCAATGCCTTTGCTGTTGCGGCGGTCAATGCATAAATGGGACTGTCAGAGGTTGTGCGAGCAGAGCCAAAGATGGACACCTTACGAACATTCCTGAACGGAGCAAACATCGTAAAGGCTCTACTCATTTCTTCAATTGCGGAACTCGCGATTTTGATATCTAAGGAAGAAGAGGGTCCGTTCACCAGATGAGTAACCGTATTGATGGAACGATTCAACAGCCGTATATCTGAAGGTGTGCGTTGTGCTGTCTCAAAACTTTTGAGCAAATCCTCGATTGCTTTGCGAGTGTTGGATGAGACAGTCACTGAGTTACGAAATTCCGACGGCTTTGTCTTCCAAGACGCCAATCAACTCATCAAAACTCTTGATGAAGGATGCAACACCTTCATCTTCTAGTTGCGCCGCAACTTCATCTACGTCTATTGCATTCATAGCTAGTTCCGCCCATTGACGTTTACTGATGGCGATGTTCTGGTCAATTGTGCGACATAATGTCCCATGATCAGAGAAAGCTTCCAATGTGGCATCAGGCAATGTGTTGACAGTGTCCGGCCCAATTAGTTGGTCAACGTACATCGTGTCTGGATAGGACGGGTTCTTGGTGGAAGTTGAAGCCCACAAAGGCCGTTGAACCGATGCTCCTGCTTTCGCTAGAGCTTCCCATCGAGGACCACTAAAAGACTTTTGAAATGCTGCATATGCAAGTCGCGCCTGATTAACAGCAGCAGTTCCTCGCAGTGCCAACGCACTTGGTGTCCCAAGTTGATCAAGTCTCTTGTCAATTTCATTATCTACGCGGCTAATGAAAAAACTTGCAACGCTCGCAATGTTTGAAACAGGTGAACCCGAGGCCATTCTTTGTTCGAGGCCGTCGATGTATGCATCCATTACTTCTTGATAGCGAGACAGACTAAAAATCAAAGTCACATTGACGTTTCTGCCTTCGGCAATCATTTCCCTAATGGCAGGAAGACCTTGCTGAGTTGCAGGAATCTTGATCATGACATTCGGACGGGAAATACGCTCGTGAAGAAGGCGCGCTGCTGAAAGAGTACCTGTGGTGTCGTGAGCTAACGAAGGGTCAACTTCGACACTGACGAACCCATCTGTGCCGTTTGATTGTGAATACAAATCGCTGAAAACATCGAGAGCACCATGGATATCTTGCAAAACGAGTTCCCAGTAGGCCTCTCGAGCAGTTGATCCTTTCAAGATCTCGCTTCGGAATTGTTCGTCGTAATCAGCGCTGCCTTGGATAGCTTTCTGAAAAATTGTCGGGTTCGAGGTAAGACCTCTCACACCACGTTGGACTAGCGCTGCAAGAGTGCCTGAAGTGAGATAGCCGCGCTGCAAATTATCGAGCCACGGGCTCTGACCATGGTCTGATGACAAACGCTTCAATAAATCCGTCATTGAAGAAGCGCACTTCGTGTTACATCAGCGACGTGACTAGCTGTGATTCCCAATTCCGCCATTACTACGTTCCCAGGAGCACTGGCACCGAACCGATCGATACCGACGCTGTTTGTGGCATATGCAGCCCAACCAAAGGTTGTCCCTGCCTCAACACTGATGCGAGGAAGATTTCGAGGAAGAATTTCATCTTGACGAGCCTTCGACAATGAAGCGAATCGCTCCCACGATGGCATAGTCACCACGTTTACGTTGATGCCGTCCTTCTTCAACAGGTCCGCTGCGTCAACAGCAACCGACAATTCACTACCGGTTCCGATAATGATTGCTTGCGGCTTATCAACTTTGACAAGTACGCCAGCACCATCTGCGACTGCTGATCCGTCTGTGAGTGCAACAACTGTTTGACGAGAAAGAATGAGTGCAGTTGGACCGTCATGAGTGGCCGCAATCGCCCAGGCCTGCGCTGTTTCATTTGCATCAGCAGGACGAATTACTTGCAAGCCGGGGATGGCCCGCAACGACGCCAATTGTTCAACTGGTTGGTGCGTAGGACCATCTTCTCCAACTCCAACAGAGTCGTGACTAAAGACGAACACGGTGCGAGCGCTTGATAGCGCTGCCAAACGAATAGCTGGTCGCATGTAGTCGGCGAAAACGAAGAATGTGCCACCAACCGGAAGAACGCCGCCGTGAAGCGCCATGCCAACCATCGCGGCCGCCATGGCGTGTTCGCGAATTCCGTAATAGATCTGTTTTCCAGATCGATTCTCAGCAGAGTACGCACTGGTCTCTGTCAACTTTGCTCCGGTGTTTCCCGTCAAGTCTGCGGCCCCAGCGAGTACGAAGGGCATGACACCACCGGTCGCCTCCAACACTTTTTGAAAAGCTTGGCGCGTTGCCAGTTTTGTATCAGAAGGAAATACGGGGAGCGCTGATGCAATTTCTTGCTTGTTCGCTATGCCGAAAGTGGATGGACTGAGAGCGGGAGAAATTGACTGTGTTCGCTTTTTCCAATCTGCATGTGCCGCTTGGCCACGTTCACGACATAGAGACCGATACTCAGACACAAATGTCTCTGGTGCATAAAAGGGTTCGTCAGGAATTCCCATGACTTTCTTAGTTGCACTAACCAGGGGAGCAGTGAATGGGTTGCCATGTGCCTCGTGCTTATCAGTGAGGTCTGGAGAAGGAAATCCAATGTGAGAACGAAGAACTATCAAAGTAGGCGCGCCTGTGTGATCGCGTGCTGTGAGCAACACTTTCTCTAAAGCGTCGCAATCTTCTGCAATTTCACCAGCCTCAATGACGTTCCATCCATAGGAGCGGAACCGAGCAGGCGCATCGTCGCTACATGTCAAGGCGGTGCTGCCATCGATAGTGATTTTGTTGTCATCAAAGATGCAGACCAAATGATCAAGTTTGAGATGCCCAGCCAGTGAGGCGGCCTCATGACTGATGCCTTCCATAAGGCAACCATCGCCTGCAATTACGTACGTGCGGTGATTGATTGCGTCTTGTCCATGTACTGCGCGCAAATGCGATTCTGCAATCGCCATTCCAACAGCATTCGCAAACCCCTGACCAAGTGGACCAGTAGTGACTTCAACGCCCGCTGTATGGCCAACTTCAGGGTGGCCAGGTGTAGCCGATTTCCATTGACGGAATAATTTGAGATCGGACATTTCTAATCCGTAGCCGGACAAGAACAACATGGCATACTGCAAGATTGATGCATGCCCGTTAGAAAGAATTAAACGATCGCGATCTATGAAGTCGGGCGATGTTGGATCATGCTTCAAGATGCGACTGTAAAGAACATGTGCGAGCGGCGCAAGCGACATCGCAGTTCCTTGGTGACCGCTGTTGGCAGCTAGTGGTGCGTCCATCGCAATACCTCGAATGATCGAAATAGCGAGGGCGTCTTGTTCGGGGCTCAATTGTGTAGGCACCTCATGATGGTAATCGGCGCCAGGCTTTCAGAACGGAAAGTTCGGAGTCGAGCGCCAGAAGATCTGCCTTCTGGCCAACTTTGATCCGTCCTACATCTGCCAATCCGACCAAGTCAGCAGGGACAGAGGTTGCACTAGCGAGAGCCGACTGCAGAGGAACTCCGCATTCCTGAACAACTCGTTGCACACATTCCCCAAGTGGCGTACACGACCCTGCCAGCGTGTCGTCTGACAGCCGAGGCGCGCCGTTTCTTATTTCTACCCCTGGTCGAGAGCCCGAATGATTCCTCCATGAAACGGAATCTGAAACCAAACAGATTCGGGAGCCCGCAGCCCGAAAAGCGAGCGATAGGGCGTCTGTCTGAACATGAACGCCGTCGGCAATCAATCCACATGTAATCCGATCATCGTTTAACGCCCACATGGCTAGTCCTGGGTCTCGATGATGAACTCCGCTCATTCCGTTGAAGAGATGCGTGACCATTGACGCGCCTGCGGCGACGGCATCGTTGAACTGAAGCTTCGTAGGTCGCGAATGCCCAAGCGACACCGTTATGTTTCGATCTACCAGTGCACGAATTGCGGGAATGACATCGGTTTGTTCGGGCGCAACAGTTACTAGGCGCACCGACGGATCTAACTGAGAAATCCAATCCAAATCACATGCAACGATGTATCTGACTGGGTGAGCCCCAGGGGCATCACCGAGAAAAGGCCCTTCAACATGAATCCCAGCGAAGCCATGTACTTGTTGCGACTGAAACGACTCGTGAAGCGACCCCAAGGAACTTGCCATTTTCTCGAGCGGAGCCGTAACTATCGTTCCCAACCAACTGGTTGTTCCTCGACCAAGAAGCAGCTGATCAAGGCGAATCAATTCATCTAAAGATGCAGTCGCTACGTGAACGTCATCAAAGCCGTTCATCTGCACATCCACGAAACCTGGACACAGAACTGAGTATTCAGCCGGTCCAGTGTGCTCTTCAATAGATTCAACGAGGCCATCCTCTGCCACGACGATTCGACGTGAACCTTGGAGGCTGTCTCCATCGAAAAATTGGCTACAGGTGATCTCGCGTGGCACGTTAAAAATGTAGTTGGGTTTTTAGTTGAACGAAGCCTTGGCTGTCGATGTCAACCGAATATCAGAGAAACGAACCTTTGCAAGCCGAAAAATTGTCAGGGTTTTGATTACCCACCACCCTGGATCAATTTGGAACCATCTGTGCGACAAACGAGGAGACGACGGAGCCGCGTGATGATTGTTATGAAGGCCTTCACCCATGGTGAAGAAAGCCAACCACTGCAAATTGGTGGCACGGTTATCGTAGGGACGACGACCGAAATGATGGCCAAGTGCGTTGACCGCCGCATTTCCAGCCAAATAGATATTCGCGTGAATGAAGGCGGCGAGAAGGCCTGTCCAAGGCCCGAGAAGAATAATGAGGATTGCAACTCCTGAGAGCAGACCTGTCTTGTTGTGGCCAAAGAAGACTTTGTCCCAACGATCATCTGGCAAATCTTTGGCGTATCTCTCAATTGTCGTCGGATCAAGAACTGACGCTCTATACAAAGCCACGTTTTTAGCCTGAACCTTCTTCCATCCAAGTAATACCGGAGAGTGAGGGTCGCCTTCTATGTCTGTAAAGGCATGGTGCTTGCGGTGAACTGCCACCCATTCCTTTGGCTTAATGCCAGTAGACAGCCACAGCACAGCGCGGAATACGAGTGCCACAGATGGTTTTAGGGTGAGCGCGCGGTGACTCAAGGCCCGGTGTAGGTAGACGGTTGTGCAGGTATTGGCAACGGTAGAGACGACTGCTCCAACCAAGAGAGCTGTTAGGACACTGGAGATAAATGAACTCATATAGAAACACTAACTGGCTACCTACTGGTAGGTAGGGCAGAATAGGCGGTAAATTGAGAAGGTGTCGGATTTAACAGAAGAGATCAGTTCTAAATCGACCCGAGAACTCATCCTCGACGAGGCTCTTCACTGCTTTGCGGATCGGGGATACGAGGGAACTTCGCTCAACGACATTGCGGCTGGGGTCGGCATAAGACGACCAAGTTTGCTTCACCATTTTCCTAGTAAAGAAGCCTTGTACACAGACGTTTTTGAAATGCTGTTATCCGAATGGCTTGAAGGTCTTGAAGTTGCCATGGCGTCACCAGCATCAGGGTGGGACAAAGCCGAACTAGTCATTCGTGCTGGCTTTGATTTGTTTGCGCGCACACCTGACTACGTTCGTATTATGCGGCGAGAAGCGCTCGATAGTGGGGTTCACGTAGGCGTCGACCTCTCGGGTTTTCTGCGGCCCCTTTTTGATAATGCATGCGCATATTTCACAGCAGAGATGGATGCTGGGCACTTTCGCCGGCACAACGCTCAACACTTAATCATCACTGGGTATGGCGCGATCTTGACATATTTCTCTGACGCTCCATTCATAGATGAACTTTTCAACGATCAGGCTCTCACTCCTGAACATGTACGCGACCACTGTGATCACGTCGTCGCTTTCTTTCGCGCCGCTTTGGTCGTGTAGACCCTCATTGCCAAATCCGATACGGTTACGCCATGTCTTCATGGATTAACAACAGTCGCACTATTGGTTATACGTCGGAGGGGTCCGGAGTGCCCATTCTGGCCTTTCATGGCACGACACAGGCAGCCAATGCGTGGAGTCAGGTTCAACAAGCGTGCTCCACCAATCTTGAATGGGTGACGTTTGAATTCCCTGGTTCTGGCGAATCAGATATGCCAACTGGGCCGATTGATCTTGACGTGGTTATTTCCGATGCAGTTGCCCTGATGCATCATTTAGGACATGAACGTTTTCATGTGATCGGCTATTCCCTCGGGGCAGTTGCAGCCCTTCAGTGCGCCTCACTGTTTCCTGATTCTGTAATCACAGTTACTTCGTTGTGTGGATGGTCAAAGACCGATGCGCGGATGAAAGTAACTTTTGATTTGTGGCGTCGTCTCATCGCTATTGATCGTGAGTTGTTTATGCGATACGCACTCGCTGACGGTTACACAGCTGCCGGGTTAGAAGTATTGGAACCCATGTTTGACGCTGTTGTCGGTATGGCTGCGACCACGGTACAGCCAGGCTCAGATGCGCAACTCGAACTTGATATTCGAATTGATATCGAAAAGAGTTTGCGGCTCATAAAGGCCCCATGTCTCGTGATCGGCGGTATAGAAGATCGCTGGGTCGACATAACGAAATCTCGACACATTGCAGCAACAGTCTCTGGGTCGACACTTGTCGAGTTGCCCGCTGGTCACCTAGTAATCGGAGAACTGCCAGGGGAAATTGCATCGGCATTGTCCACTCACGTGGCATAGAACGACTTTTCGAGCCGGAGCACCCGTCTTTCGCCGTCCGTACTGACTACCGTATGTAGTCGTGTCATCTGAGCAAACTTCCACCCTGTCTGAATCCGATTCAAAAGTCCTGCTGTCGTTGTACAGCATCCCCTTCGCTCCAGAGCAAAAGACGGCTACCGCCAATGAAGCCATTGCGGCAGCAGAACAACTCGGCTATCCGGTTGTCGTAAAACTTGGTGGAGACAAGATTGCTCACAAGACAGAGCGCGGACTCGTACGTTTGCGGTTGAATAATGCAGAGGCAGTAGCAGAAGCAGCAAACAGTCTCTTGGCCGCCGCAACACCTGCAGATGGTGATGTTCACTTGTTGGTGGCCCCGATGATTAGTGGCACTCGAGAACTCATTGCTGGAATGCTCGTCGACCCACAGTTTGGTCCCACCGTGATGCTCGGTATTGGTGGCGTAATGGCAGAGGTCATTGCCGATGTTGCATTCCGGCCTGCACCCGTTGACGAAGTTGGGGCAGCATCCATGATTGATTCATTGAGAATGCAAGGTCTTCTCGAAGCTTTTCGCGGGGAACCTGCTGTCAACAAGAGCCAATTGATTTCCACAATCGTTGGTCTTTCGCGAGTCGCCATGGAACGCGATGACATCGTCTCGGTTGATGTGAATCCACTTATCGTTCGAGAGAACGGTGACGTTGTTGCCGTAGATGCCCTGGTCGAAATGGGAAAGCGCAATGTCTCAATGGTCTCGAAACGAGTGCCATACACAGATGCTCAATTCCGTGCGCTTTTCGAGCCTCGCGGCGTCTTGGTTGCAGGTGCATCAACACATCCTGGAAAATTTGGTTTTGTTTCCTTGCATAATATTTTGGCCAGTGGATATGCCGGTGGCGTATACGGCACCAATCTGCAGGGAGAAGAAGTTCTCGGTATCAAGACCGTTGCTGATATTGATTCGTTGCCAGACAATGCAATTGATCTTGTCTTTGTGTGCACCCCTGCGTCTGCAAATCCTGACTTGCTTCGAGCATGTGCACGAAAGGGGATCGGTGCTGCGTTCCTCACTTCAGCGGGCTATGGCGAAGCAGGCGAAGAGGGAATACGTCTTGAGACGGAATTGGTTGCTCTCGCAGATGAGTTAGGCATTCTTCTTGCCGGACCGAATGGTCAAGGAGTCGTGTCAACTCCTGCAAAATTGTGTGCGCAGATTGTTGCGCCGTATCCACCTTCAGGTGCGATCGCAGTTGCTAGTCAAAGTGGAAACTTCGTTTCAAGCTTTTTGAATTACGCGCGACAAACCGGAGTCGGCATTAGCCGTGCAGTCTCGGCAGGTAACGCCGCAGCACTAGGCGTAGCAGATCTTGTCGAATGGTATGGAACAGACTCTGCTACAAAAGTTGCATTGACATACGTCGAAGGCATTAGTGATGGCCGTGGTTTAATGGAACGCCTGGCCCGTGTTACTGCACGTAAACCTGTTGTTCTCATCAAAGGTGGCGCCACCGACAATGGAGCACGTGCGGCAGCTAGTCACACGGGCGCTCTTGCTGCAAACGACGCAATTTTCGATGGTGCATGCAAGGCAGGTGGTGTTACGCGTGCCGCAAATGTTGAGGAAGCCTTTGAAGCTGCGGCAACCTTTGCCACGCAACCATTGCCATTAGGACCAAACGTTGTCGTGTTGACAACGGCCGGCGGTTGGGGAGTGGTCACTAGTGACGCAATTGCAAATGATGGCTCGATGCAGTTGATGACATTGCCAGAGGATCTACTCGCTCAAATTGATACAAAGTTGCCACCACGCTGGAGTCGCAATAACCCTGTGGATTGCGCGGGCGGAGAGACTCGAGACACGATTCCTGAAGTCATGGCAATGATCGCTGAGCATAAAGATGTTGATGCGATTATTTATCTTGGTCTCGGCATCCAAGCAAACCAAGCCCGCTTAATGAGAGAGGGTCGATTCCACCCAGATCATGGCCTTGACCGCATCGTTGAATATCACGAACGACAGGATGCACGTTTCGCTCAAGCGGCGCATGACCTTTCTGTGACGACTGGAAAACCAATTTTGCTCGCGACGGAACTTGCGGTTGCTGATCCCAATAACTCCGGGGTAAGAACAGTTCGTGAAACAGGCCGGCTTTGTTACGCAAGTGGCAATCGTGCTGCTGTGGCACTAGGACACCTCTATCGATATGCGGTTCACACAGGTGTCGCGCGCAGATAATGGTTTTGGCGTACGATCACGCCAATCAGCAAATCCTCTTCGCACGATAAGCATCCTTGCTTTCGTTGGCTTTTTGATTTTTGGAGGATTGTACGTAGCGCTTTCACGTACAGCGTCACGCGTTACCCATCGGAATGATCGCATCGTGACCACAGTTCCTCGTGTGTCTGTGCTTTCAGCACGGAGAGCTCCGAACACTTTGTCTGTCATCACGCGTACTGGCAAGTTGTCGCGTGCCTTTGCAAATGTCGCGGCAGATTTTCCGACGCAGAGTTGTGTAGCTGTTGAATGGATGGGTATCCGACTTGGTGCAGTGAACTCAGCTAAATCCCTTATCCCTGCCTCATCTACAAAATTGATAATTGCCTCCGTCGCTCTGGAGATTCTGAAACCAGAGTTTGTCTACACAACACGAGTTCATGGAACACTCGATGCAAATGGCTCAGTGGCCGACCTTTTCTTCGTCGGCGGTGGAGACCCTTTGATAGTTCGCAATGAGTATGTAGCTTCTGAGAAATATCCCACAACATCAGGAACTTCGCTCGAAAAGCTCGCAGATTCTCTCGTGGCAGCCGGGTTAAAGCGCGTAGCAGGATCCGTTGTTGGCATCGATTCGCGTTATGACGATAAAAGATTCGTTGATGTTTGGCCACCGGATTTTCGTTTCACAGAAGCGGGTCCACTTGGCGCGCTATTTGTTGACGATGGAGTAGTGCTTAGTCTCGCAACTAAACCTGATGACCCAGCGGTTTCTGCCGCAACTGAATTGCAGAATCTTCTCAGTGCAAGGGGAGTTCTGTTTGGTGCACTGCCTCGACGTGACGCAATGCCTACGGGAACTCCCGAGATTGCTTCGATTCAATCCGCACCACTTACTTCTGTGATTCAAGAAATGATGGTGAACAGCGACAACAACACTGCAGAACTTTTGCTAAAGGAAATCGGATTCGCGTCCAAGGGGACTGGATCCACGGATGCAGGTCTTACTGCCGTGAAAGAAACGCTGGTGAAGTGGAAACTAGATAAAGACGTTCAACTGTTCGATGGATCAGGCTTGGCGTCTGAAGGCCGTATTCCTTGTGATGTTTTCATGTCACTTCTCGACACTTTTTCTTCTTCAATGCCCAATTTGATGGCTGTTGCGGGCGAGACAGGGACCCTTCGAGAAACATTCGATGGAACAGATGTTGCAGGAGTACTTCGTGGCAAGACCGGAACCCTTAACGGCGTGAAGGCACTCGTGGGATATGTCCCCGTCCCTAACTCAGGCCCTGTGTCTTTTGCATTGTTGATGAACAAGACAGGGATAGATAATCAGGGCTCATATCGTCCTATTTGGTATTCCCTGGCTGATGTGCTGAACAGAGCCTCGGCCTCACCCTCTACGGAGCAGTTAACGCCCTAGGTCAGCCTGTGGATATCTCTATTTGGGCACCGTAGAATACGAAGCCCATGGCATCGTCCCGCATTTCTCCTAGACCCCCCAGAGGTCCCGTTGACCAGGTAGGCGACCTTTTTGATTCGGTTAAGCAGTACGCACGCCAAGAAACTCTCGAACCCATCAAAGGCGCAGTGAGGTGGGTAGCCGTCGGCACCTTGGCAGCTCTGTGCCTTGGGCTTGCTCTCGTTTTCGCGGCACTCGGCATTCTGCGTCTCAGTCAGGATCTAGGTGGCACAACACTTGATGGTTCATGGTCGTTTCTCCATTACTTCATCACGTTGAGCATCGTGGCCATACTTGTGGCCGTGACGTTCTCTCGCGTTTCACGACGCAGTCTCGCAAAGGACTCTTAATCATGGCTGACAACACTCGTATCTCACGTGACGATCTTGAATCTAAATTCCGAGCACTACAAGCTGACATTCAGGGTCGCGCAGCAGACAAGAAACAATCTGCGATTGCAATAGGTTCGGCGGTCGCATCAATCGTCGTGATCCTTGCCTATCTCTTGGGTCGCCGTAAAGGCCGTCGTCGAGCTTCCCGCGTTGAATTCCGTCGGTTCTAACCTCCATGCGCGTAATTGTCCGCCTCATCGGACGCCGTCTCTTTCTTAGCCAATCCAGAAAATTTCGTCTTGTCAGTCGGGTACTAACGATTGTCGGAATAGCAAAAGTCGCTACTCGTGTTGTCACACCAGTGCGACGAATTGTTCTCGCTCGCGATGAGTCAATGGAGATACGAATTACTAAGAATGGACAACACGCCTCATGAGTGGAGTATTTGCAGAGGGCGAAAAGGCCTTATTTATTGATTCAAAGCAGCGTCGGTATCTGATTCAACTCAATAAGGAGGGCGAGTTTCACAGCCATGCAGGCTTCGTACCTCATACATCGGTTATCGGAACTCTTCCGGGTCAGCCTGTCGAGTCAACCAAAGGGTCGAAGTACATCGTTCTGCGGCCAACACTTGAAGATTTTGTAATTGAGATGCCACGAGGTGCTCAAGTTATTTACCCAAAAGACTTGGCGCCTATGTGCATGATCGGGGATATCTATCCTGGGGCTCGCGTGTTTGAGACCGGAGTCGGTTCAGGAGCATTGTCAATGGCAATGTTGCGCTACGGAGCACACATCACGGGCCTTGAACTGCGCGAAGACTTTATGAATCGCGCTAAAGCAAATGTTCGCTCATTTCTTGGCGAAGAAGCACTCTCGAGATACAACGTCTCACTTGGTGATAGTTACGAGGCAACGTTGAAGGGATCGTTTGATCGAGTGATGCTTGACCTTCCCGAGCCATGGCAAGTAGTGCCGCGTGTTCAACACGCTCTAGAAGCTGGGGGACTGCTGGTGGCGTACACGCCTTCAATTACCCAGGCAGTTCAGGTTCGCGAATCAATGGGCAAAGGATGGGTTGATCAGCGCACGTTAGAAGTTCTTCATCGCACATGGCACATTGAAGGCATGGCTGTTCGCCCTGATCATCGAATGGTTGCCCACACAGCGTTTCTTACTGTGGGACGCTGGATCGGATCGAACCTCTAGGGTTCGATAAAGATGCATTCGCCGGGGCATTCCTCGGCGGATTCAACAACGGCGTCGATTAATTTATCGTCGAAATTTGCGAGGCCTTCAGCACCCTCAGCGTTGCCTTTAGCTTTGGCAAACACCTTGTCACCCTCGCGAACATAAGCAAGTCCGTCATCGAGAAGCGTAAAAACGTCTGGTGCAATTTCTTCGCAAAGGCCATCGCCAGTGCAGAGGTCTTGATCGATCCATACCTTCATTTGGGGAGTCCCTTCTCATGAGCCGAGTTTCGGCAGCAATTCTGCCCCCTAAAGGGGACTGGATTAAGCCTACACATCCAATAGCCGAGGTGCCTTGTCTTTGAAGATCACCGACGACTGTGACTTACCACCAGCGAAGGACAGGGACGCGCCAATAGCGGGCAGTAGCGTAGAGCCTTCATGACGGACCAGACCATACCTACAGAGACGCCTGAAGCGCATCCGGTTACAAAGGTCCTTCGTGACTGGTTTCTGGTGGTTGTGTTGGCCCTGGGGGCGGCACTCCTGGTACGCGTGTATGTCCTGCAACAGTTTTATATCAGCGGACCTTCAATGGAAACCACTTTGTTCGGCAACAACCGTGTTCTTGTGAATAAGTTGAGCTATCGGTTCTCTTCAATTAGTCGGGGCGACGTGGTTGTTTTCGATCGCGTGACGACAAGCGATGGGACAGTGTCACATGACGATCTCATCAAGCGCGTTATTGCTTTGCCAGGCGACACCATCGAGATAAAGAACTGCATTGTCATCATTAACTCAAAACCAACTATTGAGCCGTATCTTGACAAAGATGTCCTTGACCTCGTAGACCCGGTTAACAGGTGTCGTGTGGCGAATATGCCAGTTCAAACAGTGCCAGACAAAAAGATATTTGTTATGGGCGACAACCGTTCCGAGTCATTCGACAGCAGAAGCTTCGGACCTATCTCTGAGAGCTTGATTGTTGGCCGCGCCTTCGCAATTGTTTGGCCGTTCAATCGAATATCAACTTTGTAGAACTTACGTTCGAGGAACGAAGCCGATTTCACTTTCGTATGCTTCAACCATTGTGTCAACGTGGTCACTAAACACAGCGTCGAGACCCATACGCAGCGCCGTAGACAACACATAGCCGTATTGGCAGTCCCAGCCGAAGGCATACAAACCGAACTTGTGAACCAATGTTGTAGAACCACCTGTCCAATCAGTGTGGTGCATGTTCAAACAGTCGATTCCATTTGTCGAGAGCTTTGCGCATCGCATCTCTAAGCCTTCCTTGATCCGCGGCAGGCGAGTGGAATTAACCAATCGAACATCAGGCAGTAAGGGACGTTGCGCAATTACTACGGCACTCGAGTAGTGGCACAACCACAGACGTGATAGGTCGAAGTTGCAATCGCGAGCAGTCGTAGCTGAAGTTTCGAAACTTTGCTCATCTTTGATGTCGATACTTAAATCAAAATCGGTTCCACAGGTTTCAAATAACGACTGAAGTGTCGGGATGTGCGGCGGTAAGTCTTCGAGACGAAGGTTTGAAATGGGACGGTTTCGCGCAAGTTTCCTTACGACGCCATCATGGTCGAGAACAGCGTGACCATCGGCAGTTGTCCAGACATCGGTCTCAAGGCCATTAGCCCCTAACCGCAATGCAAGAGCAAAAGCCTCCAGAGTGTTCTCTGGCGCATGTGCCATTCCGCCTCTGTGGGCAAAGGCGATTGGGTCAGGGCGAAGGGAGGCAATGCGTTGTTGCACCCTCCAACACTAGGTGCCTGCTTCTATGCTTAGCGTGTGTTCAACATGTCCGGAAGTGAGATTCTTTTTCTGCTCGTTGCAGGACTAGTCGTCTTGGGACCAGAACGTCTACCCGGAGTCATTCGCCGTGGCGGAAAGCTCTACGGCGATCTACGTCGTGCAGCTAGTGGCTACGAAAAGGAGTTCCGGCAGACCTTTTCCGAGCCGATTAATGAATTGAAATCGACAGCTGATCAAATGCGTCACGGTTTCGGGCTGGTCGACACAGAGCCGTCACCACCTATGCGTCCCGAACAAGCCGCGTATCCAAAGCCTGACTTTTCAACACCATCGGTAGAAACACCTACTACCAATACTGACGATGAGTGATTCCTTAGCTCAACCAATTGAAGCGATGTCCATGATGGACCACTTGCGGGAATTACGGATGCGATTAGTGCGAAGTGTGCTAGCCATTGGCATCTCAACTCTGGTTCTTCTTGCTTTCTACGACCAATTAAAGAATCTTCTGACCCGTCCGTACACAGACCTATGTTTGCGGCGGCCCGACTTCAAATGTGACGGATCACTTTTTTCACTAGGGCCTCTTGATGGTTTCAGTGCGCGAATGAGGGTATGTCTCTACGGCGGTCTAGTTCTTGCACTTCCCATCATCCTTTGGCAAATCTGGCGGTTCATTGTTCCGGCCTTGTCTAAACGTGAGAAAAACTATGCAGTTCCGTTTATTGCGTCATCAGTTCTCCTTTTTTCTGTTGGGTGTTACTTGGCCTACTGGACTCTCGACAAGGCTTTAGAGTTTCTCATCTCGTGGTCGGGCGAAGATGTAACGCAGGCGTATCAAATAACGAAGTACATAAACCTTGTTGTGATGATGATGTTGGCATTCGGCGTTGCATTCCTTAGTCCTGTGTTACTTGTATTTCTTCAACTTGTGTCGGTTGTCACACCTAAGACTTTGATTAAACAATGGCGCTACGCCGTTATGGGCATCTTCGTTGCAGCCGCCGCAATCACACCGTCAGGAGATCCCATCAGCATGATGGCATTAGCGATTCCACTGACAGTTCTCTATCTCATCGCAGTTCTCGTCGGTTGGTTGCTGACTCGACGAAGGGCTGAATAGACCAATGTCGGACGTCCGCGAAACATTTCTTAAATCATTGGATTATGCACCGGATGGTTTTCAAGTCAAGGCTATGAACTCCATCGATGCCGACGCATCTGTGTTGGTTGCCGCCCCGACTGGCTCGGGAAAAACACTGATTGCGGAATATGCGATAGCACGAGCACGCTCTCTCGGATTGCGTGCGTTCTACACAACCCCCATAAAAGCATTATCCAATCAAAAGTATCGAGATCTACAGAATCTGTATGGAGCGCACATGGTTGGGCTTGTAACAGGCGACAATGCGGTTAACGCTGAGGCACCGGTGGTGGTGATGACCACCGAAGTTCTACGAAACATGATTTACTCACAGTCCAACCGTCTAGAGGATTTGGGCGTGGTGATTCTCGATGAGGTTCATTATCTGCAGGATGCATATCGGGGCCCCGTTTGGGAAGAAGTAATCATCCAACTTGACCTCGAAGTGCAGCTGGTGTGCTTGTCTGCAACAGTGTCTAATGCTGATGAAGTTGGCGATTGGTTATCAACGGTGCGAGGCAGAACAGACGTTGTGGTTGAGACGACTCGTCCTATTGAACTTGTCAATCATTTTGCACTGTTCGATAACGCTTCTAAACAATGTGAGATGTTTGAGACAGTGGTAGGCGGTGAACCGAACCGCCACGTGCAACGCTTACTTTCTAATGCAACGCAATTAAGAGGTCGTTCCGGCCAGAGCGGTGGTAAAAAGCCAAGAAGATTCTCTGCACCGACTCGCCCAGAGATAGTTGAACTTCTTGAGGATCAATCAATGCTCCCAGCCATTGTGTTCATTTTTAGTAGAGCTCAATGTGAAGATGCTGTGCATTCATGCATGAACGCGGGAATGGTCTTAACGTCTCTAGAGGAAGAGATACAGATACGAGAAATCGTTGAGAAACATTGCGAGAATCTGACAGCAGACGATAAAGATGCGCTTCAGTATTACGACTTCATTGATGACGTTGCTAGCGGTATTTCTTGCCATCACGCTGGAATGATTCCAATGTTCAAGGAAGCAGTTGAGGAGTGTTTCGTACAAGGACTTGTCAAGGTTGTCTTTGCAACTGAAACTCTTGCAGTTGGAATCAATATGCCAGCGCGTGCGGTCGTCATTGAGAAATTGACTAAGTATACAGGAGAGCATCACCAACTTCTGAAGGCATCCGAATTCACACAATTGACTGGTCGAGCCGGACGCCGCGGACTCGATGACATCGGTCATGCCATTTCACTCTGGAATCCGTTTGTTGATTTTGATCAGGTAGTTGGCCTTGCTCTCAGTCGCAGCTTTCGACTGTCATCTGCATTTCGTCCCACATGCAACATGGCAGTCAATATGGTGCGAAACCGTTCTCTTGACGGCGCGCACCACATTCTGAATTTGTCATTTGCACAGTTCCAAGCTGATAAAGACGTAGTTACTTCTGAGGCATCTATTGACGGGCGAAAGCGTGAACTTTTCCTATTGGAAAAAGCTCTCGCTGAACGAAATTTTGGTCAAGAGATTGTTTCCTCGTCAGACCAAATGGCTTCATCTGTTGAGGCAGAGATAGCGCTTCGTTCCTTACGACCTGGAGACATCGTTATGTTTGACGCATCAAACATCAGGGGTCGCGGTTTGATTATCAGCACTGCTGCCCGCCGCTCAGGTATCCGACTAACCGTTGTCACACCAAGTCGTAAAATTCTCGACGTGATGGCGAAGGATTTACGATCTCTTCCGTTGAAAGCCGGCCACGCCGACCTGCCAGTTCCTTTTGAGCCAGCGCGCACCGAGTTCATACGTGAGTCTGCAGCACGTCTAGTGAAAGCGAAGATTGACGAAACAATGGGGCGGGCAATGGAGGAGCAAACCGGCCCACGCGTTGTCGACTCACCTTTGTCACACAAAAGCATTCGCAAACTACGAAACGAAATAGAACAATTGGAGAGTCGAGCGGGAACGCGCGCAGGTTCAGTCGGTTCACGCTTTATGGACGTCGTTCACATGTTGGAGGAAATGGATTACATCTCAGATTGGACTTTGACTGACAAGGGAGAGATGCTCGCAGGAATCTTTCATGAATCTGATTTGTTAATCGTTGAAGTGATGAACCGTGGTATTTTCGACAATTTGTCGGTTTATGACTTGGTAGCGGTGCTCTCGACGTTGGTGTATGAACCTCGTGGCGGCGATTCAGGTGGCGCACCTCGGTGGCCAAACGAACAGGTTCGCCAACGGTTCAAGCGCATCGAACGAGTCAGTGAACAAGTTCAAGATATTCAACGTCAACGCGGTCTTCACCAACATCGTGCGCCAAATGGTGGACTGGCCTTTGAAACGGCTGCATGGGCCAGTGGCAAACCTTTATCTAAAATTCTTGACCCTGATTTAACACCTGGAGATTTTGTTCGATCAATGCGCCAACTCATCGATCTTTTGCGTCAAATTGTCTCTACGACTTCCAATTCATCACTGCGCGACACTGCAGAATCAGCAACGCGAGCACTCGATCGCGGGGTAGTAGCAGCAGCATTGGGTGCATCGTCGCGATGATCAAGCGGGGAGAACAATGGGGAGTTCCGACAACGTGCACATCGAGAGATGTATTCGTTCACGGCGACCAAGGCCTTGCGTTGAGTTCAGTTAATGATCGCCTCATCGTTCACGGTGGGGATATTGCGCATTGCCTCGGAGACCCGCCACAGCCCGCTGTTGGTGACAATTGTTTTGAGGTTCCGATTGACGCGTTACGTGTTTCCATCACAATGAGAAACGGCACTATTCACACCAAGATTGCTGCATCGCATGTGATGATCGGTGGGTGGTTACGAGGCCGGCTTGTCTGCGTATCCAACGGTGGATTCATCGGACCAAGAAATGTCTCACCGCGGGCTCATCCGAATGACGGTTTTCTTGATCTGATGTCTGTGGATTCGTCGATGGGCCTGCAGCAGCGATTTCGTGCCCGCCAAAAATCTGTTCTCGGCACACACACGCCCCACCCCCTAGTTGAAGCTGGTCGGATTCGAGCCATTGAGTTTTCAACATTGTCTCGTACAGAGGCTCTACGAATAGACGGATCTCGCATTCGTGGATGGATATCTGTGCAAATAGAAATTGTTCCGGATTACTGGAGACTGCTTGTCTAGGCATCTACGGTAGGGAGCATGCAATCTTGGATACTGAACGAATCACCCGGCACCTACGTCTGGGGAGACATCACAACGCCCGAACCTTCAGAGAATGAAGTACGCATACGCGTAGTTGCTAGTGCTCTCAATCATATGGATTTGTGGGTCACTCGCGGTATGCCTAAGCCTCCGCTCCCGCATATTCCCGGCTGCGATGTTGCGGGCATTGTCGACGCGATTGGAAGCAATGTGACTTCAGTTTCAGTGGGAGAGGAAGTTGTGGTAAATCCCGGTGTTTCTCCTATCGAAGACATCGTGCGATACGGCAATAATTCACCAATGGGGCCTGGATTCATGATTTGGGGAGAACACTGCCACGGAGGTCACGCAACATTTGCAATTGCACCCGACCGTAATGTTCGTCCGCGGCCAACTAGTAGAACTTGGTTCGAAAGTGCCGCGTTTCCGCTCGCATATCTCACCGCCTTACGGATGCTCAACAGAGCACGTGTGGCACCAGGAGAGACCGTGCTGATTGTTGGCATCGGATCCGGTGTGTCCACAGCCGCTTTGGCCCTTGCAAATTTCATGGGCGCCCAAGCAATTGTTACCAGCAGAGATGCGACTAAACGCGCGCAGGCCCTTCAAATGGGGGCCGTATCAGCAATCGATTCCGCCGACGCCAAATGGCCAGTGCAGGCCGATGTTGTTATCGAAAGTGTGGGCCCCGCGACATGGGATAAATCCGTTCGATCTCTTGCTCCAGGCGGACGCATGGTTGTGTGCGGAGGAACATCAGGCTCAGCAGCTGAAATCAATATTCCTCGTTTGTTCTTCAAACAATACGAAATCATTGGTTCGTCAATGGGTAGTTACGAGGAATTCGATCAGTTGTTAGCAATCATCAACAACGGTCTACCAATTGCTATAGACAATGTGTACGCGCTCAAAGATTACGAGCAAGCATTGTCTCGACTCGAACGAGGAGAGCAACTTGGCAAGATTGTTCTTGATCACGGTACGGCACCTTGAAGAGTTCAGAAGTTGATGAGTTAAAGCTTCAAGCATGCAATCTGATTGACAAGAATGCAGAGACGCTCATCAGGGTCAGCCATGAAATCCATGGGCATCCAGAACAGAACTACGAAGAGGTTTTTGCGTCAGAGTTGTTGACCAGAACTGCGAACAGCAATGGCGTTCCAGTAGATCTTGGCGCATTTGATTGTCCTACGGGGTTTTCGGGCGACGTAGGTGCAGGCCCGACGGTATGCATCATGAGCGAGTATGACGCATTGCCAGACATCGGTCACGGTTGCGGACACAACATCATTGCGGCAGCCGGACTTGGAGCGGCCATCGCTCTTGCGTCTGTCGCAGGAAACGCAGGTGGTCGTGTTAGGTATATGGGCACTCCAGCCGAAGAAGGCGGCGGGGGCAAAATCCTCATGGCTCGAAACGGAGCACTTGAAGGTGTCGATTTAGCAATGATGGTTCATCCGGCTGATGCTGATTTAGCAACCATCGACGCAATTGCACTGCAACAATTGTTAGTTGAGTACACGGGACAAGAGTCGCATGCAGCGGCTGCCCCTCACTTAGGTCGCAACGCCCTTGATGCAGCAGTACTTGGTTATATGGCAGTAGCTACTTTGCGTCAACACATATTGCCAACGGAGCGAATACACGGAATTTTTCTGAAGGCAGGAGAGAAGCCAAACATTGTTCCGCGCGAGGCATCCACTGAGTGGTATGTCCGATCCGACAATGTCACGTCTCTAGCTGCCCTGAAGCCCCGAGTGCTTGCTTCACTTGAATCCGGAGCCCACGCATGCGGTTGTTCGGTTTCGCACGAATGGATTGGTACTGCATACGCAGACATGGTGACCAACAACGCCATGGGAACTATGTATGCACACAATGCTCTACGACTTGGTCGCACTGTCTCTGACCCGAGACAAGGCGGCCACAGAGTGGTCGGAAGTACAGACATGGGAAATGTCAGTCACTTAGTTCCGTCGATTCATCCGATGATCGCTTCGGCTCCAGTTGGAACTTCGATACACACCAAACAATTCGCTCAATATGCTCGCTCGCCAATGGCCGACCAAGCAGTAGTCGACGGCGCAAAGGCGATGGCGATGACAGCCATTGATTTTTGGACTTCGACAGAGCGTCAATCAGCCGTCGCGGCCGAATTTCACACCGCAAATCCAGACAAAAACGTGCTCTAACGGTATCCCTCTCCACGCCCTACGTGACTCCTAGGCTCAATTGCCGTGAGTGTTTATGTTCCCGAGGAATTTACAGATACAGAATCCGACATCCTGCGTCGTTATTTTACAAATCTTGACCTTCCCGTTTTTGCGTTAGTCAATTTGCCGGAAGTTGTAAAAGGCGCCTTGTTTGCCCGCTACAGCCGTAGTCCCCGCAGTTTGCGTCGATTGTTTTTGGATGAGTTCGTGAACGACCTCGAGATCGCCGGAGATCAAGCCGTAGACGCAACAGTGGGTATTGACAGAGCTGAAACTCTCTACGAGAAAGTTTTCGTTGAGTACGGAGACGATTCCGTTGCACAACTTGGTGGAGTTCACCTCGCATGTGAACAATCTTCAAATATCTTGACCAAAATTCTTGAATGGGGTCGCCTAATGAGCTACCTCGAGCAAAGCACTCGCTACATCGCTTACGACGACAGGCTGGGCGGGCGCTATCGCTACTACCGTGATCCTGACATTTTGGAAGGCCGATTCGGCACGCGTTATGTCGGCGATATGGATCGCATGTTTGATTCCTACAGCCAGCTTGCTGAACTAGTAACTAATTACGTTCGTTCGACCGTGATTAAGGGCCCGAAAGATAGTGACTTCGTGTACCGCCAGGCCACTCGCGCTAAAGCGCTCGACGCGGTGCGCGGACTATTGCCGGCATCTTCTTTGTCCAATGTTGGAATCTATGGAAGCGGACAGGGATACGAACAACTCTTGTTACGCATGCGTGCACACCCGCTTCCTGAAGCGCGTTATTACGCAGACATGATGCTCGTCGAGTTGCGAAAAGTGATCCCATCGTTCCTTCGTCGAGTCGATGTTCCAGAAAGAGGTGTGAAGTGGTCTGACTACCTTTCCACCAATACCGCTGCTATGACTGACATCGTCGATGCAATCATGGGCGACGATATTTCGACTGATGTAGATGAAGTAACGCTTATTGATTTTGATCCAGATGGTGAGAACAAGTTGGTGGCAGCAGCCTGTTACCAGTATTCGCATTTACCGGAATCTCAAATTCGTCTGAAGGTCGAAGCCATGAGCGTTGCTGACAAGACAGATATTTTGAACGCGTACATCGGCAACCGGGACAATCGTCGCCATCGTCCTGGAAGAGCCTTCGAGAGCATTGACTACCGTTTCGACGTCTTGTCTGATTACGGCGCATTTCGCGACATGCAGCGGCATCGCCTATTGACAATCGAGTGGCAGCCATTGACTCCGTACCACGGCTATTCACGTCCAGAATTGGTCGATGCTGCTGGGGGAGCCGAGATGTTCGACGAAGTCATGGCCCGTTCATCCTCGCTGTATGACGCCCTTGCCGCTGACCACCCGTATCAGGCAAGTTACGCAGTTTCCATGGCGTACCGAATTCGCTATGTGATGCAGTTCAACGCCCGTGAGGCGATGCACATGCTGGAACTGCGCTCAGGTCCACAAGGCCATCCTTCGTACCGCAGGGTGGCTCTGGAGATGCATAAACAGATCTCTGAGAAGGCCGGGCATCATGCCGTTGCGGCATCGATGTCCCATATGACGACAGAAGTACCCGAACTCGAACGGCTTGAGTCCGAGAGGCGCGCAGAGTCCAAAAGATCCGGAAAAGATCAGTAATCGTGCTCGTGACACCCGTCACGGCCAAACATTAATTTGCGAGCATTCGTCCATTGGCACTGTTTTATGCCTAGTATCCCGCCGCGAGTCCTTGCACATATTTAGGAGCACATAGTGGCTAAGAAGAAGATTGAACCAGTTGAAGTTGAGCTGGAGATTGACCTAGATGGGGATGAAATTGACGACCTCGAGGAATTGGAACTTGACGAGCCTCTCATCGAAGACGACGAAGACGCTTTGCTCGACGACGATGAAGACGACGATGATTCAATGGGTGCCACCATCGTGCGCAAGCCGGGCGATGATGATGACGACGACGACGACATGGTTGCTCCAGACGACGTCGAAGAGGACCTCTCGAAGATTCTGAAAGATCGTCTCGCCAGCGAAGATCTTCCGGCTGAAGAAGACGAAGTTCCAGACAACGAAGAACGCTCAACAGGCGACGACGAGCTGCAACCGAAACGCGCAGACGAGCTTCTGTGTAACAGTTGTTTTCTTCTTGTTCGCAAAAATGCGCCAATGTGTCCCATCGGCGATGACGCGTGTCCTGTATTTGTGAAGTAACACCGTGAACCTTTCAGCGTTTTCAAAAGATTGCGCACGTAAGTTCAACGAGGTTCTCTCAGCGTTTCAAAAGCATGCACCATCAGCAAAGATGCTGGGGAAGTTCGCTGTCGACCATGCAGTCAGAGAGGCTCGCAAAGTTGTCGTTCGGCCGTCTTCCAAGGATGACCCAACTAGTGCCTGATCTTTCTATTTTTGTTCGCCACGCAGGAAAAGACGATGCCGCGGTTCTTGCAAGGCATCACTCAATGTCAGAACAAGAGGCCACCCAGTACCGAGGATCAGCAATGGCACCTTCAAATGAAGCAACACAGACTCTGGCATTGGTAGCTGGAGTGGGCACAACTGTGATGGGATCACTAGTGGCCACGGCTGCCAGTTCATCCGAATGGTCAATTAACTCAGTTTTTGTCGAAGCCGCTAGCAGAGACATCGGTATCGGTGATGCTCTAGTTCTTGAGTGCATTCGTGAGTTGCAACAAAAGAATGCAACATGGCTGCAGTCGAGTGCGTTACCTGGTGATCGCGCGATGAAGAATCTTTTTGAACGACATGGTTTAGTCGCTCAGACAATAATTGTTGGCAAAAAGCTCTAACGGCCCTTCCACTGGGGAGCGCGCTTTTCGATAAAGGCCGTGAGACCCTCTTTGGTGTCCTCTGATCTCATGATCGGAGCAAATTCTTTATTAGTCATTTCAATAAGTTCTTCGTCTGTTGAGTATGCGGAAGCGAGAATCACACGACGACTCGCTGCCACCGCCATCGGAGCTGACAGTGCAATCTTTTCAGCGAGAACCATTGCAGCTTCAACCTCTTTGCCTGGCTCAACAATCTGATTAACCAAACCAAGCGAATATGCCCGGTCGACCGACAGGGGATCACCCGTAAGGATTACTTCCATTGCAGCAGCTCGTCCTATTGCGCGGGGGAGGCGAAAAAGCCCGCCAGCTCCCGCAATCAGATTTCGCTTAACTTCTGCAAGACCGAATGAAGAGCGCGTAGTTGCAATGACCATGTCAGATGCAAGGACAATCTCGCATCCACCAGCAGTTGCAAGTCCGTCGACAGCCACAATTATCGGCTTTACTCTGTCGCGATATACGTAGCCAGCGAATCCACCGCGCTTTGTTCCGAGAGTTTGTCCACCGGCACTAAGAGCCTTCAAATCTGCGCCCGCGCAAAATACTGGAGACTTGTGTCCCTCGGTGTTAGCGGTCAGCACTCCGACCCATACTGTGTCGTCGGCTTCGAGTCGATCGATACACGCTTCCATGTCGGCGGCTAACTCGTCGTTTACAGCATTGCGAGCATCGGGACGATTGAGTGTGATTAGAGCAACGTTTCCGCGCACTTCATATGTGACCATGTTTGACATGCCTCCACCGTAGTGAGAAGCAGTGGTAATGGGGAAGTTGAGCCTCTAACGGCTATTGCGCTTGTTCAGAGACCGATTTAGATTCAGATACGACTGGTGCATCTGAAACTGCAATCTCTGGTGACTCAACGACTGGAGTCTCAATAACATCGACAACCTCAACGACAGGCTCTGCTGCTTCCGGTGCAGAAGCAACGGCATCAGGTGCTTGTTTTTGAGTGGCAGTTGCCTGTGGCTTTGGACCGCGACGTGGTTTATCAGTTCCTGGCTTACCGTCTGCTGACTTGTTCAAATCACCTGCGCGCTTATGAGGACCTTTGTCGCCACGAGGAACCTGTAGCGGACGTGGTGGACGCGCTTTCGGATCAACTGCGATACCAAACAAGGCAGCAATCTGAGGCATGAGAGGCCCAAGACGTGTCACGGTTTTTGTGAGGTCTTCTGAAATGACAGTTGGAACTGCTGCGGGAAGAACCTTGGCGTGGACTGGCGAGAATGCTGCTGCTTCTAGCAACGCAATCCAACGCTCTGACGGCGCATCTGTTGTGAGGCCTGCAACAGTTGCAGCGACAACTTGTGCTGCTAGGGGAGCAGGAAATGGAACTCCAGCTTTAGGAGGCTGTGAAGACAGACGCAATGCACGAACAACACGTCCGACTGATGTTGCGACCGCAATGTCGTCGAGCCAATTCTTTGTCTCTGTCTCTTGGCGAATTACGAGACCTTGCTTCATCTTTGCAACAAGCGCACGGGTCTCTTCATCAATCGCGACGAGTTGGTCAGCAGTGACAACAATGGAACGTAAGTCACGAAGGTCAATGTCATGAATAATGGACTCGGCAGAGATTGCCTTGTCGCGCCATTCAGCTACGCGAAGGCGTGGCAATAGTTGCTCAGCAATCTGAAGAAGACCTTCCGCAGGTACTTTTTCTTTACCGGCTGCAACAGCAAGGCGATTCTGCTCTTCAATTGCTGCGCGAACTGCCGGCACTCCGCCATTGAGGACTGTCTCAGCGATTGTGCGATGAGCTTGTGGCAACTCAGCAAGCACAGCATCAACGTTCACGCGTAATGGACGAATACGTTTTGCCTTTGGACGCTGTGGAAGTTCAGGTGGAGCATCAAAGAATTGACGACGAGGACGATCAGTACGTCCTTCGGCACCTTCCTTACGTTCTCCCCGATTACGGTCGCCGTCTTTGCGCTCACCACGAGGCTTGTCACCATCTTTGCGATCACGACGAGGACCTTTACGATCATCGCCTCCACGTGAACCCTTCTTCGCAAGTTGCTGGGTTACAGGTTCAAAGGCGCGGGTGGATGGAAGAATTTCAAGAAGACCAGTACGAACATTTTTTGCTTTTGGAGGCGTGATCGACAAGACGCGACTGCCATCTAGGTCAGTTTCTACGTCTGCGCGCATCACGTCATTGACGCTTGATCCGGCTGGGACGACAGAGTCGACAACTTCACCACGAGGCTCACGTGCGCCGGCAGCGCGCCATGTCCAAGTGCCATCTGGGCGTTTGCTGGTGAGTTCGATCTCGATACGACGTGACATAGGCATCTACGGTATCTCGGAAAACGCCACGACCATCAGAGGACACAGATCTAGTTGCTACCGTGGCGCATGCCTATCTACGCACTTGGTGATCAAATACCTTCAATTCACCCAACGGCCTATGTACATCCTGACGCAGTTGTTATCGGATCTGTCACTATCGGAGCTCAGAGTTCCATCTGGGCCTGTGCGGTCTTGCGCGGCGATGACGGCGCGATTGTCATCGGTGAGCGGACCAGCATCCAGGACGGAACAGTGGTTCACACGACTCCTATGGACCATACGACGGTTGGAGATGACTGCGTTGTTGGCCATCTCGTTCACCTAGAGGGGTGCATCATCAAGAACGGAGCTCAGGTGTCATCGGGAGCAATCGTGCTTCATAGAGCAGTTGTCGGATCCGGAGCAATTGTTGCGGCTAATTCCGTTGTCCTAAATGACACGGTTGTTCCAGAAGGCGCTCTCGCGGTGGGCGCACCAGCCACCATCAAAGAAGGGCGCGCTCGAAAAGCAGATATCGAAATGGCAGTCCTTGCGTATTTACACAAGGGTGCGCGCTTCAGAGAACAGCTACGTCGCATTGACTGATGTTTCCGGCCCATCGTGGTCGATGCTTGATTTCCTCGTTTCCAAATCTGAATCCGAATTGCTCGCCGACTTGTTGTGGAGCCTCGGAGTTGTAGCCGTAGAAGAACGAGAAGCAACAGGTGACTTCGTCACATTGCGTACAAGCTTGGGCGACGATCATTCATTCACTCGTGAACTGGTACAAGAACAGTTTCCAGACGTCATTGTCTCCACTGCACTTGTCGAGAGAAGTGTTGCTGATACGTGGAGAGCGCATGCTGTTCCAACTTGGGTGAATGAGAATGTCGTCCTGTGCCCAGCCTGGATTGAAGCACCGGAAGCGGAACACGTGATTCGT